>NZ_CP085154.1:2423898-2726885 GCF_022788695.1 Pseudosulfitobacter sp. DSM 107133
AGCCGACTTTTGAAATGGAACGCAAAGCCGCGCAGCGTCGGGCCGTGGTGCGGCGATCCGACCGTAGTGCTGGGCACTTTATGGCAGCCTAGCACATTCGAGCTATCGGTAGCGCACAACAGCAGCAAAATCGCCGTGCCGGCGGACGGCCCGTCATGTCGAAGACATGCCTGAGGCATGATGCGCGGCGGCCTGCGGCCTTGTCTCAGACTTTCCGTGGCTCTTCTGCGAAGGTGGAGCCGGTGCCAGCCACCTTTTGGATCGCAGGCACCGGCGACGGGTGGATCGTCTGCGGCCAGGTCTTCGAGGACCGTAATCAAGTGAGATCGCCCGTCGTCTTCGCATGAGGCCTGAACGGATACGCAGCAGCTCACAGGCTCTGCACGACAAGCAAAGGACATGACGAAGATGATCAACGATACCATCGGCATCGACATCTCGAAAGCGCATCTTGACGCGCACCGGCTCAGCACCGCAACCCACGCCCGGTTCGACAATACCGCGACAGGCCTGCGCGCCTTCGAGCGCTGGTTGGGGCAGACAACGCCGGAGCGCGTGGTCTTCGAGCCCACCGGCCCCTACCACCGACGCCTCGAGAGCCATTTCTCAGGCCGCCTGCCGCTCGTCAAGGTGAACCCGCTGCAGGCCCGCCGCTTCGCGCAGGCCCACGGCACACGCGCTAAGACCGACGCGGTCGATGCCCGCATGCTCGCGCTCATGGGGCGCGCGCTGGAGCTGGTTCCGGACCAGCCAACCGACCCCAAACAGCGTGAAATCAAGGAGTTGCATGTCGCCCGCACCGGGCTGGTGCGGGATCGTACCGCGCTGATGAACCGCCTTGGCACGCAACAGCTCGACGTGACCCGCCGCCTGACCCGGGCACGCCTGCGTCAGGTCAACCACCAGATCGACAGGCTTAACGCCGAAATCGAACGGCGAAACCGCGATTGCCCGGAACGCGCCAGGGCAATCGGCATTCTCACCTCGATCCCCGGGATCGGTGCCATCACCGCACGGGCGCTGCTCAGCGAATGCCCCGAGATCGGCACTCTGGGGTCAAAGCAGATCGCGGCGCTCGCAGGTCTCGCGCCGATCACGTGTCAGTCCGGTCAGTGGAGCGGAAAGGCCCACATCCAGGGCGGGCGCAGGCTCCTGCGCGAGAGCCTGTTCATGCCCGCCCTCGTCGCCATGAAGCGAAACCCCGATCTGAGCCAGAAATACGATGCCCTCAGAGCCGCCGGAAAACCCCACAAGGTCGCGCTCGCCGTCCTCATGCGAAAACTCCTGATCCTCGCAAACACTCTCATAAGCGAAAACAGAGAATGGACACCAAAACACCCTTGACCAAGACGGATACTTGATTCCGCGCGGGTGGAATTCGGAAAGGGCTCGTTCCTACCGTTCCCTGCGCCAGACACGAACGGCCGCGTTTCTTTCCCGCATGCGATTTGGGACAGCCAGAAGGCTAGGCGCTGGCCGCCTGAAACACCGCTGACACTTCGCTGCGGATGATCCGTGCGATCAGCGCGCAATCGTCCAGCGAGAAGGTCAGCGGCACGCGCATGTCAACGATACCCGCCAGCACCCTGTCTGTGGCGGGCATCACCTCGGCGGCAGCATAGCGCCAGCTGTCGTATTTCGACGTGAACGCCGTGGGTTCGGGTGCTCCGAACCACTTGAGTTCAACCCCGCGTGCCGCGCAGCGTTTCAGAACCGCCAGAATGTCGTCAGCCTTCCAGTCCAGCAACAGGAACTGGAAGGACGAGCCGACAATGCGTTCCACCGCTGCCCGTTCGACAATCTTCAGCCCCGGCGTGCCGCGCACACCGTCTTCGAGCACCTTGTAACGGTCATTCCAGCGGGCGCATTGCGTGTCCAGATTGGCCAGTTGCGGGCGCAGGATCGCCGCGCGCAGGTTGTCCATGCGCCCCGAGATATTGGGCGTGGTATAGCGCAGGTCAGCGAACACCGCGGCATCCGGCGCGGCCAGATGACGTTCGTACAGCATATAGCTGCCCGACAGCATCACGGCGCGGGCGGCAACTTCGGCGTCGTCCGTGACCAGCAGACCGCCCTCGCCCGCGTTCACATGTTTGTACGTCTGGCACGAATAACAGCCCACCACGCCGTGCCGCCCCGACGGCACGCCGTTCCACGCGGCCCCCATGGTGTGGGCGCAATCCTCGACCACCTGGATGCCGTGGCGGTCGCAAATCTGCATCAGCCGGTCCATGTCACAGATATGCCCGCGCATGTGGCTGAGCAGCAGAACATCGGCTGTGTCGCCCTTGGCGTCCAGATCCTCCAGATCAATTGTCAGATCCTCGGTCACGCCGACAAAGACCGGCACCGCACCCAGCGAGGCAATCGCCCCCGGCACCGGCGCCAGCGTAAAGGCGTTGGAGAGCACGCGGTCGCCCGGTTTCACCCCCACTGCCCGCAGCGCCGTGGCCATGGCATAGCCGCCCGAGGCCACCGCCAGACAATATTGCGCGCCGACCAGTGCCGCGAACTCCTGTTCCAGCATCGCGGCTTCGGCCACTTCCTCGCCCACGGTGTTGTAGCGGTGCAGGCGTCCGTGGCGCATCACGCGTACCGCGGCCTCGATACCCGCCTCGGGGATCGGTTCCTGCTGGGTAAAGCTGCCCTTGAAGACCTCGCTCATGCGGCGGCCTCGCCGCGCAGCAGCTGCCGCGCCAGTGCGGGCAAGTCGGCGTAATCGTTCAACAAAGCCTCGGGGTTCAATGCGGCCATATCCTCGCCCGAGGGGCCGAAGGTGAC
This sequence comes from Pseudosulfitobacter sp. DSM 107133, assembly GCF_022788695.1. NCBI lineage: Bacteria > Pseudomonadati > Pseudomonadota > Alphaproteobacteria > Rhodobacterales > Roseobacteraceae > Pseudosulfitobacter > Pseudosulfitobacter sp. DSM 107133. The sequence goes on from NZ_CP085154.1 coordinate 2,426,680, forward strand.
CAGAACCGAGGGCACCCCCGCCGCCCGTGCCGTATTGCGGTCGGTGTCGCTGTCCCCGATCAGGATGCAGTGATCGGACCCGCCCGCCTGTCGCGCGGCGGCGAACAGCGGGGCGGGGTCCGGTTTGCGCACCGCCAATGTGTCGGCCCCGACCATCGAGGCAAAGGCATCGCGCACCCCAAGCGATTGCAACAGCTTCTCGGCCAGCCCTGCGGGCTTGTTGGTGCAGATGCCCACGGCAATGCCATCGGCCTTGATCGCGGCCACGGCCTCCATCGCGCCGGGGTACATCACCGTGTGATGATCAATCGCGCCATCATAGGCTTCGAGCAGCACAGGGTAATATTTGGTGACCAGCGCCTCGTCGAACCGTCCGATGCGGTGCAGGCCCAGCGTCAGCATCGCCCGCCCCCCGCGCAGCGCAGCCCCGGCATCGGCCACCGTCAGCACATCGCCCGCGCCCATATCGCGAAAACACACATTCGCGGCGGCCAGAAGATCGCCGCTGGTGTCTGCCAAAGTGCCGTCCAGATCAAAGATTACCGATGTCATGCCTGTCTCCTGATGGGCGGATCATTGCCGTCCTGTCATTGTTCGTGTTACGGCCAGCAATCTTGTTTGATGGGGCCAACGGTTGCGCCGCATGGCAAGATGGATAAAACGGTCACAACAAGAACACAAAGAGATTTGGCATGAGCATCGCGACGGTCATCCTTGCCGCAGGCAAAGGCACACGGATGAATTCGGACATTCCGAAAGTCCTTCACCCCATCGCAGGCGCGCCCATGCTGGTGCACGCCCTGCAAGCGGCACGGTCGCAGGAACCCGAACGCATGGTGGTCGTCGCAGGCCACGGCGCCGAGGCGGTGACCAAGGCGGTGCTTGATTACGACGAAGAAGTGCAGGTTGTCGTCCAAGAGGAACAGCTTGGCACCGGCCATGCGGTGCAACAGGCCCGCGCCGCGCTGGACGGGTTCGACGGTACGGTGATCGTGCTGTACGGCGATACGCCCTTTGTGCGCCCCGAAACGCTTGAGGCAATGGTTTTGGCGCGCGGCGCGCAGGATGTGGTGGTTCTGGGCTTCGAGGCGGCCGATCCGGGGCGCTATGGCCGCTTGAAGATGTCGGGCGAAACGCTTGAATCCATAGTGGAATTCAAGGATGCCACCGAGGCCGAGCGCGCCATCAGCTTATGCAACTCGGGCGTTGTTGCCTGTGACGCCGCCACGCTGTTTTCGCTGCTGGACGCGGTCACCAACGACAATGCTGCGGGCGAATATTACCTGACCGACATCATTGGTCTGGCCCGCGCGCGTGGCCTGAGCACCGGCGTCGTCACCTGCCCCGAAGCGGAAACGCTGGGCATCAACTCGCGCGCCGAACTGGCCGCGGCCGACGCGCTGTTCCAACAGACCGCGCGGGCGGCGGCGATGGAAGACGGCGTGACCCTGCTGGACCCGTCCAGCATCTATTTCTCCTATGACACCTTCATCGGCCGCGACACGGTGATCGAACCGCATGTGTTTTTCGGCCCCGATGTCACCATCGAATCCGGTGCCCGCATCCGTGCGTTTTCGCATCTGGAAGGGTGTCATGTGGCGCGCGGCGGGGTCATCGGCCCCTATGCCCGTCTGCGCCCCGGTGCCGAACTGGCCGAAGACGTACGCGTTGGCAACTTTGTCGAGATCAAGAATGCCACCATCGACGCCGGCGCCAAGGTCAATCACCTGAGCTATATCGGTGACGCCTTTGTGGGCGCCGCGGCCAATATCGGCGCGGGCACCATCACCTGCAACTACGACGGCGTGCTGAAACACCACACCCACATCGGCGCGCGTGCCTTTATCGGGTCGAACACCATGCTGGTCGCCCCCGTGTCCGTGGGCAGCGAAGCCATGACAGCCTCGGGGTCTGTCATCACCTCTGATGTCGAGGACGGCGCGCTGGCCATCGCCCGCGCGCTTCAGGTTGAAAAGCCGGGCATGGCGCGCAAACTGATGCAAATGCTGCGGGCCAAAAAGGCCAGACAAACAAGGGGCAACTGATATGTGCGGAATCGTCGGCGTTCTGGGCAACCACGAAGTGGCCCCCATTCTGGTCGAGGCGCTCAAGCGTCTGGAATATCGCGGCTATGACAGCGCGGGCATCGCCACCGTGAACAAGGGCACACTGGACCGCCGCCGCGCGGTGGGCAAGCTGGTGAACCTGAGCGATCTGCTGGTGCACGAACCGCTGGCGGGCAAATCCGGCATCGGGCACACCCGCTGGGCCACCCATGGCGCGCCTTCGGTCACCAATGCGCACCCGCATCAGGCGGGGCCTGTGGCCGTGGTGCACAACGGCATCATCGAGAACTTTCGCGAGCTGCGCGCCGAGCTGTCGCAGGCCGGTTTCCAGTTCGTGACCGAGACCGACACCGAAACCGTCGCCCTGCTGACCCAGATGTATATGGACGCGGGCGCAGACCCGGTTCAGGCCGCCAACCAGACGCTTGACCGGCTGCACGGTGCATTTGCGCTGGCGTTTCTGTTTCAGGGCGAAAACGATCTGATCATCGCCGCCCGCAAGGGGTCTCCGCTGGCCATCGGGCACGGTGATGGTGAAATGTTCGTAGGTTCGGACGCCATCGCGCTGGCGCCTCTGACCGACCGCATCACCTATCTGGAAGAAGGTGACCGCGCAGTTCTGACCCGCACGTCGCTGGAAATTCATGATGCCAACGGCAATTTGGCCAACCGCGCCATCAAGACCATCCAGATTGATTCTGCACGCGTGGACAAGGCCGGACACAAGCATTTCATGGCCAAGGAAATCGCGGAACAGCCCACGGTGATCGGCAATGCGCTGGCCAACTACCTGACCGCTGACGGGCACATCGCCCTGCCCGACCCCGGTGTGGATTTCACCGCCATCGACCGGCTGACGCTGGTGGCCTGCGGCACCGCCTATTATGCCTGTCTGACCGCGAAATACTGGTTCGAGCAGATCGCCCGTATCCCGGTCGAGGTCGATGTGGCGTCCGAGTTCCGCTACCGCGAGCCGCCGATCCCCGACCGCACACTGGCGCTGTTTGTGTCGCAATCGGGCGAAACCGCCGACACGCTGGCCGCCCTGCGCTATTGCGAGGGCAAGGCTGCGCGCATCCTGTCGGTGGTCAACGTCCCCGAAAGCTCGATCGCGCGCGAAAGCGATCTGGCGCTGCCGATCCATGCGGGCATCGAAGTGGGCGTCGCCTCGACCAAGGCGTTCACCTGCCAGTTGACCGTTCTGCTGATGCTGGCGCTGAAGGCGGCGTCGGACCGGGGCACATTGTCGAAGGAGGCGCTGGCCGATCATGTGTCGGCCTTGCGCAGCCTGCCTGCGCTGATGACCACGGCGCTGGAACAGAACAAGGCGATGCAGAACACCGCACGCCGCCTGTCAGAGGCGCGCGATGTGCTGTTTCTGGGGCGCGGGCTGATGTATCCGCTGGCGCTTGAGGGTGCATTGAAACTCAAGGAAATCAGCTATATCCACGCCGAAGCTTATGCGTCGGGCGAGCTGAAACACGGCCCCATCGCGCTGATCGACAAACATGTGCCCGTGGTGGTCATGGCCCCGCGCGATGCGCTGTTCGACAAGACCGTCAGCAACATGCAAGAGGTCATGGCGCGCAAGGGCAAGATCGTGCTGATCTCGGACGCCGCAGGGCTGGAAGAAGCCGGCGACGGTGTCTGGGCGTCGATTGTGATGCCCACGGTGCACAATGCCGTGGCCCCGATCCTCTATGCGCTGCCGGCGCAACTGCTGGCCTATCACACTGCCGTGGCCAAGGGCACCGATGTGGACCAGCCGCGCAATCTTGCAAAATCCGTTACGGTGGAGTGACCCATGGGCAAACAGTTTGACAGCATCGAAGACGACCACGCGAAATTCATCGCCCAACAGCACATGTTTTTCGTGGGCAGTGCGGCAGACACGGGCCGTGTGAACATCAGCCCCAAGGGGATGGATGCCTTGCGGGTCATGGGGCCAAACCGCATCGTCTGGCGCAACCTGACCGGATCGGGCAACGAAACCGCCGCCCATCTGGCGCTGCACAACCGCATCACGCTGATGTGGTGCGGCTTTGAAAAACGCCCGATGATCATGCGTGCCTATGGCACCGCCCGCACCCTGCACCCGCGCGATGCGGAATTCGCCGAACTGGATGCAATGTTCGAACCCTCGCCCGGCGCGCGGCAGATCTATGACGTGACGGTGGACATGCTGCAAACCTCCTGCGGCTACGCGGTCCCCTACTTTGACCACGCAGGCCCGCGCGACACCTTGCAAAAATGGGCCGAAACCAAAGGCCCCGACGGCGTTTCGACCTATTGGAGCGAGCGCAACCAGACCAGCATCGACGGTCTGCCCACACATATATTGGACACCAAAACATGACACCCGAAGCGGCCCTGGCCGAAATCAACGACCACGCCGATCCCGAACGGGCGACAGGCGCGCAAGCCTATCACAAGGCCGACCGCACCTATCTGGGCGTGCCCAATCCGGTGTTGAACGACCTGACAAAGACATGGCGGCAAGAGCTGGACATCGACACCCGCGTCGCACTGGCCGACGGTCTGTGGAAGACCGACATTTTCGAGGCCCGCATCGCCGCCGCCAAGCTGCTGACACAGGCCCGCATGGACCCTGACGCCGAGGTCTGGGCGCTGATCAAGTCCTGGGCGCCTGACTTCGACAGCTGGGCCATTGCCGATCATGCCTGCATGGCAGGCCAGAAGCGTCTGATCGCCGATCCGTCGCGTCTGAAAGAAATCGAAGAGTGGACCACCAGCGATCACATGTGGACCAAACGCGCGGCGCTGGTCATCACCCTGCCCTGGACCAAACAGAACCACCCCAAACCGCAAGAGGCCGAAGCCCGCGAGCGCATTCTGGGCTGGGCCGCCGACTATGCGCCCGACGGTCGCTGGTTTATCCAGAAAGCCGTCTCGTGGTGGCTGCGCGACCTCAGCAAGCACGACGCTGCCCGCACCCGCGCCTTTCTGGCCGAACACGGCGACACGATGAAGGCCTTTGCGCGCAAGGATGCGGCCAAGTTCCTGTGAGCACACTTGAGGGTGGCTGCCATGTGCCGCCCCCTCACCTTCATCTTGCCAAATAAACGCGCGCCGCAGGCTCCCGCACTGTCGCCGCAGTGCCCCGTTCAGGATGCGCTGAACACCTCAACCTCGGGCAATCCGGTCAACGGTGCCTCCAGCGTCTGGAATGTCGACAGCGACATCCGGCTGCCCCCCGTTGCAGGCCCCTCGATCGGGATCAGCGTCACCGCCACCGATTTTCCCGACACAGCATAAACCACCCGCCCGGGCTGTTCGCTTGTGACCAGCGGCGTTTTCAGCCACAGCCCCGGCTCGGACGGGCTGCCCAGCGACGCCACCGTCACCCCCAAACGTCCCCCGACAGCCGCAGGCGCCGTGGCGGCGGCCTTTTCCTCGGCGCTGACCGTATCAAACTCGGCCACGGTGCGCGCGCCTTTGGCGGGCAATGCAGCGTCAGGTCGCGCTTTGGGGCGCACGTCGACACTCATGCCGTCGGCGCGGGTCTCGGCCACATCCGGGCGCGGTTTCAGGAAATCGGGCAAACGCGCGCAGCCCGTCAGGGTGCAGGCGCAAATCAGGGCAAGGGTCAAAGTTTTCATACCCTCATGCTAAGCACAGCCCACAAGGTGCATCAATGCGCATTCCCCCTTGCTGCGCTTTCCCGCCAGCCTTACCTATAGAGTCATGAACGCACCCTTGATTGACCCCTTCGCCCGCGCGATCACCTACCTGCGCGTCTCTGTCACCGACAGATGCGACTTTCGTTGTGTCTATTGCATGTCCGAGAACATGACCTTTCTGCCCAAGAAAGAGCTGCTGACCCTGGAAGAGCTGGACCGCATGTGTTCGGCCTTTGTCGATCTGGGCGTGGAAAAGCTGCGCATCACCGGTGGCGAGCCATTGGTGCGCCGCGAAATCATGACGTTTTTCAACAGCATGGCCCGCCATCTGGAGGCAGGCACGCTGAAAGAGCTGACACTGACCACCAACGGCAGCCAGCTGGAGCGGTTCGCCAAGGATCTTTATGCTGCCGGCGTGCGCCGCGTGAACATCTCGCTGGACACGCTGGACGAACAGAAGTTTGCCGACATCACCCGCTGGGGCCGCCTGCCGCAAGTGCTGCGCGGTGTTGATGCAGCACTGGCTGCCGGTCTGCACGTCAAGATCAACGCCGTGGCGCTGAAAGGCTTTAACGAGGACGAACTGCCCACGATCACGCAATGGTGTGCCGAACGCGGCATGGACCTGACGTGGATCGAGGTCATGCCGATGGGCGATCTGGGCAACGAGGACCGTCTGGGCCAGTACTGGTCCCTGAAAGATGTGCGCGCGCGCTATGCAGAGCACTATACCGTCACCGATCTGGCCGAACGCACGGGCGGGCCTGCGCGTTATGTGCGGCTGGAAGAAACCGGCCAGAAAATCGGATTCATCACCCCGCTGAGCCATAATTTCTGCGAAAGCTGCAACCGCGTGCGCCTGACTTGTACGGGCGAGATTTACCTGTGTCTGGGGCAAGAAGACATGATGGACCTGCGCGCACCGTTGCGGGCGCATCCCGATGACGACGCCCCCCTGCACGACGCCATCCGCGCCGCGATCGGGATCAAGCCCAAGGGCCATGATTTCGACTATTCCCGCCAGAAGGCCGACGGGCAAATGCCCCGCCACATGAGCCACACCGGCGGCTGAATGCGCCCGACTGCCCTTTATCGCGCCTATGTGGCGGCCGCCGCATTGGTGGTGCCCTTTGCCGCCCATGCCCGCATCAAACGTTTGCGCCGCGACGGGGTTGCGGTGCACCGTGCGCATGAAATTCTGGGGCACACCACCGAACAGCGCCCCGGCGGGTTGCTGATCTGGTTCCACGCCGCCTCGGTCGGGGAAAGCCTGTCGGTGCTGCCGCTGATCGCCGCCATTGGTCAGCAACTGCCTGAAGCACGGTTCCTGATCACCTCGGGCACGCCCACTTCGGCGGCGCTGATTGCCGCGCGGATGCCGCCGCGCTGCGTGCACCAGTTTGCCCCGCTCGATGCCGCGGGACCGGTCAAACGCTTCCTGAAACGCTGGCGGCCGGACGCGGCGGTCTTTGTGGAATCCGAGCTGTGGCCGCAGATCCTGGTGCGCGCGCGCCGCGCCAATGTGCCGCTGGCGCTGGTGGGTGCACGTATGTCGCTGCGCTCGCTGGCACGCTGGGGCAAATTTCCACGCACGGCGGCGTTCATTCTAGGCCAGTTCCGACTGATCCTGACCCAGAACGCCGAAATGGCCAAAGCGCTGACAGATCTCGCCCCGCCGCACACGTTGGTCGAGACCGGTTTCAACCTCAAGAGCCTGTCACCGGCCCTTCCCGTGCATGGCGCGGCGCGCACCCGTCTGGCCGAGATTATCGCGCAGCGCCCCACATGGGTGGCTGCCTCGACCCATCCGGGCGAAGAGGCCGATGCGCTGCTGGCCCACGCCCATGTGCTGAAAACACACCCTGATGCCCTGCTGATCCTTGCCCCCCGCCACCCTGACAGGGGCGACGAGGTGGCCGTTCTGATCGAGAACATGGGCCTGACCCACACCCGCCGCACCTTGGGCGACACACCCGACGCGCAGGTCTATCTGGCCGACACGCTGGGCGAGATGGGGCTTTGGTACGCGCTGGCCCCTTTCGTGTTTCTGGGCGGCTCTCTGCAACCACACGGCGGCCACAACCCCTATGAGGTGGCCCAAGCCGGAGCGGCGATCCTGACCGGTCCGCATGTGTCGAACTTTGCCGAAACCTTCGCGCCGCTCGAAGCGTGTGGCGCGGTGCAACTGGTGGCCGACGGGCGCGATTTGGGCGAACGCGCCCTGCACTGGATCGACACGCCCCAAGCCTTGGGGCGCGCGCGCACCGCCGCGACCGATTTCGTCGCCAAACGCGACACGGGTGCTGCCGACATCGCGGCCCGCCTGGTGACCGCACTGGACCTCGGCCCATGACGCGCCGCCTGTTTGTCACCAATTTCAACCGCAATTACACCGGCGTCTCGGCCACGGCGGCCAATGTGGTACGCCGGCAACTCGGGCGGTACGACCTGCATCTGGTGGGCCAGCCCCTGCCCGGATGCCCCGCCCCCATCACGCTCAAACAGGCCCGCGCGCTGTCGCATGACCCCTGCATCTGGCATGTGCGCCGCAACACCGAAATGCGGGCAGCCCTCTGGGCGCGCGACGTGCTGCGCCTGCCGGTCAAGATCGTGTTCACCTCGGCGGCGCAACGCCGCCACTCGGCTTTTCCGCGCTGGTTGATCAGCCGCATGGACGCGGTGATCGCCACCACGGACACCGCCGCAAGCTTTGTCCCCCATGTGCGCGCCACCGTGCCGCACGGGGTCGACACCGATCTGTTCACCCCCGCCCCCGACCGCGCCGCCGCTTGGGCTGCACTGGGGTACGGCGGCACGCGCGGCATCGCCACTGTCGGCCGCATCCGCCCGGAAAAGGGCACCGACCAATTCGTCGCCGCCATGATCGACCTGCTGCCAACCTTGCCCGGCACAACGGCCCTGATCATAGGACGCGCCGCCCGCAAACATCAGGAATTCCTGCAAGACCTCGCATCCCAGATCGCCGCCGCGGGCCTGTCCGACCGCATCCTATTCCCCGGCGAGGTTCCCGCCACCGGCCTGCCCGCCCTGATGCGCGCCCTCAGCCTTGTGGTGCAATTGCCCCGCTACGAGGGCTACGGCATGGTCCCGCTGGAAGGCATGGCCAGCGGTGTGCCCTTTGTCGGCACCGATGCCGGCTATTACAACGCGTTCACAAATGCCCAGACCGCCGGGCTGATCGCCACGCCGGACACTGCCGCCGAAGCCGCCCGCACGATCCTGACAGGTAATTTCGACCAAATGGCTCAGGCCGCCCGCGAAACGGCCCGCACCCAATTCTCGGCCCAGTCCGAAGCCGACGGCATCGCAAGGGTCTACGAAACCCTTTAGGCGTGCCTTTCTTTTGGCCCTAAATATCCCGGGGGAGGCCGCAGGCCGGGGGCAGCGCCCCCAACCCGTCCGTCAATCAGGCCGCAGGCATCCGCTGTTCGACAATGCCGGCCCACCACGAACACCCCGCCGGAATCGCCTCGTCGTTAAAGTTGTATTCGGGGTGGTGCACCATCGCGCCCGCGCCGTTGCCGACCAGAATATAAGCCCCCGGACGCTCTTCGAGCATAAAGGCAAAGTCTTCACCGCCCATGACCAGCGGCGCATCATCGCAAGCACCAGATACCGAGCGCGCCACGTCGGCTGCGAATTCGGTCTGGTCTTCGTGGTTGGCCATGACCGGATAACCACGGTGGTAATCCACATCTGCCACACCGCCGAATGTCGCGGCGATGCCCGAGGCAATCGCGTTGATCCGCGCTTCGGCCAGATCGCGCATCTCGGCGCTCATGGTGCGCACGGTGCCCTTCAGGTGGACCCGTTGCGGGATCACGTTGAACGCCTTGGACGAGGTTTCGAACGAGGTCACCGAAACCACCACCTGATCCACCGGATCGGCGTTGCGGCTGGCGATTGTTTGCAGCGCCAGCACCAGTTGCGAAGCCATCACGGTGGTGTCCACGGTCTCATGCGGTTTCGCCGCATGGCCGCCCTTGCCTTCAACATAGATGTCGAACTGGTCAGTCGCCGCAAAGAACGCCCCCGAGCGGATCGCGAATTGCCCAGTGGGCAGGCCGGGCCAGTTGTGCATGCCATATACTTCCTGCACACCCCAGCGGTCCATCATGCCGTCGTCGCACATTTCCTTGCCGCCGCCGCCGCCTTCTTCGGCGGGTTGGAAGATCAGCACCACGGTGCCGTCGAAATTGCGGGTTTCGGCCAGATATTGCGCCGCCCCCAGCAGCATGGCGGTGTGCCCGTCATGGCCGCAGGCGTGCATCGCCCCATCGGTTTTCGAGGCATACTCCAGCCCCGTCTGCTCGTGGATCGGCAGCGCGTCCATATCGGCGCGCAGGCCGATGACCTTGCCCGATGTGTCGGTCTTGCCCTTGATCACCCCCACAACACCCGTGCGCCCGATGCCGGTGACAATCTCGTCACAGCCAAAGGCTTTCAGCTTGTCCGCCACCAGCGCGCTGGTGCGGTGGGTGTCGAACAGGATTTCGGGGTTCTCATGCAGATCGCGGCGCCAGGCGGTGATGTCGGCGTGCAGCTCTGCAAATCGGTTCTTGACGGGCATGGTCTTTCTTCCTTCTTGATGTGTTTCGCTGGGTCAGGCGCTCAGGCCTGCGCCAGCCTTTGTTCGACAATCTCGGCAAACCAGCTGCATCCGGCCGGAATCGCCTCGTCGTCGAAGTTGTATTCGGGGTGGTGCACCATCGCGCCGGGGCCGTTGCCCACAAGGATGTAGGCACCGGGCCGCGCGTTGAGCATAAAGGCAAAGTCTTCGGCGGCCATCACCGGCGGGATGTTTTCGGTCACATCGCCGGCCACCGCACGGGCGGCGGCAATGGCATATTCGGTGTTCTCTGCGGCGTTCACGGTGACCGGATAGCCCACGACATAGTCGACCTCGGCCACGCAACCATAGGCCTGCGCCGTGGCGGTCGCGATTTCTTGCACACGTTTCTGCGCCATCGCGCGCACGTCCTCGTCCAGCGCGCGCACGGTGCCCTTCATCGTGGTCGCCTGCGGGATCACGTTGCTGACATGGCTGTCCGAGTGCAGCGCCCCCACGGTCACCACGACCGAGGACAGCGGGTTGGCGTTGCGGCTGGCGATGCTTTGCAGCGCCACGATCACATGGGCGGCGGCAAGGTTGGGGTCGATGGCCTCGTGCGGGTTGGCGGCATGGCCGCCCTTGCCCACCACGCGGATGGTGAATTCGTCGGCGCTGGCCAGCAGCGGGCCGGGGCGGATGGCGAAGGTGCCGGTGGGAAAGCCGGGCATGTTGTGCATGCCATAGACTTCCTGGATGTTCCATCGGTCCATCAGACCGTCATTGACCATCTCGCGGCCACCACCGCCACCCTCTTCGGCGGGTTGGAATATCAGCACGACGGTGCCGTCGAAATTGCGGGTCTCGGCCAGATATTGCGCCGCGCCCAGCAGCATCGCGGTGTGGCCGTCGTGGCCGCAGGCGTGCATCTTGCCCGGCACGGTCGACGCATAGTCCAGCCCCGTCGCCTCGATGATGGGCAGCGCATCCATATCGGCACGCAGGCCGATCACGCGGTCGCTGTTGCCACGCCCCTTGATCACGCCGACAACGCCGGTTTGGCCGATGCCGGTGGTGATGTCATCAACGCCGAACGACCGTAGCTTGTCTTCGACGAACCTGGCCGTCTCGTGCACATCGAACATCAGTTCGGGGTGCGCGTGCAGGTGGCGGCGCCACGCGGTGATGTCGCTGTGCATCTCGGCAAATCGGTTCTTGATCGGCATGGGACGGTCTCCTTCGGGGCTGATTTGGGTCTAAATTCCGGGGCCAAGGGTCATGGCCGATCCGTCGCTGAAACGGGACAGGCGGAAACGATGCAGATCATGCCCCACCTTGTCGCCCGTGACCAGAGCGGCCAGCACCCGCCCCATGCCGGGACCGATTCCAAAGCCGTGGCCGCTCATGCCGGTGCCGACCGTCAGGCCGGGAATACTGGCCACGCGGTCCACCACGGGCACGATGTCGGGCATGGTGTCGATCATGCCGGCCCAGGTCCTGGCCTGGCGCACCTCGCCCAATCCGGGCATCATGGCGGCGAACTGGCGCAGCAGCTTGGCCGCCTTGCGGTGATTCGGTTCGGGGTTCAGCACGCGCATCCGCTCGAAGGGGCTGACGTCGTCATCCCCCCAGTGGCGCGGCGTGCCCCATGCGTCGGGGAAGCCCGCAGGCGCGCGCGGCAACAGACGCACGCCAAAGGGATCAGACCGCAACTGTGTCATGTAGTGCGGCAGGCTGCGAAAGGCTTGCGGGCCGACGAACAGCTCGGAGAACCCGCCTTGGGCAAGGGAATATCCGCCGTCGGCGCGATGACGAAAGGCCACTTTCCTGTCGGTCGCCCCGCCCTCGTAGGTTGCCCCCATCGGCTGTGTTGCCACCACCGTGGCCCGCACGCTGAGTTGCGGAACGAAAACCCCGTGCCGTTGCAGGAACAGCGAGGACCATGCACCACCGGCCAGAACCACCTGAGGCGCCTTGATGCGGCCCTGTTCGGTGATGACACCGGCGACCTTGCCACCCTCGATGTCCAGCCCGCGCACGGCGCAGTTTTCGACCAAAGTGGCCCCTTCGCGCGCCGCGATGCCTGCCAATGCAGGCACTGCCACCCATGGTTCTGCGCGCATGTCCTGCGCTGTGTAGATGGCACCGGAATAGCGGCGCGACAGGCCCGGAATCAGCTGCGCTGTCTCGGCACTGCTCAGCATCTTGCTGTCCAGCCCATGGGCGCGCGCATGATCCAGCCATGCCTCGTATTTGGCATAATCCTTTTCGGATTCCGCCAGATAGGTCACGCCCTCCTGCCGCAGGCCGATGTCAACGTTGGTCTGTTGCGCCAATGCGCGCCAGTGGTCCGCCGCCTCGAGCACGATGGGAATCTCATCAGGGTCGCGTCCCTGCACCCTGATCCAGCCCCAGTTGCGGCTGGACTGTTCGGCGGCGATGCGGCCCTTTTCCAGCAAGACGACACGTTGGCCTGCGCGGGCCAGAAACAGGGCCGTGCAGACGCCGATCACACCGCCGCCAATCACCACAACATCCGCCTCTTGCGGGGCGGGTCCGGGCCAATTTGCGGGTGAGTCCATAAAGGTGGGAAAGCTCATGGGCCGCACCCTACGCCCTGGATTGGCGGGTGCAAGATGCGGCGAAATCCTGAAAGGATTTGAGGCTGAAAAATGCTACATTTTTCAGCGTGTCACCGGCGGCTTGTAACGCAATGACGTGACGTCAAATCCGCCTCTGCGGCGAAAGCTACCCCAGCCGCGCCACCAGATCGCGCATGAACTGATGTCCCAGATCGAACTGCGCCACGGTGATGAACTCGTTGGGCTGGTGCGCCTGCGCGATGTCGCCGGGACCACAGACCACCGCCGAATAACCGGCCGCCTGGAACTGCCCCGCTTCGGTGCCGTAGCTGACCACATGTCCGCCATTGTCACCGGTGATCCGGCGCACCATCAACTCGGCCGCGCCATTTTCTTCCGGCTTTAGCGGTGGCACGGAAAAGCGTTCCTTGATCTCGACCCGCGCATCGGGGTGAACAGTCTGCATCCGTGCTTCGATCGTCCGCACATGCTCAAGATAGCTTTCTTTCAGCGCCTCGGGGTCGTCCCCCGGCACCGCGCGGAAATCCATCGAGAACCAGCAATCCTTGGCGGTGATGTTATGGGCCGTGCCACCGCTGATCTGGCCCACATGCCATGTTGTCACGGGTGGTTCGAACATCGCGCCCAGGGCGGTGGGCGGATTGGCAAAATTCTCGGCATTGCGCTGGTTGGCAAAGTCGATGATTTTCGCGCCCTCAAGGATGGCGGACACGCCCGTGTGCAACAGGGACGAATGCACCTCGAAGCCGATCACATGGGTGTCAAACCCCTGCCCGCCCTTGTGGCCGGTCACGGCTTGCAGCATCGACGGTTCGCCCACGATCACCAGTTCGCCCTTGGGCAGCACGGGCTGCATCGCCGCGATCATCGGTGGCGCGCCGGTACAACCGACCTCTTCGTCAAAGCTGAGCGCCAGTTGCAGGGGGCGTTTGACATCGGCGTACTGCGCCTCGACCAGCGCCCAGATTGCCAGCGCGTCAAAGCCTTTCATGTCACAGGTGCCGCGCCCGTAATACTTGCCGTCCCGTTCTGTCACCGTCCACGGATCGCTGTCCCACGGCTGGCCGTCGACCGGCACCACATCCGTGTGGCCCGACAGTACGACAGCGCCCTCTTCCCAGGGTCCCACATGGGCAAACAGCGCTGCCTTGTGAGGTTGGTCGGGATCGGGCCAGCGGTGGGCGGTGATTCCATGCGATGCCAGATAGACCTCGACCCAGTCGATCAGCGGCAGGTTGGTGTCGCGCGACACGGTGGGAAAGCTGATGAGTTTGGTCATCAGCTGCAACGGCGTAAGGCGTTCGGGCATGTCAGTATCCGCTGTCGGTGGTCAGGACTTTGTGGCCGGGCGAAATCTCGCGGTATTCCGACGGGGCGGCGACGTAATCCGCCGGGTGAATGGGGGACGGGATCGGCTTGAAGTTCAGGTCTTTCTCGTCCTTGCGCTGGCGCGGATCGGCGATGGGCACCGCCTTCATCAGCGCTTGGGTATAGGGGTGCTGCGGGTTTTCGAACACCGCACTGCGTGGCCCCAATTCGACGATTCGTCCCAGATACATCACCCCGACAAAGTGGCTGACCCGTTCGACCACGGCCATGTCGTGGCTGATGAACAGGAATGACAGGTCCATTTCCTCTTGCAGCTCCATCATCAGGTTCAACACCTGCGCCTGCACCGACACATCCAGCGCGCTGACCGCCTCGTCCGCGATGATCAGCTTGGGGTTCAGCGCAAGGGCGCGCGCGATGGCGACCCGTTGGCGTTGCCCGCCGGACAGTTCGTGCGGATAGCGGCGCATGAAACTGCGCGGCAGCTCGACACGGTCGAACAGCATTTCGATGCGCTTGCGCCCTTCGTCGCCCTTGAACATGCCATAGTTCTGCATCGGTTCAGCCACCTGATCCGAAAGTTGCATCTGCGGATTCAGGCTGGCGAACGGGTCCTGAAAGATCATCTGCATGTCCAGCCGCGCGGTGCGCAGATCGTGCTGGTTCAGCGCGATGATGTCCTTGCCGCCCAACCGGACCTCGCCCGAAAGCGGTTCGACCAGACGCAGGATCGAGCGGCCCGCAGTGGATTTGCCGCAGCCGGATTCGCCCACAAGGCTGAGCGTCTGGCCCTTGTTGATCGAAAACGACAGGTCTTCGACAGCATGGACATTGGCCACAGTGCGCCGCAACAGCCCACCCTTGACCTCGAAACGTGTGGTCAGGTTGCGCACCTCAAGCAGCACTTCGTTCTCTTCGCCGACAATCGGTTTGATCTCGCCCTGATTGCGGCCCAGCAGCTTCATCGGTTCGGGATATTGCTTGCCCGTCATTTCGCCCAGTTTGGGCACGGCGGCCAGCAAAGCCTTGGTATAGGGGTGTTTGGGCGCCTCGAAGATGTCGGCGACCGGGCCTTCCTCGACCTTCTTGCCGCGGAACATGACGACAACGCGGTCGGCCATTTGCGCCACCACGGCCATGTCGTGCGTGATGAACATCACGGCGGTGCCGGTTTCGCGCTTCAGCCGGTCCATCAGCGCCAGAATTTCGGCCTGAATCGTCACGTCCAGCGCGGTTGTGGGTTCGTCCGCGATCAGAAGGCGCGGCTCGCAGGCCAGCGCCATGGCGATCACGACACGCTGGCGCATGCCGCCGGACAATTCGTGCGGGTATTGTTGCAGACGACGTTCGGGTTCGGGGATGCGCACCTGTCGCATCAGTTCCAGCGCGCGGGCGGATGCCTCTTTTTTGGTCATCCCCTTGTGCAGGCGCAGCCCTTCGGTCAGCTGGCGGCCCACGGTAAACACCGGGTTCAGCGCGGTCATCGGTTCCTGAAAGATCATACCGATTTCATTGCCGCGAATCGTGCGCATCAGGCTTTGATCGGCCTGTGCCAGATCCACCTGCGCATGGTCCTTGCGGTCAAACATCAATTGCCCGCCGGCAATTCTCCCGCCGCCGAATTCAACCAGACGCATCAGCGACAGCGATGACACCGACTTGCCCGAGCCAGATTCGCCCACCACGCAGACCGTTTCGCCCGCGTTGATGGAAAAGGACACGTCCTCGACACCCAAAACAGGGCCGTCTTTGGTCTGGAATTCGACCCGCAACCCTCTGATATCGGCAATCGGCCCTTCGGCCCCGTGGTCCAGCATAACATTCCCCGATTGTTTTGACGTGAACGCTACGGCCAATGATCGGGCACTGTCAAACGCATCCCGACGTTTGCCCATTTATCGGGCATCTCTGGGGTTGCTTTTTCCGTCAAGTCTGTTTCGATGTGGCCATTCGTCTGGGGGGCGCGCTAGAAATTTCACTGTAATCGCATGGTTACGCAAGGTAAATTTCACGACCCCAACCGACGCTACACTGCGTGCACCCGGCAAATGGGGCACGCCAAAGACACAAACATGTGTCCAACAAGGAGTATGTTATGAAACTCAAGACCCTATTGCTTGGCGCGGCTGCCAGCGTTGCCTTTGTACCGATGGCAATGGCCGCCGGTCACGAAGGCCCGCAAGGCCGCGATGGCGAGGTGAAAATCCTCTATTGGCAAGCGCCCTCGATTCTGAACCCGTTCCTGTCGGGCGGTACCAAGGACATCGAAGCGGCTTCGTTGGTTCTGGAGCCACTGGCACGCTACAATGAAACCGGTGAAATGGTGCCCTTCCTTGCTGCCGAAGTGCCCACCGTGGCCAATGGCGGTGTGTCCGAAGACCTGACCACCATCACATGGAAAATCAAGGAAGGACTCATCTGGTCGGATGGCACGCCGGTGACATCCGCCGACGTAAAGTTCACCTCGGAATACTGTATGCACCCCGAAGGCGGCTGCGCACAGGCGGCGTTCTTTGACGGCGTCGAATCCGTCGAAGCGGTGGACGACCTGACCGTCAAGGTCACGTTCAACCAGCCCAAGCCAAACCCCTATGGTCCTTTTGTCGGCGGTCAGTCCCCGATCATTCAGGCCGCGCAGTTCGCTGACTGCCTGGGTGCCAAGGCGCCCGAATGCACCGAAGCCAACTATAACCCCATTGGCACCGGCCCGTTCAAGGTTGCGGATTTCAAACCGAACGACGTGATCCAGTACGAAGCCAATGAAAACTACCGTGAAGAAGGCAAACCCGCCTTTGCCAAGGTCACGTTCAAAGGTGGCGGCGACGCGAACTCGGCCGGTCGTGCGGTTCTGGAAACAGGCGAATTCGACTATGCCTGGAACCTGCAACTGGCACCCGACGTCATCGCCAAGATGGAAGCCGCCGGTTACGGCAAGGCTGTCGC
Organism: Pseudosulfitobacter sp. DSM 107133; assembly: GCF_022788695.1. NCBI lineage: Bacteria > Pseudomonadati > Pseudomonadota > Alphaproteobacteria > Rhodobacterales > Roseobacteraceae > Pseudosulfitobacter > Pseudosulfitobacter sp. DSM 107133. The sequence goes on from NZ_CP085154.1 coordinate 2,443,832, forward strand.
CGGTTTTGGCCCGCTGCTTGAGCGGATCGAGATGAACCTGACCAACCCGTCACCCGACCTGCCGCCCGAAACACGTTCGACCGTGGCAGAACCGCACCCGATTCTGGGCGATGTGAAGGTGCGCAAGGCGCTGTCGATGGCCATCGACCGCGAACTGCTGACCGAAGTGGGCTATGGCAAGGCCGGTGCGCCGACCTGTAACCTGGTGCCTGCACCTGCGATCTATGCTTCGGACAACACCGACTGTCTGACGCAAGATCTGGAAGGCGCCAAGGCCCTGCTGGAAGAAGCCGGCTGGACCGACAGCGACGGTGACGGCGTGCGCGAAAAAGACGGCATGAAGCTGTCGCTGCTGTACCAGACATCGACCAACGCCGTCCGTCAGGACTTTCAGGCGCTGATCAAGGATTGGTGGAGCCAGATCGGTGTTGAAACCGAACTGCGCAACCTCGATGCTTCGGTGTTCTTTGGTGGTGACCCCGGTTCGCCCGACACCTTCCAGAAGTTCTATGCCGATGTGGAAATGTATGCCAACACGTTCAACGGCACAGACCCCCAGCAGTATCTGGCGGCCTACCGTTGCGGCGGCGAACCCAAGCCATCCAGCCAGTGGCAGGGTGAAAACATCAACCGCTTCTGCGATCCGGCCTATGACGCCATGATCGACGAGCTGGCCCGCACCGGTGATCTGGATGCGCGCAGCGCGCTGGCCAAGAAGATGAACGACATGCTGACCAAGGACACATACACCATCGTGCCGCTGGTCAACCGTGCACGGGTTTCGGCACATGCCAATTCCTTGGGCGGTGTTGTGCTGAACGTCTGGGATTCCGAGCTGTGGAATGTCGCAGACTGGTATCGCGTCAAGTAATCAGCCATACTGTTGTTGTGTCCCCTTTTCGGGGGACACAGCCTTCCGGCCCTCGGGACAGGGTCGCAATAAACAAGACTGACGCATAAAGGCGCCACACACATGATTACCTTTGCAATCCGCCGGTTGATCCTGTCGATCCCGACGCTTTTGTTTATCAGCCTCGTGATCTTTCTTCTGCTGCAACTTGCGCCCGGTGATCCGATGGCGCAGGTGCCCCTGACGGTGCCGCCGGAAGTCAAAGAGAAAATGCGCATCGCGCTGGGGCTGGGTGAACCGCTGTACGTTCAATACTGGAAATGGATGGTTCAGTTCTTCTGGGTCGAACCCATGGTCTTTATCGACTGGCTGACCCGCGACAGCACCCTGCTGGGCTGGCTACCCGATACATCGTTCTACGATGGCCGTCTGCGTATGCTGTCATGGCAGACACGCGGGCCGGTGATGAACCTGGTGGTGCAATCCATGCCCCAGACGATCTGGGTTGTCGGCATGGCCTATGTGGTGGGGGTGCTGATCGCGCTGCCCATCGGCATCTATTCGGCCTATCGCCACTATTCGGTCTTTGACCAGACCGGCACATTCATCACCATGATCGGCTTTTCGATCCCGCCGTTCTTTACCGGCCCCCTGCTGATCGTGATCTTTGCGGTGCAGCTGGGCTGGTTGCCGTCGAACTACAACACCGTCCACGAGGTCACCAACTGGGAGACATTCGTTTACCAGCTGAAACAGATGGTGCTGCCGGTGATGGTGCTGGCGCTGCAAACCACGGCACAGATCAGCCGTTACATGCGTTCGGCGATGCTCGACAACCTTGGCCAGGACTATGTGCGCACCGCCCGCGCCAAGGGCCTGCGCGAGGGGGTCGTTGTCATGGTTCACGTTCTGCGCAACTCGATGATCCCGGTCATCACCGTGATTGCGCTGGGTATCCCCGCGATCTTTGGCGGTGCGATTATTACCGAGAACGTCTTTGGCGTGAACGGCATCGGCTATCAGTTGCTGATTGCGCTGTTTGCCAATGACATCCCGACCGTGATGACGCTGACCTTTATCTTTGCCATCCTGATTGTCCTGTTCAACCTGATCGCCGATGTCCTTTACGGCGTGCTCGACCCGAGGATCCGCTATGACTGACCAACCCCTTGTGTCCGGTCCCGACCCCGAGATTGACGAACAGGCTTACGGCGCGTTGCAGGACAAGGGCCCCATCGCCCCGCCCCGCAGCCAGTGGCATGACGTCTGGAACCAGTTCAAGCACCACAAAGGTGCGATGTTTGGCGGCGGCTTCTTGATCTTTATCACCCTGTTCGTGCTGGTCGGCCCCTATATCTGGACGCTGGATGCGCAAAAGCTGGACATCCGCGCCAAGGATATGCGCCCGGTCTGGACCCTGATCTGGGACGGCGAGGCCAAGGCCGCCTGGGCGCATCCCTTTGGCACCGACCAGCTGGGCCGTGACCTGCTGGCCAACCTGATCAAGGGCGGGCGCGCGTCGATGGCCGTGGGCTGGGCCGCGATGATACTGGCGCTGTTTATCGGCACCTTTGTCGGCGTCGTGTCGGGCTATTTCCGCCGCGCCGATTTCTGGCTGATGCGCTTTACCGATCTGGTGTTGTCCCTGCCGATCCTGCCGCTTCTGCTGGTGGCCGTGACCCTGTTCCGCCAGCCTCTGCGGGCCAACTTTGGCCCTGAAACAGGCATGTTCATCCTGATCGTCGGAGTGGTCGGCATCACCTCGTGGATGCAAACGGCGCGGATCGTGCGCGGCGACATTCTGGCGCTGAAGGAACGCGAGTTCATTCTGGCGGCGCGCTCCATCGGCACCAAGAACTCCAAGATCATCATGCGCCACCTGTTGCCCAACGTGATTTCACCGATCACCGTGTCGGCCACGCTGGGACTGGCCACCGCGATCATCACCGAAAGCGCGCTGTCCTTCCTTGGCGTCGGCTTTCCGTCGGACTTTCCCACGTGGGGCAAGCTGCTGGCGGATGCGGTGCAGCGGATGGAACAGTACCCCGAACGGGTGATGCTGCCCGGCATCGCGATTTCGCTGACGGTGCTGTCGGTGAACTATCTGGGTGACGGTCTGCGCGACGCGCTGGACCCGCGCATTCGCGGACGCTGAGCGATAGCAGCTACGAGAAAAGACAGGCGGTCCTTTTGGGGGCCGCCTGTCTTCTATCGAGGTAACGCCCGCCTATTCCACATGCCGCTTGATCCGGTGCAGCATCAACCACACCGCCCCGATCACCGGCAGGGTCACCGCGGCGGTCATCATGCCCTTGCTGATGTCCAGATGTGCCGCAAGCGGATACAAAAGATAGCCCGCCAGCGACACCGCGTAATAGCTGACCGCGACCACCGACAGCCCCTCGACCGTGCGCTGCAAGCGCAGTTGCAGGTCCGAGCGGCGGTCCATGCTGGCCAGAATCGCCTGGTTCTGGGCAGAACGCTCCACATCGACCTGCGTACGCAACAGTTCCGAGGCGCGAATGGCGCGGCCTGACATGGCGTGCAGACGTGCTTCGGTTGCCTTGACGGTACGCATCGCCGGTTCGTAGCGGCGCATCATGAATTCGGCAAAGCTTTGTCGGCCCAGAAACCGCGCCTCGCGCAGCACAGCGATGCGTTCTGCCACAAGCGCCGTATAGGCCCCCGTCGCGGCAAAGCGATAGGCCGACCGCGCGCCCTGCTGTTCGAGTGCAACCGAGACACCCAGCAGCGCATGCAGGGTCTCCTCGGCGCGCGCATCCGCGCTGCGCATGGTCTCGGTCAGGTCGTTCAGCTGCCTGTCCAGCGTGTTCAACGGCCCCGCCATTTCACGGGTCTTGGCAAAGCCCAGAAGCGACATGGATTTATAGGTCTCGATCTCGCACAGCCGCTGCACGATCCGCCCCACCCGTCCGGGCCCTGTGGTGTCGCTGACATAGACGGCAAAGCGCAGGTGCCCCGCGGGATCAATGCGAAAATCCGATGCGATGACCGCCGAGCCGTCCAGCACATCCGCCACCGCGATGCTTTCGGCCACCAGCCACGAGTCCAGCTCGGGCAGTATCTGTTTGTCATCTGCCGGGCGCGGCATCACCCGGAACAAAGCCGAGGTGATGCGCACACCTGACATGGCCTCTTGCCAATGCTGCGGGAACACCTCGAACTCGGCAGGGTCAAAGGCGCGCGCGCTCAGCCCCGGCAGGAACACCGTGTAGGTGACAAATTCCGTATGCTGTTCCCACTTGATCGTATATTTGCCCATCGGACCAAAGTAATGGGTCGCCCCCGCGTCCGGGCGTGGCGCGCCATAATGATCCAGCAAGGCCGTCAATTGGGCCAGGGCGGCAGCACGGTCGGCTTCGTCGGGGCGGTGCTTGATCGCCAGATAGGCGGCCATGGCCGGCGCATTCAGCACCGGAAAGGGGCGCGCATGCAATTCCGACGTCAGGCGATGGCGCAAGGGGTGGTCGATCACTGGTGGCATGGTCCGGCCCTGTTGGTGTGTGCTGGCAGAAACCTGTAACGGAGCAAAACCCAAAAAGATAGCAAAAATGTAGCAATATCAATCCATTACAGAATACAACTGTATACCGAACCCCGATCACCCCCCCCGCCCGATCCGCCAAACAAAAAGGCAGGCCACGATGGGCCTGCCTTTTCACGTTGATTTTCAGTGGGTTCAGTCGATCATCGGCAGCAGTTTGTCGATCGACGCCTTGGCATCGCCGTAGAACATGCGCGTGTTCTCTTTGAAGAACAGCGGGTTCTCGATGCCCGAATAGCCGGTGCCCTGACCGCGTTTGCTGACGAACACCTGCTTGGCTTTCCAGCACTCCAGAACCGGCATCCCGGCGATGGGGCTGTTGGGATCGTCCTGTGCGGCAGGGTTCACGATGTCGTTCGAGCCGATCACGATGGCGACGTCCGTATCGGGGAAGTCTTCGTTGATCTCGTCCATCTCCAGCACGATGTCATAGGGTACTTTGGCCTCGGCCAGCAGCACGTTCATGTGGCCCGGCAGACGCCCCGCAACGGGGTGGATGGCAAAGCGCACGGTCTTGCCTGCCGCACGCAGCTTGCGCGTCAGCTCGGCCACACCCTGCTGCGCCTGCGCTACGGCCATGCCGTAACCGGGGATGATGACGATGCTGTCGGCCTCGTTCAGGGCTGCGGCCACGCCGTCCGCCTCGATCGCGACCTGTTCGCCCTCGACCTCCATCTGCGGACCGGTGGTGCCGCCAAAGCCGCCCAGGATCACGCTGACAAAGGAACGGTTCATCGCCTTGCACATGATGTAACTCAGGATCGCACCGGACGAGCCAACCAGCGCACCCACCACGATCAGCAGGTCGTTGCCCAGACTGAAACCGATGGCCGCCGCCGCCCAGCCGGAATAGCTGTTCAGCATCGACACCACCACGGGCATATCCGCACCGCCGATACCCATGATCAGGTGATAGCCGATGAACAGCGCCGCCAGCGTCATCAGGATCAGGGGCAGGAAGCCGCCCGTGCTGACGTACCAGATCAGACAGACCAGCGACAGGCCCGCCGCCGAGGCGTTCAGCACATGACCGCCCGGCAGTTTGGTCGCCTTCGAATTCACCCGCCCTGCCAGCTTGCCATAGGCAATGACCGACCCGGTAAAGGTGACCGCACCGATAAAGATGCCCAGAAACAGCTCAACCTGTAGAATGTTGATCTCGACCGCTTCTTTCTTGGCAATCAGCTGGCCGAAATTGCCCAGTTCCTTGACCGTGCCGTCAGCGATGGCCGCCGCGACATTGCCAATCTGGAAATGCGCGACAAAGCCGACAAAGACCGCCGCCAGACCGACCAGCGAGTGCATGGCCGCCACCAGTTCGGGCATCTGCGTCATCTGCACCCGTGTCGCCAGTTGATAGCCGATGACCCCGCCAGCCGCGATCAGCACGATTGAAAGCCACCAGAAACCGGTGCCCGGCCCGATCAGCGTGGCAAAGACCGCCAGCGCCATACCGGCAATGCCGTACCACACCGCGCGCTTGGCGCTTTCCTGTCCCGACAAACCGCCAAGGCTGAGGATGAAGAGGATGGCTGCGACCACATAGGCCGCTGTCGTAAATCCAAAATCCATTGTCTAAGCCCCTTTAAGATTTCTGGAACATGGCGAGCATACGCCGTGTCACAAGGAAGCCGCCAAAGATGTTGATACCGGTCATAAAGACCGACACCGCTGCCAGAACGACCACAAGGAACGACCCCGACCCGATCTGCACCAAGGCACCCAGAATGATGATCGACGAAATCGCGTTGGTCACGGCCATCAGCGGCGTGTGCAGGCTGTGCGCCACGCCCCAGATCACCTGGAACCCGACAAAGACCGACAGGACAAACACGATAAAGTGCTGCATGAAGCTGGCAGGTGCCACAAGGCCCACACCCAGCAGCAGCACCGCACCAACCACCAGCAAGGTCACCTGGCTTTTGGTCTGCGCCTTGAACGCCGCGATTTCGGCGGCGCGTTTTTCTTCCGGCGTCAGTTCCTTGACCGCTTCCTTTTTGGGTGCTGCGGCAATCGCGGCAATCTTGGGGGGCGGTGGCGGAAAGGTGACTTCCTTGGCGTGGGTCACGGTGGCACCGCGAATCACGTCATCTTCCATGTTGTGATTGATAACGCCGTCTTTTTCCGGCGTCAGGTCCGTCATCATATGGCGGATATTGGTCGCATACAGCGTCGATGCCTGTGTCGCCATCCGGCTGGGGAAATCTGTGTAACCGATGATGGTCACGCCGTTTTCAGTGACGATTTTCTCGTCCTTGACGGTCAGCTTGCAGTTGCCGCCCTTTTCCGCTGCAAGGTCCACGATGACCGAGCCCGATTTCATGGCCTTGACCATGTCTTCGGTCCACAGTTCGGGGGCTTCGCGGTTGGGGATCAGCGCCGTGGTAATGACGATGTCCATTTCGGGGGCCAGCTCGCGGAACTTGGCCAGCTGCGCCTCGCGGAATTCGGGGCTGGAAACGGATGCATACCCGCCCGAAGCCGAGCCATCCTGCTGTTCTTCCTCGAAATCGAGGTAGACGAACTCGGCGCCCATGGATTCGATCTGTTCGGCCACTTCGGGGCGCACGTCAAAAGCGTAGGTGATCGCGCCCAGCGACGTGGATGTGCCCACAGCCGCCAGACCGGCCACACCGGCACCCACCACCAGAACCTTGGCAGGGGGCACCTTGCCCGCTGCCGTGATCTGGCCGGTGAAGAAACGGCCAAAGTTGTTGCCCGCCTCGATCACCGCACGGTAACCCGCGATGTTGGCCATCGACGACAGCGCGTCCATCTTCTGCGCGCGGCTGATGCGCGGAACCATATCCATGGCAACAACTGTGCTGCCTTTTTTGGCAGCCGTTTCAAGCAGTTCAGAATTTGCACCGGGGTTGATAAACGAAATCAGCGTTTGCCCGTCGCGCAGGCGCTTGGCCTCGACCTCTTCGGGCGCGCGCACTTTGGCAACGACATCCGATGCTTTCCACAATGCGGCGGCTGTCTTGGCAATCTCGACGCCTGCGGCCGCATAGTCGGCATCGCTAAAGCCGGCTTCGGCCCCTGCACCCGTTTCAACAATGCACTCATGCCCGAGTTTTTGCAGCATCAACGCACTGTCGGGCGTCATTGCCACCCGGCGTTCGCCTTTGAATATTTCCTTCGGTGTTCCGATTTTCACCGCGCACCCCCCGTTTGATTCCATATCCGCCGCCCTGGCGGCGGTTAACGACATATTGACTAGCCTGCGACGCCCCTAGATACAAGCAGCGACGCTGCGATGCAGAGCAATTAATGCAAAGAAATCCATGAAGATGCGCATCTTTCATGCGCGCGCATGGTCCCGCGCCGGTCTGGCGCCTCTGTCGACCTGCGCCAGACGCAGGAATATCCCGTCTTTGGGTGGATTCACGCGTTGTTAACTGTGCCGTACATAGGCTTGCAGGATGATTGATCCCGCACGCCCATTGCCCGCCACGGGCACCTGTTTTTTCACAGTTCGCCTGCAAGACTGCCGGTCCGACCTGCTGGTGCGCAGGATCGGGCGCTTGCGACAAGCCACGCGGATTGCCCTGAATGCCCACCCGTTTCGCATCGACGACATTGTCGTGTTGCCAAACGCGATCCACACCATCTGGACAATGCCACCCGCAGACACCGATGTGTCGCGCCGCTGGGGCCTGCTGAAGGCTTATTTTTCACGCGGCGTTGCACCGCCTGCACATCGCCACCCTGCCGCAATACGCAGCAACGACAAGGGGATATGGCAGCGCCGGTTCTGGTCGCATCCGCTGTCGAACACCGAAGACATCGCAACCCATCGCAACCTGATCTATAGCGCACCGGTACAGGCAGGGCTTGTTGATGATCCGCGCCAGTGGCCACACACATCGTTGCACCGCGCTTTGAAGGCAGGCACATGGACCCTGCCCCGGCAGGTGTCAGCGGCTTGAAATGGCATAGGGGTCAGGCGGTTTTCAACGCCGGACGGGCCTTGCCCGCCGCCCAGTCACGCAGCGCATCACCGAACGCGCAGAACAGGGTCTTTGATACCGGGTCCAGCCCTGCGTTGTACTCGGGGTGCCACTGCACCGACATGGTAAAGCCCGGCGCGCCGTCGATATAGATCGCCTCGGGCGTGCCATCAGGGGCATAGCCGTCGATTATCACGCGTTTGCCAGCGGCTTTGATGCCCTGACCGTGCAGCGTATTGGTCATGACCGCCTGCTTGCCCAGCAAGCGGTGGAACGGTCCGCCCTCGGTAAAGCTGACCTCATGGCGCAGGGCAAATTTCTCTTCCAGCGTGCCATCGGGGGGCATCCGGTGGTTGGTGCGCCCCGGCAGATCGCGAATTTCGGGGTACAGGCTGCCGCCCATCGCCACGTTGACCTCCTGAAACCCGCGACAGACCCCGAAAAACGGCTGGCCGCGTTCGACACAGGCGCGAATCAACGGCAACGTCACCGCATCGCGCGCACGGTCGAAATCGCCATGGGCGACAGTGGCTTCCTCGCCATATTCCTCGGGGTGCACATTGGGGCGTCCGCCGGTCAGCAGAAAGCCGTCGCAGACTTCCATCAGCTCTTCGGCAGTGTTCAACGCCGGATCAGCCGCCACCAACAACGGGATCGCGCCCGACACTTCTGCAATTGCCGATGTGTTCATCATGCCACCGGCATGCACTTTGTAATCGTCGCCAATCACATGCGCATTGCTGATAATACCGACAACCGGACGTGCCATGGGGCCTCTCTCGCCTTCGTTGAGTGTGCAGGATCGTATACCGCAGGCCGGGACATTTGCCCAGCCTGACGCTTCGTCCCGTGGCGAAAGCCTAGATTTCGCCTACCAAAGCAGCAGCTTCAATACCCGCCATCGCCGCAATCGCATCGTTGTCGGATGTGTCACCGGTCACACCGACCGCCCCCACGACCTTGCCCGCCTTGCTGCGCAGCAGCACGCCGCCCGGCACCGGCACAACCTGCCCGCCGAACACACCGTTGACCGCCGCCATGAAATAGGCCTGATCCTCGGCCCGTTTCATCTGCGCTGTGCCCGCCATTCCCAGCATCACAGCGCCGTAGGCCTTGCCATGGGCAATGCCGAACCGCCCCGGCGACGCACCGTCGCTGCGTTCAAAGGCAACCACATGGCCGCCCGCGTCCAACACCACCACTGACAGCGGTTTCAGTTCCATTTCACGTCCCGTGCTGATCGCCTTGCGAACGATCTTGCGCGCCTGGTTCAGGGTCACCGACATCGGTCCCTCCTTCTCTGGTTCAAAAAATCCTCGGGGGGTGCGCCAAAGGCGCGGGGGGCAGACAGCCCCCCTGCTCCGCCCGCCTCAGCCCTGTGCTTTCAACTCAAGCCGCCGCGCGTGCAACACAGGCTCGGTATAGCCCGAGGGCTGCACCCGCCCTTTCAGCACCAGATCACAGGCAGCGGCAAAAGCCACACCGTCAAACCCCGGAGCCATCGGCGTATAGGACGCATCGCCTGCGTTCTGCTTGTCCACCACAGCGGCCATCTTGCGCAGCCCCGCGATCACCTGATCCTCGCTGATCACACCGTGATGCAGCCAGTTGGCCAGCGCCTGCGCCGAGATGCGGCAGGTCGCGCGGTCTTCCATCAGGCCCACGTCGTGAATGTCCGGCACCTTGGAACAGCCCACGCCCTGATCGACCCAGCGCACCACATAGCCAAGGATGCCTTGGGCGTTGTTCTCGATTTCCTGCGCGATTTCCGCGTCGCTCAGGTTGCGCCCGTCCATCACCGGAATGGTCAGCAGGTCTTCCAGCGTGCCACGCGCGCCGCCGGCCGTGATCTCGTCCTGACGGGCCAGCACGTCGACATCGTGGTAATGTGTCGCGTGCAGGGTCGCCGCGGTGGGCGACGGCACCCATGCGCAGTTGGCGCCGGACTTGGGGTGGCCGATCTTGGCCGTCAACATATCGGCCATCAGATCGGGCATAGCCCACATCCCCTTGCCGATCTGCGCGCGGCCCTGCAAACCGCAGGCCAGACCGATGTCGACGTTGCGATCCTCGTACGAGGCAATCCACGCGGCGGACTTCATCTCGCCCTTGGGCACCATCGGCCCCGCCTCCATCGAAGTGTGGATTTCGTCGCCCGTGCGATCCAGGAAACCGGTGTTGATGAAGGCCACGCGCGATTTCGCGGCGCGGATACATTCGGCCAGGTTCACCGAGGTGCGGCGTTCCTCATCCATTATGCCCAGTTTGACAGTGTTCGCAGGCAAGCCCAGCACCTTTTCGACGCGGGTGAAAATCTCGTCGGCCAGTGCCACCTCTTCCGGCCCGTGCATCTTAGGTTTCACCACATAGACCGATCCGGCCACCGAATTGCGCAGGCCGTCCGATTTTTTCAAATCGTGCATGGCAATCAGCGTGGTGATCATCGCGTCCATCAACCCTTCGCTGATCTCGCGGCCTTCGGCGTCCAGAATCGCAGGATTGGTCATCAGGTGGCCCACATTGCGCACCAGCATCAGCGACCGCCCTTTCAGGCGCGCGGCGCTGCCGTCTGCGGCGGTATAGGCAATGTCATCCGCCATTTTGCGGGTCATCTGCTTGCCACCTTTATCAAAGGTCTCTTGCAGATCGCCCTTCATCAGGCCCAGCCAGTTGCCATAGGCCACGACCTTGTCCTCGGCATCCACCGCCGCAACGCTGTCTTCGCAATCCATGATGGTGGACATGGCCGATTCCAGCCGTACGTCCGAAATGCCCGCCGGATCACTGGCACCGATGTCGGTGCTGCGGTCCAGCATGATCTGGATGTGCAACCCGTTGTTGCGCAGCAGCACGAAATCGGGTGCATCCGCGTCACCGCCAAAGCCCACGAAAGCGTCGGGCGTGGCCAGTGCGGCGCTTCCGTCAGCAGTGCTCAGCGCCAAACCACCGTCCGCAACACTTACGCCGGTCACCGAACCCCAATTTCCCGCCGCCAGCGGCGCGGCCTTATCCAGAAACCCCTTGGCCCAGTCGATCACCCGCTCACCGCGTTTCGGATCGTACCCCTTGCCCGCAGGCAAATCGCCCAGCGCATCGGTGCCGTAGAGCGCATCGTAGAGGCTGCCCCAGCGCGCATTGGCCGCGTTCAGCGCAAAGCGGGCGTTGGTGATCGGCACCACCAACTGCGGGCCGGGGATGTTGGCAATCTCGGGGTCCACGTTCGCGGTGTCGATCTCGAACGGCGCGCCCTCGGGCACCAGATAGCCGATCTCGCGCAGGAAGGCGGTGTAGCTTTCTGCGTCATGCGGCTGGCCACGGCGTTCTACATGCCAAGCGTCAATCTGCGCCTGAAGCTCTTCGCGTTTGGCCAGCATATCGCGGGTTTTCGGGCCAAGGTCCGCGACAATCCCGGCAAAGCCTGCCCAGAATGTGCTGGCGTCCACGCCGGTGCCCGTCAGGGCGCGATCTTCGACAAAGGCGGCCAGTTCGGGCGCAACGCTCAAACCGCTGCGATCCACATAATTGGTCATGACTTACTCCGTATTGTGCTGTGTTGGCGCTAAAGTTAAGGCGAAACCCCGGCGTCGTAAACCTCTGGCGAGGCAGATTGGTCATATATATTTACCAGTTCAGCGCAACATGGAATTCCGGCCTGCAACCCCGCCCGGACATGCAAAAACCGGCCCAGCCGTTCGGCTGTGACCGGTTTTATCCAGATGAGGAGACAGAGGCCGCGTGATCGTCGGCCCTTAATCGTCAGTCCGTTCCAGTCTGCATGACCGCCGGTTCGCTGCTGGTGGCCTGATCTTCTTCGGTGTCAAAGCCTCCGAAGACAAAAACCACACCTGCGACCAGTGCAAGGGCAACGGCGGCACCGATGCCCAGCAGTGAAGGCTTGTGGCGTTTCGTTTGTTTTTCAATCTGTGTGTCTGATGCTGACATAGTCAATTCCTTTCGCTTCGCTGAATGGGCGGGTTGCCGCCCTTGCGTCATACATTTAACGTCTGCGCCTATCGCTTTGTTCCACCCCAGACCGACAGGACAACCCATGCGCGACGCCGCTCCCCAGACGATTTACCTTGCCGACTACACGCCCTTTGGCTTTGACGTGGACGAGGTGCATCTGACGTTCGATCTGGCCCCTTCTGCCACGCATGCGCGCGCCCGCATCCGGTTCACCCCGAAACCCGACGCCACCGACCGCACTTTCTTTTTGCACGGCGAAAACCTGACCCTGATCGAGGCGAAGATCGACGGCGAACCTGTCAAACCCAAGGTCACGCCCGAAGGGCTGACATGCGCCGTTCCGTCGATCCCCTTCACCTGGGAAAGCCATGTACAGATCGACCCCGCCGCCAACACCGCCCTTGAGGGGCTGTACCAGTCGAACGGCATGTATTGCACCCAATGCGAGGCACAGGGGTTTCGCAAGATCACCTATTACCCCGACCGCCCCGATGTGATGAGCACCTTTACCGTGCGCATCAACGGGCTGCATCCGGTGCTGTTGTCAAACGGCAACCTTGTATCGTCGGGCGACGGCTGGGCCGAATGGCACGATCCGTGGCCCAAACCTGCCTATCTGTTCGCGCTGGTCGCGGGCGATCTGATCGCCCACCGCGACACGTTCACCACCATGGAAGGCCGCAAGGTCGATCTGGCGCTGTATGTGCGCCCCGGTGACGAGGGCAAATGCGCTTTCGGGATGCAGGCGCTGAAAGACAGCATGAAATGGGACGAAGAGGTCTATGGCCGCGCCTATGACCTTGAGGTTTTCAACATCGTGGCCGTGGATGATTTCAACATGGGCGCGATGGAAAACAAGGGGCTGAACATCTTCAACGCCTCGGCGGTTCTGGCCTCTCCCGAGACATCGACCGACATGAATTTCGAGCGCATCGAAGCGATCATTGCCCATGAATATTTCCACAACTGGACCGGCAACCGCATCACCTGCCGCGACTGGTTCCAGCTGTGCCTGAAAGAAGGGCTGACCGTTTACCGCGACAGCCAGTTCACATCCGACATGCGCAGTGCGCCGGTGAAACGCATCAACGACGTGATCGACCTGCGCGGGCGGCAATTCCCCGAGGATCAGGGGCCGCTGGCCCATCCGGTGCGCCCCGAAAGCTTTCAGGAGATCAACAACTTTTACACCGCCACCGTCTATGAAAAAGGCGCCGAGGTGATCGGGATGCTGCGCACGCTGGTGGGGCCGGATTCGTACAAGAACGCGCTGAATATGTACTTTGACCGCCACGACGGACAGGCCTGCACCATCGAGGACTGGTTGCAGGTCTTCGAGGATGCCACGGGCCGCGACCTGAGCCAGTTCAAACGCTGGTATTCTCAGGCAGGCACCCCGCATCTGAGCGTGAGCGAGGATTACAAAAACGCGACCTATACGCTGACCTTTACCCAGCACACCCCGCCCAGCGCCGCGTCGCCCGATCCGCAACCGCTGGTGATTCCCGTGGCCGTGGGGCTGCTGGATGCAGACGGCAACGAGGTGATGGACACGCAGATTCTGGAGCTGACGGAAGCCAAACAAAGCTTTGCCTTTGCCGGGCACAGCGCCAAGCCGACTGCCTCCATCCTGCGCAACTTTTCCGCGCCGGTGGTGCTGGAGTTTGCCGCCGATCATGCCGCCCTGCTGGCCCATGACACCGACCCGTTCAACCGCTGGGAATCGGGGCGCGCGCTGGCGCTGGCATCGCTGCTGGCCGCGATCACCAAGGGGACCGCGCCCGATGCGGACTACCTGCAAGGGATCGCCACCGTGCTGCGCGATGACAGCCTTGATCCGGCGTACCGCGCGCTGATGCTGGGCCTGCCCGGGCAATCGGAACTGGCCGCTGCCCTGCACCGCAAGGGCGACACGCCCGATCCGCAGGCGATCTATGCGGCGGTCGAGGCGATGAAAGAGGCCTTGGCGCAGACGCTGAAGGACGATCTGCCGGGGCTTTATGCCGACAATCAGGTGACCGCGCCCTATGCGCCCGATGCCGCGCAATCCGGGATGCGTGCGCTTGGCAATGCCGCCCTGTCGCTGCTGACCCGTCTGGACGGCGGTAACGTGGCACAGGCGCAATACGACAGTGCCACCAACATGACCCAGCAGCTGGCCGCATTGGCCAACCTGATCCGTGCAGGCCGTGGCGATGCCGCACTGGCGGATTTCGAGGCACAGTGGAAAGACGACCGGCTGGTCATGGACAAATGGTTCGCCCTGCAAGTCAGCGAAGCCAAACCCGACGATGCCGCCGACACGGCCACCGCGCTGACCCGTCACCACGATTTCAACTGGAAGAACCCCAACCGCTTTCGCGCGACGCTGGGCGCGCTGTCGATGCATCACGCGGGCTTTCATGCCGCTGACGGGTCGGGATATGCGCTGCTGGCCGATTGGTTGATCAAGCTTGATCCGGTCAACCCGCAAACCACCGCGCGGATGTGTTCGGCCTTCCAGACATGGCGGCGTTATGACCAGATCCGCCAGTCGCTGATGGCCAGGGAGCTGGACCGTATCGCCTCCACCCCCGACCTCAGCCGCGACACCACCGAGATGATCACCCGCATCCGCAATGCCTGAGGCCTGCCATGACCACTCCCCGTCCCGTCTGTCTGATCACCGGTGCCTCGGCTGGCATCGGGGCCGCCTGTGCCGAACTGGCCGCCGAACGCGGCTATGACCTGCTGCTGACCTATCGCAGCGATATGGCCGGTGCCGAAGCCGTAAAAGCCCGCGCCGAGGCGGCAGGCGCCCGCGTGGTGCTGGTGCAGGCCGACGTGGCCGAACCGGAGGCCATCGAGCGCATCTATGCCACGCTGGACGACCAGTTTGGCCGCATCGAAGCGCTGATCAACAATGCCGGTGCCATCGACGCCATCGCGCGGCTGACCGACATGGACCACGCGCGCCTGACGCGCATCTTTGCGGTCAACGTGATCGGCGCGATGCTGGTGGCCAAGGGCGCCGTGCAACGGATGGAAGCGCAGGGCGACGGTGGCAATATCGTCAACATCTCTTCTGCCGCCGCGCGGCTGGGGTCGGGCGGGCAATTCGTGGACTATGCCGCCACCAAAGGGGCCATCGACACCTTTACCAAGGGGCTGTCGGACGAGGTTGCCCCCAACGGCATCCGGGTCAATTCGGTGCGCCCCGGCATTATCGAAACAGACATTCACGGCAAGGCCGGTGCCGCCGAACGGGTGGACCAATTGGGCCCAATGACACCGATGCGCCGCGCGGGCAGCGCCGCCGAGGTGGCCACGTCGGTGCTGTACCTGATGTCAGACGACGCCAGCTATGTCACCGGCGCGTTTCTGGATGTGACAGGGGGGCGCTGAGATGCCGATACTTCTGGGACTGATCGCCGTGGGCATGGGCGTCTATTTCTTCCTGCTGCGGGTGCGGCGCGGCTCTGCCATGGTGGCCGAGGTCATCGACATGGCCAGCGACGCCCGCGCGGCCGCCCGCCGGTTCGGGTTCAAACGGCGCACCAATGTCCACCCCGTCGACAGCATTGATGATGCGAACCTTGCGCTGGGGGCATTGGCCACGGCCTTTCTGGAGCTGGACGATCTGCCCACCCGCGACGCGCGCGCCGCGCTGAACGTGCAATTGCGCACGCAGCGTGTTGCCCCGGATGCCGAAGCCGCACAGGAAATCGCCGTGCTGGGCCACTGGTTCGTCCAGACCTGTGGCAGCGCACAAGCTGCGGTCGCGCGGCTGGCGCGGCGTCTGTACAAGCTGGACAACGGCGCGTCATTCCCGACCCTGATGACCGTACTGCAAGCCACCGCCCAAGCCTCGGGCGATGGGCTGAGCCGACGCCAGATTGAAGCGCTGGACGAAATCAAGCGCGCCTTTCGCCTGACGTGAGCGACTATATATACCAACGCAGCGGGCGCAGACCCGTGACGCTGATCACCCTCGTGACCATCTGGATCTTGCTGGCCGTTGCGATGGTGCGTTTTGACGCCTCTGTCTGGGTGGTGTGGATCGGGGCGCTGGCCACGCTGCCCGCGCTTTATGATCTGGTCACGGCGCGGGTGTCATTGCTGCGCCTCACCGACGCGGTCCTGAACTGGCAATCGGGCAAACGCAACGGCAGCGTCACGCTGCAAGACATCAAAACCGTGCGGCTGGACACGCGCCTGGACCTGTCGATCAAGGCCACGCTGGTGCTGCACACCGGCTCCCGCCTGCGCCTGCCGCTGGATGTGGTGCCCCCTGCCCAAGCCTTTGAAGACGCGCTGAGAGCGCGCGGTGTTGCCGTCGAGCGCCACCATTTCCGTCTGGTTGGTTAGCTTTTGCGTTTCGGTCGCATCTTCGGGCGGATCGCATTGGGCAGCGCGCAATAGGGCTGTTTGCGCGTCCAGCCCGCAATGTCGCGCCGTTTGGCCGCGCTGCGCATCGGGCCCCAGTCGGCAGCGACCCCGCGCCATCTGCTGTCGCGCCCGTAAATCACACCGTCGCGCGGCACCGTCACCGCCAGGATACGCACGGCACAGGACAGGTTGGCCGCTCCGTTCATCAGGTCCGGCCCTGTCCCCGCATTGCATTTGTACCCGCGCGCCGTGGAGGGCAAGATTTGCAGCAAACCGTACCAGCGCCCGCCGCCGCCAACGGCCTTCGGCTTATAGGTGCTTTCGTGTTTTGCCAACGCCGACAGAAACCCCAACCAAAAGGCGCGGCGCTCGCGGGTGCTGGCGCGCGGATAGTTCGGGCACCAGTCCTGCACATCACGCGGCACGCTTTGCACCAGCGGCGCGCCGTGCGCCTTGAGCGCAGACAAAGCCGCCCTGTTCCACAGCATATGCTTGGGCTGATGGGTCCAGCGGGTGCGCGGCACATCCCCGTCCCGCGCGGGCGGTCGCGGCATCTGTGAGAGGTCGGCCAAGGCCGCCCCCCCCGACGTCAGCCCCCATAGCCCCACACATATTATCATCAAGACGCGTTTCATCGCGCCACTATGCGCAACAGCTTTCTGCCAAATCAAGCTGCCATGACAGCAGCAAGCCACGCGACTGTCACCATAAGCAAAACAACGCGCGCAAGACGCGCCCCATTGTCGCCAGTTTGATGTGCGCGCCGCGATTCGCCCTTGCCATTGCCTCAATGGATTTGGGCCACGCAGCCCTCAAAATAGTTGATAGATCATTAATAAGATGTGCAAATTTCCGCTTAAAACAGCAGAAAATTCACCCACCGCGCGAACTGTGGCAAACCACTCTCGCTTGGTCCACCAATCAGCGTCAAAGCTCCGCACGGGTGCCATGTTTGCGCCTCAAACCAGCGGCAAATTGACAGCAGGTAAACGAAAGTAACGAGTACATCAGATGCGCCCCATGGCCACAGCTTCAAGACTGTTGAAATTGCTCCGCACAGCGGCGCACCGGCCCGAGCCTCATCTGGCAGTTGACGGCGTCCTGGACGCATCGGGTCCGGCAGCGCGTCCACAGCACGCCGCCGGATCCACCACCCTCCCCTTGTTAAGCATTCCCAGCCCCGACCCCACTGGCGAAGACCGCGCATGTGACATGCACAAGACCAGGGGGCAGCGCCTTGCCCGTCAGGAAAACTGGACGGCAGTATCCGAAGCCATCCGCACCGCCGAAGCCGCCGCCAGCCGCACGCCGGGGGGTATGCCCGTGGCCGAGTTGATTGCGTTCGGTGCCCGCGCCGATGTGGTCTATGCTGCCGAGCACGCCCTGTTGACGGGGCGTCCCGCCAAAGATGCCCCGTTGCTGGACGGCATCATCGCATTGGAAGAAGTGCTGGCGGAATTTCCCGACGATTATGTCATCGCAACCGTGGTCGCGATGACACATATCGACATCGGCTGGGCATGGCGCGGCACAGGCTGGACCGTCGAAGTGTCGGCGCGCAACCGCGAAGCCTTTGACGCCCATTTCGACCGTGCCCGCGATATTATCGAAATTTTTTTGCCGTAATCGACCACCGCTCGCCGCTGCTGGCTGCGGCCCATTGCGCCGTGCGCAGCGGGTTGCCGACCGACACCAAGCGTCTGGTCAGCGACTATGAAGCGCTGATTGATATGGACCCGCTGAACGCGCGGGGCTACCGGAATTTGGGCACACATCTGCTGCCGCGCTGGCACGGTTCTGTGCAGGAACTAGAGCTTCAGGCCCGTCGAATGGCAAGCCGCAGTCACGCGATATGGGGGGCTGGCGGCTATACCTGGGTCATGCTGGACGCCATTGCGCAAGACGACGCGGCCTGTGCTCGGCTGGATCTCGAATTCTTTATCGAGGGGTTGCACGACATTCTGGAACGACGCGCCGACCAGCACACGGTAAACCTGCTGGCGGCCTATTGTGCCAACACCATGGGCATGACGATGGATGCTGCCGATAGTGTAGCCTTTGTTCGCGGCCAGATTGCCGACTGCGCAAAATGGATCATCCGCCGGCATCTGACCGAACTGCACCCGATGATCTGGGCCCATGCGGCACGCGGATTCGACAACAATCTGCGGGTGCGTTGCCCCGACCGGTTTGCTGCCGCAGGGGCGGCCGATGCCCACCGCATCCTGTGTGACATGTTCCGCCGCGAGATGTCGCAGGGCAACCGGGTGGTGTTCACCGATCACGGTGCCCAGCTTGAGCCGGTCTAGGCGCGCGCCAAACGACGCGCTGCCGAGGCCAGCAAGGCCCGCGAATACAGCCCATGCGCGCCTTTAAGACTGTCGAACACCGGCCCCAGCACCAAAGCGCCCGATTTTGAACGGACAGGCACCACAACCGAGCCGAAAAACAATTTGGTGTCAGCACCTTGTGCTGCGACCTTGAACCAGGACTTAGTGCGCCCGGAGCGTTCGGCCAGTATCATTTCATCGCTGCGCCGTGCCTCGACCTGCCAGACCGCGAACCGCTCGGCCTGCCCGCTGGCCACCGCCTGCGCCTCGACGTCGGTTGACGGGGCGCCCGCCGCAAACCGCAGCACCAGCCGTTCGGCGCGAAACAGCGGCGTGGTATAGAAGGCGCCGACATAATCGGCCAGCGTCACCTGCCCCGGCACCACACAGGTATAGCAATCGCTGTGAAATCCGGCCTGCGCGGCAAAGGGCGCGATCAGGCTTTCGGGCGGCGCGTCTTGTGTTTGAATATCAACCATGGCGTCACATTGGCCTACTTGCCGCCCTGCGCCCAGCCCGCGCAATGTCGCAGCCCTCTTGCAGCACAGCGGGCGCTGGACTACACCGTCCGGCAATGCCCCACAGCCTTTGGTGAGACCATGCTTGACCTGTCCTATGACCTGCCGAAACCCCGCGTGATTGCCGGTGCCAAACACGACTGGGAACTGGTGATCGGGATGGAAGTCCACGCACAGGTGGCGTCAAACGCCAAGCTGTTCTCGGGGGCGTCGACCCTGTTCGGGGCCGAGCCCAATTCGAACGTGGCCTTTGTCGATGCGGCGATGCCCGGCATGTTGCCCGTGATCAACGAATATTGCATCGAACAGGCCGTGCGCACGGGGCTGGGCCTGAACGCCGAGATCCACCTGAAATCGGCCTTTGACCGCAAGAATTATTTCTACCCCGACCAGCCGGCCGGCTATCAGATCAGCCAGTTGTACCACCCCATCGTGGGCGAGGGTGAAGTGCTGGTGGAACTGGGCGACGGCACCGCGCGCCCGGTGCGCGTGGAACGCATCCACATGGAACAGGACGCGGGCAAGTCGATTCACGACATGGACCCCGACATGTCCTTTGTCGACCTGAACCGCGCCGGCGTCTGCCTGATGGAGATCGTCAGCCGCCCCGACATCCGCAGCGCCGAAGAGGCCGCAGCCTATATCCTGAAGCTGCGCCAGATCATGCGCTATCTGGGCACCTGCGACGGTGACATGCAGAACGGCAACCTGCGCGCGGACGTCAACGTGTCGGTCTGTCGGCCCGGTGACTATGAACGTTACCGCGAGTCCGGCGATTTCGGCCATCTGGGCACGCGCTGCGAGATCAAGAACATGAACTCGACCCGCTTTATCCAGCAGGCCATCGAAGTCGAGGCACGCCGCCAGATTGCCATCCTCGAGGCCGGCGGCGAAGTGGATCAGGAAACGCGCGGCTTTGACCCCGTCAAGGGCGAGACCCGCACACAGCGGTCCAAGGAAGAAGCGCATGACTATCGCTATTTCCCCGACCCCGACCTGCTGCCGCTGGAGATCGAACAGGACTGGGTTGACCAGATCAAATCCTCCCTGCCCGAGCTGCCAGACGCCAAGAAGGCACGTTTTATCAACGACTTCGGCCTGACAGACTATGACGCTTCCGTGCTGACCGCCGATCTGGACAGCGCCGGCTATTTCGAGGCCGTGGCCGCAGGTCGCGACGGCAAGATGGCCGCGAACTGGGTCATCAACGAATTGTTCGGCCGCCTGAAAAAAGACGACAAGGACATCGACGCAAGCCCCGTGACGCCCGCGCAGCTGGGTGGCATCATCGACCTGATCGCCTCGGATGCGATCAGCGGCAAGATTGCCAAGGATGTCTTTGAAATCGCCTATACCACAGGCCGCGACCCCGCCGAGATCGTCGAGACCGAGGGCCTGAAGCAGGTCACCGACACCGGCGCCATCGAGGCCGCGGTGGACGAGATCATCGCCGCAAACCCCGATCAGGTCGCCAAGGCGCAGGAAAACCCCAAGCTTGCAGGTTGGTTCGTCGGTCAGGTGATGAAAGCCACCGGCGGCAAGGCCAACCCCAAGGCGGTCAACGATCTGGTTGCGCAAAAGCTCAAGGGCTGATCCACCCCTGCTTTCTTTTGGCCATAAATATCCAAATGCAACGCGCGCCCCAAGCGGGCGCGCCGCCACGTCGCGCTTTACCTTGCCGCGAACGCCCCTCACCTTGGGTCAACCCAAGTGACGAAGGCAGAGCATGACCAACCCCACCCCACACTCCGACCTGCTGTTCCGCAGCAAGATGATGACCGTGCGCCCCGAATGGATCGACTATAACGGGCATTTGAACATGGCCTATTATTCGGTGCTGATGGACACCTCCGTCGATGATCTTTACCCGCAGTTCGGCTTTGGGCCGGATTACCTGAAATCCACTGGATGCACGACGTATATTGCCGAATTTCACATCTGCTATGTGCGCGAGTTGCACGAAGGCGATCAGGTCTATTCCACGGTGCAACTGATTGATTTTGATGAGAAACGATTCCACCTCTATCAAGAGCTTTGGCACAGGGACGGCTGGCTGGCTGCCACCGGCGAAGGGCTGACGCTTCATGTGGACCAATCCGGCCCGCGCGTGGCCCCGATGCCTGACAGCATTCTGGCAAACCTGCGCAAGATGCATGTGGCCCAGGCGGCGCTGCCACGGCCCGAACGTGCCGGCCGCAAGATCGGCATTCCTGCGCCCAAGGGCTGATGCACTCTTTCACATCCTGCCCCCAGTTGGTATACGCCCCTCCGCAATGACATCATCAGGGGCGATTGCACGGTCATGAAACAATACGAATACAAGGTCGTTCCAGCGCCCGCCAAAGGCCTGAAAGCACAGGGACTAAAAAGCCCGGAAGCGCGCTATGCCCACGCAATCGAAACGCTGATGAACGAACTGGCCGGTGACGGCTGGGACTACCAGCGCGCCGACACGCTGCCCTCGACCGAACGCGCGGGGCTGACCGGATCGACAACCGAATGGCGCCATCTGCTGATCTTTCGCCGTGCGCTGCCAACAGCGCAAGCAACGGCAGCGCCCGCGCCTGTCGCTGCCGAACAGCAAGCCGCGCCTGCCCCAGTGCCTGCCCCCGTCCCGGTGCAAACCGCGGCACCCGCCCCCGTTCAAGAGGCGGCACTTCGGCCAGAACCCGCAGTGGTCGCCGCGAAAAGCGACCCTGAGGATGACGATGCGGCACCGGCAGATGAACAGAAATCGCCCCGTTTGGGCGCCACCCACATGCTGTCCGACAATGGCGTCGAGGAGACCTCTGAAGTGTCGGGCATGACCAGTTCGCTGCAAAACCTTGCCAGCAACCGCAACCGCCTCAAAGGGGTCACCCGCGACGACAAATGATTAGCCGTCGGCGTCGATGGCAAGGGCGTGAATGCGCCCGATCAGATCGGCCCCGATGGCCGCATGAACCGCGCGGTGACGGGCAATCCGGCTCTGACCTGCGAATTCCGCCGCGCGAATGCGCACGTTGAAATGACTTTGTCCGGCGTCCGGTGCGCCCGCATGTCCGGCATGGGATGCACTGTCATCCACCACCTCTAGCTCGCGCGGTGAAAACACATCGTTCAACTTTTCCGCAATCTCGTCTGCCACTCGCATTTTTTCGCTCACTTTTTCACTGCGCCCCCTTCTATCTCCCTCCCAATATCCTAAAGTAACGGCCCAGAGTCGATAAGGTTGTCCCAATGTCCAAGTCTGATCCCTTCGGTTTCGATATGTCCGTCTCCTCCGCCAAGAAAAAGAACCCGCGCGGACGTCGCGGGATGTCGGGGGCGTCCGAAACCTCGACCCGCATTTGCGACCACGACGGCTGTGACGAGCCCGGCAAATACCGCGCGCCCAAGGCGCCGGATGTGCTGGACGATTATTTCTGGTTCTGTCAGCAGCATGTGCGCGAATATAACCTGAAATGGAATTTCTTCGACGGCACCACCGAGGCCGAGCTGAATGCGCAAATGTCCAAGGACAAGGTCTGGGAACGCGCAACCAAGCCGCTGGGCGACCCCGAAGCGCGCGCCTGGGCGCGGCTGGGCATCGAGGATCCGCATCAGGTGCTGGGGGCCAATGCCACGCAGAACCCCGGAAAGGCCGGTGGCGCGGGCAAGAAACTGCCCCCCACCGAACGTCGTGCGGCGGACATTCTGGAAGCCAAGGACCACTGGACCAAGGCCGAGGTGCGCAAGGCCTACAAGGCGCTCATCAAGGTGCTGCACCCCGACATGAACGGCGGCGACCGCTCGCAGGAAGAACAGTTGCAAGAGGTCATGTGGGCCTGGGAACAGATCAAGGCCAGCAAGAACTTCAAGGACTGAGTGTGTGTTTGGCCGGCGTTCGCGCCGCTGTGGAAACGAAAAAACGCCCCGCAACAGCGGGGCGTTTGTCGTTTCAGGCTGGTGGAGGAGGATACCAGCCCCCGCGCGCGGGGTTTATTCCGCAGGCAGCAGAACAGCGTCGATCACATGGATCACGCCGTTCGACTGTTTCACGTCGGCAATGGTCACGTTGGCTGTGCGGCCACGCTCGTCTGTCAGCGTGATGGTGTCACCCGACATTTTGGCGCTGAGTGTGCAGCCACCCACTGTCGGCACGTCATGCGCCCCGCCGTCATCCGCGATCATACCGGCAATGGCATCCGACATCGCGTCGGCAGCGACGACGTGGCAGGTCAGGATTTTGGTCAGCAAGTCTTTGTTCTCTGGCTTCAGCAGAGTTTCAACAGTGCCGGCTTTCAGCATGGCAAAGGCTTCGTTGGTCGGGGCGAAAACGGTGAACGGGCCTGGGCTCGCCAGCGTATCAACCAGACCAGCGGCCTTGACTGCGGCCACCAGCGTTGTGTGATCTGCCGAGTTCACCGCGTTTTCAACGATGTTCTTGTCGGCGTACATGGCAGCGCCACCCACCATCGGATTGTCAGCGGCCACAGCGGCCATACCAAAACCCGACAAGCCAAGAACCAGAGCGGATGTCGCGAGTGTCTTAGTAGAAAACATGAAATAACTCCCATTGATGTCTGTCACCGGCGATGTGCCGGATGTACAAGAGGTACGGGAGCCCGCTGCCGCTAGTTTCAAAAGAGTTCAATTTTTTTGGTCACGATTATTTCAGCGCCACATGCTGGATTTTGACAGTCAAGGCGCTATCCGACGCCACGTCCCATGCTTTCGCAGCGCAACCCTGCCCGCCCCCCTTGCCCTTCCTTTCGATATGTTGCACCAACTGCCGGGTGCGCAAGGGCGCGAGATACCAAAGACAAGGACAGATGATGGCCGACGGTGAACTGGAAATTAGTGCGAAACCCACCGAAGAGATTTCCGTACGCGAAGTCTTTGGTATCGACACCGATATGGTCGTCAGAGGCTTTGCCGACCGCACAGAGCGGGTGCCGGATGTTGACAGCACCTATAAATTCGATGCCGATACCACGCTGGCCATTCTGGCCGGGTTCACACACAACCGCCGTGTGATGATCCAGGGCTATCACGGCACCGGCAAATCGACCCACATCGAACAGGTCGCCGCCCGCCTGAACTGGCCCGCCGTGCGCGTCAACCTTGACAGCCACATCAGCCGGATCGACCTGATCGGCAAGGATGCGATCAAGCTGAAAGACGGCAAACAGGTCACCGATTTCCAGGAGGGCATCCTGCCCTGGGCGCTGCGCAACCCCACTGCCATCGTGTTCGACGAATATGACGCGGGCCGTGCGGACGTGATGTTCGTGATCCAGCGTGTGCTGGAAGTGGACGGCAAGCTGACGCTGCTGGACCAGAACAAGGTGATCCACCCGCACCCCTATTTCCGCATCTTCGCCACCGCCAACACCGTTGGTCTGGGCGACACGACCGGCCTGTACCACGGCACACAACAGATCAACCAGGGCCAGATGGACCGCTGGTCGCTGGTGGCCACGCTGAACTATCTGTCGATCGACGCGGAAACCGCGATCGTTCTGTCGAAGAACCCGCATTACAACACGGAAAAAGGCCGCAAGATCGTCAAGCAGATGGTCACGGTTGCCGATCTGACGCGCACCGCCTTCATGAACGGTGATCTGTCCACCGTGATGAGCCCGCGTACCGTTATCGCATGGGCCCAGAACGCCGAGATCTTCCGCAATGTGGGCTATGCCTTCCGCCTGTCGTTCCTGAACAAATGCGACGAGCTGGAGCGCCAGACCGTTGCCGAGTTCTACCAGCGTCTGTTCGACGAGGAACTGCCCGAAAGCGCGGCCAGCGTGAGCCTGGGGTGAGCCTGAAGGCGCTGACAACCGCAGCCGCCACTGGCGTGCTCGGCGTCGGCGCCGCACAGGCCGACCGCGACCTGTCCATCCACCCCGCCGCCCAATGTGCGGCACTGTGGCTGGGCTATTCGGACTGCGCGGCAAATTCGCCCTATCTGGCCGTTGATCCCGCAGATGCCGACCGTGCGGCCGCATTTCGCGCCGTTGCCCTGCGCCTTGGCACATCACCCCGCGCCCAGATCGACCACTTTATCGCCCTCCAGCGCCCGCTGATGGAAAAACTGGTCGAAGCGATGATCTTTGGCCGCGACCGTCAAAGCACGGATGTGTTTGAAGCCCTCGACGAAACCTGCAAGAGTTTCGCCAAGGACCACCCCGAGACCCGAAAGCTGTCATGAGCAAACCCACCGACAACCCCGCAGACGCGTTCAAGAAGGCGCTTGGCGAAGCGACCAAGGTCATGGCCAATGACCCCGACCTGAACGTCAGCTATTCCGCCGACCCTTCGGGACTGTCGGGCGATGCGATGCGGCTGCCGCAGGTGACCCGCCGCATGACCCGCCAGGAGGTTCTGCTGGCCCGCGGCACCGCCGACGCGCTGGCGCTGCACCGGCGGTATCACAACGGCCAGACCCATTCGAAATACCTGCCCTCGGGCGAGGTGGCGCGCGAGCTGTACGAAGCGATGGAAACCGCCCGCTGCGAGGCCATGGGCGCGCGCGACATGCCCGGCACCGCCGGCAACATCGACGCCAAGATCGCCAACGAAGCGGCCCGCAAGGGCTATGATCAGGTCAAACAGGCTTCTGACGTGCCGCTGGCCACTGCTGCGGGTTACCTGATCCGCCATCTGGCCACGGGCCGCCAACTGCCCGCAGGCGCGCAGAACGCCATGGAAATGTGGCGCGGCTTTATCGAGGAACAGGCCGGCGTGACGCTGGACAACCTTGACAAGACGCTGGGAAATCAGGCTGATTTCGCGCGCTTCTCGCGTCAGATCATCAAGGATCTGGGCTATGGCGACCAGATCGGTGATGACCCCGACCAGATGGACGAGGATCAGGAAGATCAGGCCGAAGAAGGCGCCGAAGAGGAACAGGATCCCGACAGCACCGGCAGCGACGACGACGACAGCGAAGACGCCGAAGGCTCGCCCGAGCAGTCGCAGGAAGAACAGCAGGATGCGTCGCAGGCGCAGGTCTCGATGGACGAGATGGCCGATCAGGAGATGGGCGAAGAGGCCGAGATGCCCGAGGGCGAAGCTCCGCTTGAGCCGCCTGCCCCGCAACCCTTCAGCGACGCGGACCCCGATTACAAGGTCTATCTGAACACCCACGACGAAGAGATCAACGCCGACGAACTGGCCGAACCGGTCGAACTGGAGCGTCTGCGCGCCTATCTGGACCAGCAGCTTGAGCCGCTCAAGGGCGCGGTCAGCCGTCTGGCCAACAAGTTGCAACGCCGCTTGCAGGCCCAGCAGAACCGGAGCTGGGAGTTCGATCTGGAAGAAGGCATGCTGGATGCGGGCCGTCTGGCGCGTGTTGTGGCCAACCCCACCACGCCGCTGAGCTTCAAGATCGAGAAAGACACCGAATTCCGCGATACCGTCGTGACGCTGCTCTTGGACAACTCCGGCTCGATGCGAGGCCGTCCGATCAGCATCGCCGCGATCTGCGCCGATGTTCTGGCGCGCACGCTGGAACGCTGCAACGTCAAGGTCGAGATTCTGGGCTTTACCACCCGCGCGTGGAAAGGCGGACAGGCCCGCGAGGCATGGCTGAACGATGGCCGCCCGCAAACGCCGGGGCGTCTGAACGATCTGCGCCATATCATCTACAAATCCGCCGATGCCCCCTGGCGTCGGGCGCGCCCCAATCTGGGGCTGATGATGAAAGAGGGCCTGTTGAAGGAAAACATCGACGGCGAGGCGCTGGAATGGGCGCACCGCCGCATGGTCAACCGGTCCGAGGCGCGCAAGATCCTGATGGTGATTTCAGACGGCGCGCCGGTCGATGACAGCACGCTGAGTGTCAACCCGGCCAACTATCTGGAAAAACACCTGCGCGATGTGATCGCCATGATCGAAAAACGCCGCGCGGTGGAACTGCTGGCCATCGGCATCGGCCACGACGTCACCCGCTATTACGACCGCGCCGTGACGATCACTGATGTCGACCAGCTGGCCGGTGCCATGACCGAACAACTGGCGGCGCTGTTTGACAGCGACCCACGGGCACGCGCCCGCGTGATGGGAATGCGCCGTACCACCTGAGCATGGCCTTGCGCGGCGCGTTTATGTAACAAGATGAAGAGGGTACAAGCCTATGTTCCAGTCGTTCCAGGTGACCGCACGGCCAGAGCAAGGCCCGCCCCGCTTGGCAGCATTGCGCAGCGTTCTTGACGCACAAGGGCTTGACGGATTTCTGGTGCCCCGCGCCGATGCGCACCAGGGCGAATACGTCAGCGCGCGTGACGAACGGCTGGCGTGGCTGACCGGCTTTACCGGCTCGGCAGGCTTTTGCGCCGTGTTGCGCGAGGTGGCGGGCGTGTTCATCGACGGACGCTACCGCACTCAGGTCAAGGCGCAGGTGGCCGATGTCTATACCCCCGTACCGTGGCCCGAAACCGGGCTGGCAGACTGGCTGATCGAACAGATGCCCTCGGGCGGCGTGATCGGCTTTGATCCATGGCTGCACACCGCGGGCCAGATCGAACAACTGACCGACGCGCTGACCGGCGCCGGCATTGCCCTGCAAGCCTGCGACAACATGGTTGATGCCATCTGGACCGATCAGCCCGGCCCCGCGATGGAACCGGCCAAAGTGCATCCGCTGGAATTTGCGGGCGAAAGCCACGAGGCCAAACGCGCCCGCCTAAGCACCGAACTGGCACAAAACGGTCAGGCGGCGGCCATCATCACCCTGCCCGACAGCCTGTGCTGGCTGCTGAACATCCGCGGCGCCGACATCCCGCGGAATCCGATTGCTCAGGGTCTGGCTGTCTTGCACGCCGACGCGCGGGTTGATCTGTTCATGGACGCGGCAAAGCTGGACGCTCTGGGCGCGCATCTGGGCCCCGACATCACCCCCCATGCCCCCGACAGCTTCCTGCCCCATATCGCGGGTCTGCGCGGCCCTGTGCGCATGGAAAAATCCACGGTGCCGGCCATTGTTGCCGACACCGTGGGGCCAAACGGTGTCTGGGGCGACGATCCCTGTGCCCTGCCCAAGGCCTGCAAGAACCCCGCCGAGATCGATGGCAGCGCCAACGCCCACTTGCGCGACGGGGCGGCGGTTGTCGAACTGCTGGCGTGGCTGGATGCCCAGGCCCCCGGCACGGTCAGCGAAACCGAAGTGGTCACCCAGCTGGAAGCCAGCCGACGGCGGGACAACGCCTTGCAGGACATCAGTTTTGAAACCATCGCGGGCACCGGCCCGAACGGCGCAATCATGCACTACCGCGTCACCGAAGAAACCGACAGCACCCTGCAAGACGGCCAGCTGATCGTGTTGGACAGCGGCGGGCAATATCTGGACGGCACCACCGACATCACCCGAACCATCGCCATCGGCACGCCCCAGCCCGAGGCACAGGCCGCCTTTACCCGCGTTCTGGCGGGCATGATCGCCATGTCCCGCCTGCGCTGGCCCGTGGGGCTGGCAGGCCGCGACATCGAGGCCATCGGCCGCGCGCCCCTGTGGTATGCCCATCAGGATTTCGATCACGGTCTGGGCCACGGGGTCGGGGCCTATCTGTCTGTACACGAAGGGCCGCAACGCCTGTCGAAGATCAGCCATGTGCCCCTGCAACCGGGCATGATCCTGTCCAATGAACCCGGCTATTACCGCGAGGGGGCTTTTGGCATCCGTATCGAGAACCTGCTGGTGGTGGAACCCGCCACTCCCCCCGCAGGCGGCGATACGCACCGCGCGATGCTGTGCTGGCGCACGCTGACATATGCGCCCATTGACCGCCGCCTGATTGTGCCGTCACTACTGGACACCCCGTCACGCGACTGGTTGAATGCCTATCACAGTGACGTTCTGGAAAAAATCGGCCCGCGTGTCAGCGCCGACGCTCGTGTCTGGCTAAAGGACGCTACGGCACCAATCTGACACATAGCGGGATTGTTACAAAGCTGCTAAAGACTGCGTTCAGCGATCCGAGGAGGACATAACATGGCCAATCACATCACAATCCGCCCTGCCACAGGCAAATGGAGCGTGCGCGCCGGTGGTGCCGTCATCGGTGAAAGCGAAAATGCGCTGGAACTGACCGAAGGCGACTATCCCTTTGTGATCTATTTCCCGCGCGGCGACATCGCCACGGCGTTCCTGGACAAGACCGACAAAACCACGTTTTGCCCGCACAAGGGCGACGCAAGCTACTATTCCGTGGTGACCAAATCCACCACGCTGGAAAATGTCGCATGGAGCTATGAAGCCCCCAAGGACGACATGACCGAGATCAAAGACTATCTGGCCTTTTACGCAGGCAACGGCGTAACGGTCGAAAAAATCTGAACGTGCAGCAGCGGCATCAGGAGTGTTCTTCTGCCGCCGTCGCCGCCAGCGCGCGGTTGTAGGCGCGCAAGGCATCCACATGGAACAGCGCGCCCAGCAGTTCGGGCGGCATGTCTTCTCCCTGCAATGTCACCACCGGAATGAACGCCACCGACGCGGTCTCGAACACCGGCATTGCGGCTTCCAGTGTGGCGGATGCGTCCAGATAGGTACCTGCACGGATCATGTCCCAACAGGCTTCATCATCAGCCGCACGCGGATCGTCGGGTTTGCGCATCACCGTTGTCACCCGGAACATCGCCAGCAGATAGGCCTGCGGCCCCGCAGCCAGATGCACGCCGCGCCGCTCCAGTTGCGTCAGAAAGAAACTGCGGTCCACCAAACGGCTGGCCAATGCGGTGCTCAGCGATACGGACACCATCACGGCCAGACCGGTCTGCCAGTCACCCGTCAGCTCGAACACGATCAGCGTGGTCGAAATCGGCGCGCCCAGCACCGCAGCGGCCACCGCGCCCATGCCTGCCAGCGCATAGAGCGTGACCGACCCCGACACATCGGGGAACACGCCCGTCGCAATCAGCCCAAAGGCCAGACCGGTCAGCGCCCCCACCATCAGCGAGGGCGAAAACACCCCACCGCCCATGCGCCCCGCCATGGTGATGGCAACCGCTATCACCTTGAGCACTGCAAAGACCATCACCTCGCGCAGCCCCAGCGCGCCGGTCAGCGCCAGCGAGGTCGTTTCATACCCGACCCCGATGATATGGGGGTAAAAGATTGCAATGCCGCCCAGCAAGGCCCCCGCCAGCGCAGGGCGCAGCCAACGGGGCAGGCCAGTGCGGGTCTGCACGATGGTGCCCAGATCGTCAGCCCAGAACACCGCGCGCATCAGCACCACGGCCACCAGCCCGCTGACAAGCCCCAGCAACAGATAGGCAGGCAGTTCCACATAGAACTGCAGCATTTCCGGTTCGGCCAGACGAAACTCGGTCACGCCGCCGAACTCAAGCCGGTTGATGACGGTCCCCGCCACCGACGCAATAACAATGGGTGCGAATGCGTGCACCGCAAAATGGCGCAACACCACTTCCAACGCGAACAGCGCCCCGGCAATCGGTGCGTTAAAGCTGGCCGAGACCGCGGCCGCCACGGCGCATCCCAGCAAGTCGCGCCCTGTCACCCCGTCTGCCTTGATGAACCGGCACACCTTGGTCGAAATCACCGCCGCCATATGCACCACAGGCCCCTCGCGGCCCGTCGATCCGCCCGACGACAGCGTAATGAAAGACGCCAAAGCCGAGGCAATACCGGCCCGCGTTTCAACCCGGCCCTCGTGCATCGCGGCACCTTCGATCACCTCGGCCACACTTCGCGCACGACCGTCACGGGTAAACAGGTGCAGGATCACCCCCACGGCCAGACCGCCACAGATCGGGATCATCAAGATCCAGTACCACGGCAGGTTTTGTGCAAAACTGTGCAAATGCTGTACATCATCGGTGCCGTACAGAAATGACTGAAAGCTGGAGATCCCCTTGCGAAACAGCAAGGCGGCAAAGCCCGCCCCGATACCGATCAGCAGGGCAATAAACCAGAACTGGATCTGCGAGGGCCCGCTGCGGCGGACCAGCTGAAACCCGTCACGGCAGGCGGCTAGCGCCTGACCGTATGACTGTGCAAAGATCGACTGTTTCGGGCTGCTCATGTCCTGCCACTTTCCGCTGTGCATTTCTATGCCAGGCCAAGCCAAACAAAAAGGCCCACGCTCGTCTTCTCTGGTTCAAAAAAATCCCGGGGGAGGCGCGCAGCGCCGGGGGCAGCGCCCCCATATGCTCAGCCGTCCAGCAACGCGCTGGCCGCCGCGCGGGCGGCCTCGGTCACCTGATCGCCCGCCAGCATCCGTGCCACTTCGTCAATCCGTGCAGGCGCATCCAGCGGGATCACCTGCGACGTGGTCATGCCCTTGGCCACCGATTTCGACACCTGCCAGTGATGCGCGCCCAGTGCAGCAACCTGCGGCGAATGCGTTACCACCAGCACCTGCCCACCCTCGGCCAGCGCTTTCAGACGGCGGCCTACAGCATCAGCAGTTGCCCCGCCGACACCGCGGTCGATCTCGTCAAAGATCATGGTCAGCCCCGCCTGACCACCAGCCAGACAGACCTTGAGCGCCAGCAGAAAGCGGCTCAGCTCGCCACCCGATGCGATCTTGTTCAGCGGCCCGGCAGGCGCGCCGGGGTTGGTGGCCACGGTGAACGCCACAGCATCGCGCCCGTCGGGGCCTGCGCTTTCGTCGCTGATGCGCGTCTCGAACACCGCGCGTTCCATTTTCAGGGGGGCAAGTTCGGCGCTGACCGCCTTGTCCAGCTTGCCCGCAGCCTTGGTGCGCGCCTGGTGCAGCGCATCTGCGGCGGTGTCATAGGTGCCATGCGCCGCGCTGAGCGCGCTTCGCAAGGCTGCCAGACCGGCGTCGCCAGCATCCAGCGCCGCCAGCTTCTCGCGCAGCGTGTCCGCGAAAACCGCCAGTTCGTCAGGGGCCACATCATGCTTGCGTGCCAGCGCGCGGATGGCGAACAGACGTTCCTCGGCCTCTTCCAGCTCGACCGGATTGAACGACAGACCGTCAATCGCCGCGACGATGCCGCTTTGGGCGTCGTCCAGTTCGACCATCGCGCGCCCCAGCGCGGCAATCGCACCGTCAAGCGTGCCCTCGGCCTTGTCCACCGCGCCCTCAAGCCAGCGCAGGGCGTTGCTCATCGCGCCCTCTGCCCCGTCATAGCCCAATGTTTCATAGGCTTTCACCACATCCGAGCGAATCCGCTCGGCGGCCTGCATCAGGCGACGACGGACGTCCAGCGATGCCTCTTCACCCGGCTCTGGGGCAAGGGCGTCCAGCTCGCCGACGGCGTGACGCAAGAATTCCTCTTCGGCGCGGATCGCGGCCATCGCCGTTTCGGCCTTGTCCAGCGCCTTGCGGGCCTTGCCAACGGCACTCCAAGCGGTACGCACCGTTGCCTTGCGCCCTTCAAGCCCGCCGAATGCGTCCAGAATGTCGCGGTGACCGCGCGGGTTCAGCAACCCGCGATCATCATGCTGCCCGTGCAATTCCACCAATGTGTCCGACAAGGCGCGCAGCACCTCGCCCGAGCAACGCCGGTCGTTGACCCAGGCGGTCTTGCGCCCGTCAGCGGTATTGATCCGGCGCAGGATCAGCTCGTCGCTGGCGGGCAGCCCCGCCTCTTCCAGCACGGCATAGGCCGGATGCCCGTCAGGCAGATCAAACCACGCGGTCACTTCGCCCTGTGCCGCGCCCTGCCGCACCAGATCGGCACGCCCGCGCCAGCCCAGCACAAAGCCCAGCGAATCCAGTAAGATAGACTTGCCCGCGCCGGTTTCACCCGTCAGCACGTTCAGTCCCGGCTGGAACGCAAGTTCCAGCCGGTCGATAATCAGCATGTCCGAGATATCAAGCCCGCGCAGCATGTCAGTTGCCTGTCGGGTGGGTGCAACCTTTGAGGATTACAGCCACCGCCCCTTGATCATCTGGCGATAGATCTGGCTCAGCCAATTGTCGCCCGCCGCTTCCAGTTCCAGCCCGCGACCGGTCAGCAATTTGTAGCTGTCTTCATACCAGTCGGTCGAACGGTAGTTATAGCCCAGAATGGCCCCGGCTGTCTGTGCTTCCTGGGTCAGCCCCAGCGACAGATAGGCTTCGACCAGACGGTGAAGCGCCTCGGCCGTGTGCGACGTGGTCTGGAAATCCTCGACCACAACGCGGAAGCGATTGATGGCAGCCGTATAGTTGCCCCGCTTCAGGTAATAGCGCCCGATTTCCATTTCCTTGCCGGCAAGGTGGTCAAAGGCCAGATCAAATTTGAGAATCGCGGACTTGGCGTATTCGCTGTTGGGGTACACTTCGATCACTTTGCGCAGGGATTGCAGCGCCTGAAACGTCAGCCCCTGATCGCGACCAACCTCGTCGATCTGGTCATAATAGCTGAGCGCCAGCAAATACTGCGCATAGGCCGCGTCATCGTCATCGGGATAGAAGTCGATGAACCGCTGTGACGCCGAGCGCGAGTTTTCGTAATCCTTGTCCCGATGATAGGCAAAGGCCTGCATGATCAGCGCACGTTTGGCCCATTCGGAATATGGATATAGTCGTTCAATTTCAGCAAAATAGAACGCGGCCTGATCCGGTTTCTTGCGCTCAAGCTCGTATTCGCCACGTTCGAAAATCTGCTGGGCGGTGTAGGTTTCCAGCGGAATTTCCTGCTGGTTAAAGATCGTGCCCGTTGTCGGGCGATCCTTGCCGTTGCCACAGGCGCTCAACGCCGTCGCCAAGACGAGGGCACACACTACCCCGGTTCGGGTCCCGCCGCTGGTCATGCCTTGCCATCCTCACAACTGTCCATCGCCTGCCTCGCAGACTGAATTACAAAGTCTCTAGCACAGAAAATTACGGGGCAAAACGCCCCAATGCACTGTTCTTGAAACTGAATGATAGATGTCACGTTGCGCGCGCTTACGCAACTTGGGGAATTTCATCCCAAACCAGACCGTAGCCCGGCAAGCGGCGCGACTGCTGCGCATCACAAACCACCATGCGCACCGCATCCGGCGTTGCAAAAAGCTTGCGCAGCAAGATGTTGGTCATCGAATGGCCCGACCGCACACCGATATAGTGGCCGATCAAGGGGGCCCCTGCCAGCGCCAGATCCCCCAGCGCATCCAGCATTTTGTGGCGCACGGGTTCATCACGATGGCGCAAACCGCCAGGGCTCAGCACGCGGTCACCGTCGAACACCACGGCGTTCTTGCCAGGGTTGCCGCCCAGGGCCAGACCGTTGGCCTGCATGGCAACCACATCGGCCTGACGGCAGAAGGTGCGGCTGTCGCACAGCTCGCGCGCGAAGCTGCCATTGTTCATCACCAGCGATTTCTGCTGGTGACCAATCGCCGCATCGTCAAAATCAATCTCGAAATCAATGCGCAGCGTATCCGAGGGGCGCAATGTGGCACTGGCCGCGCCATCGGTCACGGTCACTTCGCGCATCACTTCGAAGGCACGCACAGGCACGTTCAGCGCACGCAAACCGCGCTGCATGATACCGCGCACAAAAGGCACCGCAGAACCGTCAAGGATCGGAACTTCGGGGCCGTCAATTTCCACCAGCGCGTTGTGTACACCACAGCCCGCCAGCGCCGCCATCACATGTTCGACGGTCGACACGGTGGCGCCCGAAGCATTTTCCAGCTTGGTGCACAGGGGCGAACGGTTCACCGCATCCCAACGCGCGGGGATCAGCGCGTCGCCATCCACATCGCGACGTGCGAACCAGATCCCGTGTTCGGCCATTGCGGGCCGAATGGTCAGCGTCGCAGGCTTGCCGGAATGCAGACCGGTTCCTGTAAAGCTGATCGGAGATTTGATGGTTGTTTGCACGTTGGTCTGTCCTGAACTGTTAGCGGTGTATCTTAACTAGTGGTCGGGGCACCGTCTCTCAACTCAATCTTTGTAACGTAATGAAACATCCCGATTCAGAACCGGCAATAAGGCGCTTGGAGACACATAAGCCCCTGTGAACAAACGAAAAAGGGCCACCCGAAGGTGGCCCAATTCGTTACAATCTAGCGAACATTAATTCGCTTGACGACGCAGGAACGCGGGGATTTCGATACGTTCCTGATCGGGGTCGTGCGCTTCGACCGGTTGCGGCGCAGGTGCCGCCGCGCGGCCCGACTGAACCGGAGGCTGCTGGCGCGCAGGTTGTTGTTGCGCACGCTCGGGCTGCTGGCCTTCACCGTGTCCGGTCATGCGGTTGATCAGCGAGTTGATACCGAAGCGCGGGCGCTCGCCTTGTGCTGCGGCGGGTGCCTGACGCGGTGTCGCAGCGGGTGCCGCCTTTTGCGCCGCGGCGCGCAGACGGGCCAGTGCTTCGGGCGACGGCGTGCCGGGCGTCGGAGCGCGGGGGGCGACGAATGTATCCGGTTCGGCGTTCAGCGAGTCGTGGTGCTGCGGTTCGAATGCGGCCACTTCCGGCTGATAGGCGGGCGGCGGCAACGCATCGCTGTCGTCTTCGGCAAAGATATCTTCGGCCATATCTTCGGCAGCTGCCTGTTCAACATTCATCTCTTCGAACAATGTCGGTTCCTGCGGGGTCTGCGCCGAAGCATACTCTTCTTCATAGACCTCTTCGACCGGCGCCTTCACGGGCGCTGGTGCTGCGGCGACAGGGGTTTCTTCCTGCGTCACCTGAGGTTTCAGCGGTGCCGACATCTTGCGGCGCGGCACCGGCATTTCGGTGTTCACCTCGACGGCGTCGATACCTGTGGCAACTACGCTGACGCGCATCATGCCACCCATGTCCGTGTCCAGCGTGGAACCGACGATGATGTTCGCCTCGGGGTCCACTTCCTCGCGGATGCGGTTGGCGGCTTCGTCCAGTTCGAACAGGGTCAGGTCGTGGCCACCGGTGATGTTGATCAGAACACCTTTGGCGCCGCGCAGGCTGATTTCGTCCAGCAGCGGGTTCGCGATGGCCTTTTCGGCGGCCTGAATGGCGCGATCTTCGCCTTCGGCCTCGCCGGTGCCCATCATCGCCTTGCCCATCTCGTCCATCACGGCGCGCACGTCGGCAAAGTCGAGGTTGATCAGGCCAGGACGGACCATCAGGTCGGTCACACCTTTAACGCCTTGATACAGAACATCATCTGCCATCGAGAAGGCTTCGGTGAATG
The DNA here is from genome assembly GCF_022788695.1 of Pseudosulfitobacter sp. DSM 107133. Classification (NCBI taxonomy): domain Bacteria; kingdom Pseudomonadati; phylum Pseudomonadota; class Alphaproteobacteria; order Rhodobacterales; family Roseobacteraceae; genus Pseudosulfitobacter; species Pseudosulfitobacter sp. DSM 107133. The sequence continues at coordinate 2,480,420 of NZ_CP085154.1, forward strand.
TGGTTTTCTCGTTCGCCAGCCGGAACAGGTTCTGGTTGGGAATGATGATCAGCGTATCAACAACCTTTTGCAGGGCTTCAACGCCGTCTTCGGCCTGACGCATCCGCTTGGCACCTTCGAACTGGAAGGGCTTGGTCACGACGCCAACGGTCAGAACACCCAGTTCGCGGGCAGCCTGTGCGATGATCGGGGCCGCACCGGTGCCGGTGCCGCCGCCCATGCCCGCGGTGATAAAGCACATGTGTGCCCCCGCCAGGTGATCAACGATCTGTTCAATGCTTTCTTCGGCAGCCGCAGCCCCGACAGTGGCCCGCGCACCAGCGCCCAGCCCTTCGGTCACCTTGATGCCCAGCTGGACCCGGTTCGCGGCGGCAGATTGTTGCAGCGCCTGCGCGTCGGTGTTGGCGACAACGAAATCGACGCCGTCCAACTCTTTTTCGATCATGTTGTTGACCGCGTTACCACCGGCACCGCCGACCCCGAACACGGTGATCCGTGGTTTCAGTTCGTCCTGCCCCGGCATAGAGAGGTTCAATGTCATCACTAATCCGCCTGTTTTTGTGTTCCGGCCCGCATTCGCGGTGTTTTTCGTCCCAAATCTGACCTGATCTTAAAGACTGCGCGCAAGCACGTCACGTCAAAACTGGCCAACAACCCCAAAATGTTGATGTTTTTTTGGCAAAGACGCGGGATTTCGCCGATCACACCGTATGATGTGGGCAAAGCAATGGTGCACCCTGCACCTAGAGGTAGCAGGCATGCAAAGCGCAAGCCCGTTTTGAATGCGCCCAAAAGCCAGGGGGCGCGAGGTTGATATGTCTGTTTGGCTGACTGCTCGGTCTGCCGCGGGTCTCTTCGGACCTTGCCGTGACCCTATTACAGGGTGCGGATTCGCGCCAGCCCAATCCGGCGCGCATCGGCAAGAAATGACCGGCGGCAGGTTGCGCCTTGCCCTACCAGTTGTCGCGGAACCAGCGCACGGCGCGGCGCAGCGAGCGCGCGGGATAGCGGTCGGCAGGAATGTCGAAATCCCACCATTCGTCCTGCGGGTGTGCGGCAAACAGTGCAAGCCCCACGGCCGAGGCAAACCCCGGCCCCGTGGCGGCCTGTGGCAGACCGTGTACGCGCAACGGACGGCCCAGACGGACCTGCTGGCCCAGAATTTTCGACGCCAACCCGTCCAGACCGGGGATCTGGCTGCCGCCCCCGGTCAGCACGATCTGCTGGCTGGGCAGATGGTCGAAACCCGCCGCATCCAGACGCGCGCGCACCTCTTCCAGAATCTCCTCGACCCGAGGCCGCATGATCCCGATCAGCTCGGCGCGGCTGGCGGTGCGGCGGTCGTGTTCGTAATCGCCGGTGTCGCCACCGATCTCGATCATCTCGCGGTCGTCCATGCCCGTGGCGTGCACGCCGCCGTAAAACGTCTTGATCCGCTCGGCATTGGCCATCGGCACTTGCAGCCCCATCGAAATATCCGATGTGACGTGATCGCCGCCCATGCGCACCGCGTCGGCATAGATCATGTGCTTCTTGATAAAGATCGAAATGCCCGTGGTGCCGCCACCCAGATCAATACAGGCCGACCCCAGCTCCTGTTCATCCTCGACCAAGGCCGAGATGCCGGAGACATAGGAAGACGACGCAACGCCGGCCAGTTCCAGATCGCAGCGCTTGATGCAATGCGCCAGATGCTGCACCGCCGCGGCATCCACCGTCAGCATGTGCATGTCCACGGACAGCGTGTTGCCCAGCTGGCCGCGCGGATCGGACAGACCCGACCGGTGGTCCAGCGCAAAGTTCACCGGCTGTGCGTGCAGCACTTCGCGGTCTTCGCCGTAATCAGGCACGTCGCAGCGCGCCAGCACGCGGGCCACATCCTGTTCGCTGACCAGATCGCCGTCCATTTCCAGTTGCGCATCCAGCCCATAGCTGCGCGGCTCGGCACCGGCGAAGCAGGCAATTACATGATCCACACGGATTCCGGCCATCTTTTGCGCAGCCTGCAAGGCGGTGCGAATGGCGCGTTCGGTTTCGCCCATGGCGCAGATCTCGCCAAAGCGCACCCCCCGCGACCGCGTGGTCGCAGCCCCGATGACGCGGAAGCCCGATTGTCCGGCGAGCGAGCCGATCTCGCCGCCTTCGTCCATCTTGGCCGAGCCGTCAAAGCGCAGAACCAGGCACGCAATCTTGGACGATCCTACGTCCAGAATGGCCACAACACCACGTTGCATCGCCATCTTGCGCATGTTGCGCATGCTGCGCTGGCTGTCATAGAGGTCATTCATCATATCACTGCCCATTCATCTCGATTTGCCGGATACGCCACCATTCTTGCGTGGCAGCCTCGTTCATTTTTACCGTGGGACGCTGCGCCAGACGCATGTCCACCCGCGCGACATCGCGCGTCAGCAGGTCTTGCGCATTCTCCAGCGCAATCACGCGCTCAAGCGCGGACACAGCCCCCTCTTCTGGCAACAACACCCGTTGATTGCGGTCCAGCACCAGATCCCAGCGGCGCAGACCAACGCGCACGACACCGCGCAGCCGGCTGCCCAGCGGGGCGGCGGCTTCGACCAGTGTCAGCGCTTCGGCAACAGCCTTGTCGGCCCCGTCCCCTGCCACCAGCGGCAGGTCGGGGCGCAGGCTGCGGCGGGCCAGACCCGACACATGGGCGCCGGTCTCGTCAATCAGGGTCAGCCCGTCGGGCTGGCGCCAGATCGCGACAGGCACGCGCGGCGTGACTTCAATGTGCAGAATGCCGCCCGGACGGATGCGCACCGAGGCTTCCTTGACCGGATCAAGCCCCGAGACCGTGCGCCGGATATGCTCAAGGTCCAGATCAAAGGAGGATACAGGGAAATCAATCGGCAGGATTTCGCGAATGTCTTCGCCGGTTTCGGTGCTGGCGCCGTCGATGGCCATCACCTGTACCATGAATTCGGGACGTTCCTCGATGGCGCGGCGCGCTTCGGCCACGGTGTCCAGGATCACCTGACGACGCGCATCATCGGACAGATAGATGCTGGCCCCCGCGAAGACGATTACAAAGGGCACGCCAAAGCGCAGCCCGAACCGAAATCCCGGCGTCAGCATCAGCCGCTGCAACCGCCACGCCCAACGCGAGGGTGCCGGATCGGCCCTGGGTGTCTTGGCGCGGCGGATCAGCGGTTGCACGAGGCATCCTCCACCATCCAGCGGCACAGCTTACCAAAGGACATGCCGGTTTTCTCGGCCTGTTCGGGCGACAGTGATGTGGGGGTCATGCCGGGCTGGGTGTTGGTTTCCAGCAGGATCAGCCCCGAAGCGCCCCGGCTTTCGTCCCAGCGGAAATCGGTCCGGCTGATGCCACGGCACCCCAGCGCCTTGTGCGCACGCACGGCGTATTCCATGCACAGATCAAAGATTTCCTGCGGCACCTCGGCAGGCACCACATGGGTCGATCCGCCCGGTTTGTATTTGGCGTCGTAGTCATACCAGCCGGTCGTCAGAATATCCGTGACGGTCAGCGCGCGGTCGCCCATCACGCTGGTCGTCAGCTCGCGCCCCGGAGCAAAGGTTTCCACCATGACCTCGGCGGGCATGTTGTCGTCCAGCTGCGGCGGGCCGTTGTTGTCCTTGCCCACCAGATAAACGCCGACAGACGAGCCTTCGTTGTTGGGTTTGACCACATAGGGCGGCGGCATCACATGGCCCGCCATCACCTCGACCTTGGAGCAGATCATGCTGTCGACCACCGGCAGACCGGCGGCGCGGAACACTTCTTTGCTGCGCTGCTTGTCCATCGCCAGCGCCGAGGCCAGCACGCCGGAATGCGAATAGGGCACGCCCATCCATTCCAGCAGACCCTGCACACAGCCGTCCTCGCCCCAACGCCCGTGCAGGCAGTTGAGAACGGCATCGGGCTTGATGTCCTGCAAACGCGCAACAAGGTCGCGGCCTGCATCGACCTCGACCACGTCAAATCCTTCGTCCCTCAGCGCGGCAGCGCAAGCGTGTCCACTTGAGAGCGAGACCTCGCGCTCAGCGGAAGGTCCACCCAATAGTACCGCCACTTTCGGGGGTGTCCTGCTCGACTGACCCACCTTGGTGCCTCTGTATCCCAAGCCCTTTTGCGGACTCTTATCGTTGTGGCCTGTTGCGGCCCTTATCGTTTATTTGGTCGTTATTCTGGTCTTTTAGCCATCTTGCAAACCGGCAAATCCGGGCTCGGTTCGCCGATACGCATAATTTCCCACTCTAGCGTGATACCGCGGGTTGCGTAAACCTCTTTTCGCACCTTTTCACCAAGGTTTTCAAGGTCGGCAGCGGTGGCATCGCCGGTGTTGATCATGAAATTGGAATGCTTCGGGCTCATCTGCGCGCCGCCCACCATGGCCCCGCGCAGGCCTGCATCGTCGATCACCTTCCAGGCTTTCAGGTCGTGTACATCATCTGCCTGCCCCGTGGACGAAAACCCGGCGGGATTGCGAAAGGTCGATCCGGCGCTGCGGTCTTTGGTCGGCTGGGTTTCATCGCGTTTTTGCAACTGGGCCGCCATACGGTCGTGCAGCGCGCCGGCCTCCCCCGCAGGGCCGCGCAGGGTGGCGGATACCAGCACCGCGCCCTCGGGCAGATCGCTCTGACGATAGCGGAAATTCATCTGCGCAGGCGTCAGCGTCACCACGTCCCCCGTGCGCAGAACCGCGCGCGCAGATTGGAAAACATCTGCCGTATAGCTGCCGTAGCAGCCCGCGTTCATCCGCACGGCCCCCCCGATGCTGCCCGGAATGGTGCGCAAGAATGTCAGGTCCACGCCCGCGTCCGCCGCGCGCCGCGCCACATGGGCGTCCAGTGCGGCGGCACCCGCCGTTACCGTGTCACCGTCCACGTTAATTCCGTTGAACCCGCGCCCCAGCCGGACCACCACCGCGCGCAAACCACCGTCACGCACGATCAGATTGCTGCCCACGCCCATCGGAAACACCGCCACGTCATCCGGCAAGGCCGCCAGAAACTGCGCCAGATCATCGGTGTCCGCAGGCTGGAACAGCCAGTCGGCAGGCCCACCCACACGCAGCCATGTCAAATCGCTTAGTTCGCGTTTCGGGGTCAGTTTGCCTCGGACGGGCGGCAGATCAGTCATGTCAGTCTCGGGGTTTGTGGGTCAGGATACGGTGAATGATCCACCCCATACCAAAACAGGCACAAAGAAACAGGCCCATTGCCAGCAATGCCAACACCACACTGTTGACATAGGGCGGCACACCCGCAACCAGCCACAACAGCCCTGCGATAATCACCAGCGACAGCGGCACATAGTAAAGATACAGGCGGATATAGCCCCGCACCCCCAGATAGAATGCCACAGCGCCCAAAATCAGCGGCGGAACAAAAACCGGGGTCACAATCACTTGCCCAGCGTCCGCCCGCGCAGCCAGCGGCCCAGGTAGATCACCGGCCAGCGCAACACCGACACGCCGGCCCCCATCACCAGCAGCCCGATCCACGGACCGTGCTGGACCGTGACAAAGCCCAGTATCGGGATGCCAATGGCGATCAGCACATAAGCCACGCGCCAGTGGTGGTCGCGGCTGGGGGTCATTGCGATCACGTTGGCGGCCAAAGCCCACAGGCTGGCCAGTATCAGGGAAAGTGTCATAGCTCAGGAAGCTCCGGTCGTTGCCCCCTCAGGCGTGCGTAAAAGTAACGCAGCGGATTGCGAAACATCGAAACGAAGGCCGCCAGCGCCAGCAGGCCCGCCCACCACGCCACCTGCATCCCGATCATGACGACCAGAACCGGGGCCGCGATCAGCAGCGCAAGGCCGGGCAGATATTGCCGGCGCATCGGTAACATCGCCACCGCCGCCGCAGCAAAGACCCATGCGACAGAGGCCAGAAGCAGCGTCATGCCGCCCCCTTTTGCAACCGTTTCGGCAAGGCGTTGGCCCATGTGCTGATGGTCCCTGCCCCAAGGCAGACAACCATATCACCGGGCTCGGCCGTTTCCCGCACCAGCCGTTCCAGATCGTCTTCGCTTTGCACGGCAACGGCGTGACGGTGCCCGTGACGCACCAGCCCCGCCACCAGATCGTCGCGCGAGGCACCGGGAATGGGCTGTTCGCCTGCGGCGTAAACCTCGGCAATGCCAACCACGTCAGCATCATTGAAGCAGGCGCAGAATTCGTCAAAGTGATGCGACAGGCGCGAATAGCGGTGCGGCTGGTGTACCGCGATCACACGGCCTTTTGTCGCGTGGCGCGCGGCCTTCAGAACGGCGGCGATTTCAACCGGATGGTGGCCGTAATCGTCGATGATGGTCACACCATCCACCTCACCCACACGGGTAAAGCGGCGATTGACCCCGCCGAAATTGGCCAGCGCCTTGCGGATCTCGGCGCTTTTCATACCCAGATGCCGCGCCACGGCGATGGCCGACAGCGCGTTCGACACGTTGTGATCGCCCGGCATCGGCAGCGTGCAGCCTTCGATAATCTTGTCTTCGGCGCGCAGCACCACGTCGAAATGGGCAACGCCGTTCTCATAGGTCAGGTTGATCGCGCGCACGTCGGCCTGTGCGTTAAACCCATATGTGGTCACGCGCCGGTCGGTCAACTTGCCCACAAGGCTTTGCACATCGGGATCGTCGGTGCAGCACACCGCAAGCCCGTAGAACGGAATGTTGGACACGAAATCAAGGAACCCTTTGTGCAGGTTCTCTTCGGTGCCCCAATGTTCCATATGCTCGGGGTCGATGTTGGTGACAATGGCAATGGTGGCGGGCAGCCGGTTGAACGTGCCGTCGCTTTCATCCGCCTCGACCACCATCCATTCGCCCTCGCCCTTGCGGGCGTTGCTGCCATAGGCGTGGATGATGCCGCCGTTGATCACGGTCGGGTCAAACTTGCCCTCGTCCAGCAGCGCGGCCACCATCGTGGTGGTCGTGGTCTTGCCGTGGGTGCCGGCGATGGCGACGTTCGATTTCAGCCGCATCAGTTCGGCCAGCATCTCGGCGCGGCGCACGATGGGCAGGCCCCGCGCGCGGGCCGCGTCCAGTTCTGCATTGCCCGGCTTGATCGCCGAGGAAATCACGACCACCTGCGCGTCGGCAATATTCTCGGCGCGCTGCCCTTCAAAGATATGCGCGCCCAGTTCGTGCAGACGGTCGGTGATTTTCGAGGTCTTCAGATCCGACCCCTGCACCACATAGCCAAGATTCAACAACACTTCGGCGATGCCCGACATGCCGATCCCGCCGATGCCGACGAAATGAATGGGGCCAACGTCTCCGGGCAGTTTTGTGGCAGCGTTCATTCTTCAGTCTCTTTCCCTGCAAGTGTCTCGACCATCACGGCCAGCTCCTGCGCAGCCGCCGGTTTGGCGTGTCCGTGCGCGGAGGAGGCCATTTGCAATGCCCCGCTCGGATTGTCCAGAACTGCGTAAATCTGTTCGGCCAGCGCGGCGGGTGTCAGCGCATCTTCGGGAATCAGGATCGCGGCGCCTGCGTCGACCAGCCCGCGTGCGTTGGCGGTCTGGTGATCGCCCGTGGCCGCCGCAAAGGGGATCAGGATCGACGGGCGACCGATCACGCCGATGTCAGCCACGGACGATGCGCCCGAGCGTGAAATGACCAGCTGCGCCTCGGTCATGCGGCGCGACACATCGTTAAAGAAGGGTTGCACATCGGCGTCGATGCCCGCTTGCGCATAATAGTCGGCCACGCGCTCCTGATCTTCGTCGCGCGCCTGATGGCTGACACGGATGTTGCGCACCATTTCCATCGGCAGCTGCGCAATGGCAGGTGGCACCACATCGCTGAGGATACGCGCGCCCTGACTGCCGCCGATCACCAGCAGCTCCATCGGATAGTCTCCGGGCACGATATAGCCCGCCTCGGCCCGCTCCAGCACCGCGCGGCGCACGGGGTTGCCGACGTAGTAGCCTTCGATGCCATCGGGCAGTTCGGTGGGCCATGTGCCACAGGCCACCGCATGCACACGTTTGGCAAAAATCCGGTTCACCCGCCCCAGAACCCCGTTCTGCTCGTGGATCATCCGCGGCAGCCGCAAAAGCGTGGCCGCCGACATCGCCGGAATAGAGGGATAGCCGCCAAAGCCCACCACGATGTCGGGCTTGTCCCGCATCATTCTGACCACCGCACCCAGAATGCCACCCGCAATGCGGAACGGCACCAGCGCCTTGGCCAGCACACCGCCGCGCGCAAAAGTGGCGCTGCTGATCTGTTCGATCTGGGTCGAATGGGGAAAGCCGCCGGTGTAGCGCGCGCCGCGCGCGTCGGTCGACAGTTTCACCCGCCAGCCCCGGCGCAACATCTCTTCGGCCAGTGCCTGCGCGGGGAACATGTGCCCGCCCGTGCCACCGGCAGCGATCATCAGCAGTGGCGGCTTCATCGGCCGCGTCCCCGCCCCAGCAAATCACTGATCTCGCCCTGCGGGCGCGTGCGCGTAAACGCCAGCAACATGCCCAGCGCAATGCCCGAAGCAATCACCGACGAGCCGCCATAGCTGACAAAGGGCAATGTCATGCCCTTGGCAGGCAGCAGTCGCACCGCAACACCCATGTTGATCATCGCCTGCACGCCAAAGGTACAGGCCAGTCCGGTGCCCGCAAGCCGGATGAACGGATCGCGTTCACGCACCAGCCGCAACAGCGACCGCACCACCACGCAGGTGTACAGCGCGATGATCACCAGCACGAGGATCAGGCCGTATTCCTCGGCTGCCACAGCGATGATGAAATCGGTGTGAGCATCTGGCAGCGACCATTTCACTTCGCCCTCGCCGACGCCGACGCCAAACAACCCGCCCTCGCGGATCGCGTTGGTGGCGTATCCCAACTGTGTCGTGGGGTCGATATCGGCGCTCAGAAATCCGTCGATCCGGCGCGCAAAGTGTTCTGAATTGGAATAGGCAAACGTGCCCGCCAAAACGACCATGCCTGCCATGCCCACCAGCAGCAGCATCGGCGCACCGGCGACGAAATACATGACACCCCAGCCGAACAGAACCAGACAGGCCTGGCCAAAGTCGGGCTGCAAGGCCAGCATCAGCACGATGGTCACGCACAGGATAAACGACCACGTCCGCCCCGGAGGGCCGTTCAGGTCCTGCCCTGCGGCCATCATCCACGCGGCTACGACCACAAAGCCGGGCTTGAGAAATTCCGATGGCTGCACGCTGGCAAAGCCCAGCGAGAACCACCGCGTCGCGCCCTTGCCGAAATCGGTGCCGAAAAAGGGCAACAGCATCAGCGCCACGAATGTCAGAAGAAAACCCACAACCGCCAGTCGGCGCACCATCACCGGTGTCATCATCGAGGTCAGCATCATCGCCACCAGCGCCACACATCCGAAAAACGCCTGTCTTTGCACATAGTGGAAGGCATCAAAGCCGTTCTTCGCGGCCAGCGGCGGCGATGCGGCCAACCCCAGCAGCAGGCCGATCGTGAACAGGATGAGAATGCACGACATCGACCACATGTCGATTGTGCGCCACCATTTCGGCAGGATCGGCTCGCCATCGCGCACCGGTGCTGCACCATACACCATTTCTGTCATGTCAAACCGCCTAGAACTGCCTCAGGTCGCCCCTTTGCGGGGTCTAAGGCGCATCATAGCCGGAAAAGACGGCACGGGCTAGTGTGTTTCACCCCGCCCCACCGGTGGGCAGAGGCCCGCCTATCATGGGCGTGCGCGGGTGCCGCGCACCGGATAGTCTTTCTCGCGCACAAAGGCGATACCGCGCAACAACGCATCCAGATCGGGCCGCGAAAAGGGCGCGTTCGACACGTCGACGATTTGCAGGTTTCCCGCGCCGTTCACCACGAATGTCCCCGGCTCGGCAAAGGGGCGGTCGGTTTCCTGCGGGCTGCGCGGGTCCGAGATATACAGACCCAGATGCGCCATCTGCTCGGGGCTGAGATCATAGGCGACGGGCAGTTCAAGCGCCTGTTCCTCCACCATTTTCTGCGCCTTTTCCAACGGGTCTGCTGACACGGCAATAACCTCGACCTTCTGGTCGTAAAAGGCCGATGCCATCTCTTGCAACTGTGACAGATAGCGTTTGCAGATCGGGCAATGCAGGCCGCGATAGACGACAACCAACTGCCAGTCATGGCCGTTTTGCGCCTTGCCCAGCGTGCGGGTGCCGCCCCCGACGGTGCGCAACTGGATTTGCGGGAAGGGCGTGCCTGCATCAAGGGTGTTCATCGGGCGGTCCTTTCTGAATTGCGTTGCTCCCTACCTATGTCCTTCGGGTTCATCGTCAAAGCCTGTCAGCGGTTTCTTGACCACACCCGCACATTCAGGCAGGGCAGAGCGATGCAAATCGACACGTTGATCATAGGCGCCGGTGCTGCCGGCATGATGTGCGCGGCCCATGCGGGCGGGCGGGTGATGGTTGTGGACCACGCTAAGGCTCCAGGCGAGAAAATCCGTATCTCGGGCGGCGGGCGGTGCAATTTCACCAATATGTATTGCGATCCGCAGGCGTTTGTTTCGCAGAACCCGCATTTCGCCAAATCGGCGCTTGCACGCTATACGCAGTGGGATTTCATCGAACTGGTCGACCGGCATGGCATTGCCTGGCACGAAAAAACCCTGGGGCAATTGTTTTGCGACGGCTCGGCCAAGCAGATCGTGGCGATGCTGACGGGGTTGATGGCCGATGCGGGGGTCACGCTGCATTTGCAAACCACTGTGACCAATGTTGCAAAGTCTGCTGACGGGTTTGCAGTTTCTTTGCAAACTTCTGACGGCCCTTTGCAAATTCAAACAAAGCATCTGGTTCTGGCCACTGGCGGCAAGTCGATCCCAAAAATGGGCGCGACAGGGTTTGCCTATGACATCGCACGGCAATTCGGCCTGCCCATCACCGAAACCCGCCCCGGACTGGTCCCCTTCACCTTTGCCGAAGGGCGCTTTGTTCCGCTGGCCGGTGTCGCCGCCCCGGCCCGCATGGTGGCGGATGGCCCCAACTTTGACGAGGCGGTGCTTTTCACCCACCGCGGCCTGTCCGGCCCTGCGGTGCTGCAAGTGTCCAGCTATTGGCGCGAAGGGCAGAGCGTGACGCTGAACCTTGACCCCCAAGCCACCATTGCCCCCGCCCTGCGCGCGCAGCGCCAGCAGTACGGGCGGCGCAACCTGACGACGGAACTGGCCACCCACCTGCCCGCGCGGTTGGTGGAATTCATGAAAGACGACTGGGCGCTGACCGGCAATCTGGCAGACCAGTCCGACGCGCGAATCGACACGCTGGTCGATCAGATTCAAAACTGGCAGCTGACCCCGACCGGCACCGAAGGCTATCGCACCGCCGAAGTGACTCTTGGCGGCATCGACACCGATGCGCTTTCGTCAAAAACGATGCAGGCCAAGGACGTGCAGGGCCTGTATGTGATTGGCGAAGCGGTGGATGTCACCGGCTGGCTTGGCGGCTACAACTTTCAATGGGCCTGGGCTTCGGGCATGGCCGCCGCGCGGGCGATTGCGGCAGCCTAGGGTCTGGACCCATTAATCTTACGTCGTCAGCGGCAATTTCACGAAATTTCAGTGGCTTGGGTCGTGCTGCCAATAGTGGTTCTATTTGCAAGCGGCCCAAGACACTAAAATGAAGTGAAATTGCCGCCCGTCGCTCCGTAGGAGCGCTTAATAATATTGGCACGCCTTCGGCGTGACGGGTTTGACGGATTTTCCCGCAGCCCATTGCCCGGCAGGGCATTGCGCAGCAATGTCCCGAGAGGAGGCGGCGCATCTGTTTGAAATAGAACCACTATTCTTGCACAGATGCTGCTTGTCAGCGGAAAAATCTGTCAAACTGACAACGTAAGATTAATGGGTCCAGACCCTAAGCCAAACCCAGCCGCGCCCTGACCTCTGCCACGAAATCATCGCCGCGTTTTTCAAAGCTGTCATATTGATCGAAACTGGCCGCCGCCGGCGCCAGCAGCACCGTATCGCCCGCCTCGGCGTCGGCCATCGCAGCCGCGACCGCCGATGCCATCGTGCCGCAGACTTCGGTTTCGGCGTCCAGTTGCACGGCAAAAGCCGCCGCCTCGCGCCCGATCACATAGGCTTTTTTGACCGCTCCCGACACCGCGTTCAGCGGGTCCAGCCCGCCCTCTTTCTGCAAGCCGCCACAAATCCAGCGGATGTTCTGGAACGCCTCCAGCGCCTTCAGCGCACTGTCCACATTGGTCGCCTTGCTGTCGTTCACATAGGCCACGCCATCCGCCTCCGCGATCAACTGGCTGCGGTGCGGCAACCCGCCGAAACTGTGAAACGCTGCCTCGATCACGCGCGGGGCCAGCCCCAGCGACCGGCAGGCGGCAAAGGCGGCACAGGCGTTCTGGTGATTGTGCGCACCCGGCAGGCCCTTGACGCTGCGCAGATCAATCGACGCCACCTGCTTGCCCTTGCGGTATTCCGACAGGAAGCCCTTGCGCGCAAAGACGTTCCAACCCGGTCCGGCCAGTTTCGCCGCGACCGAAATGCGGATGACACGGTCGTCCGTCGGCCCCTCGGCCAGCTGCCCTGCCAGAAAACGCCCTTCGGCCTCGTCCACGCCGATCACCGCGCGGTCGGGGCCGCCCTCGGCAAACAGGCGACGCTTGGCCGCGAAATAGCCGCCCATCCCTGCGTGCCGGTCCAGATGGTCAGGGCTGAGGTTGGTGAACACGGCCACATCCGGCGTCAGGCTGCGCGCCAGATCGGTCTGGTAGGAAGACAGCTCTAGCACCACCACACCGCCGTCCTCGGGCGGGTCGATGTCCAGCACCCCGCGCCCGATGTTGCCCGCCAGCTGGCTGTCGCGGCCTGCCTCGGTCAGAATGTGATGGATCAGCGCCGACGTGGTTGATTTGCCGTTCGATCCGGTGATCGCCACCACCCGTGGCGGCGTGTCAAAGGAAGCCCAGCCGCTGTTGGCAAAGCTTTGAAAGAACAGCCCGATGTCATTGTCCACCGGAACGCCGGCAAGCTGGGCGGCAGCAACGATAGAGTTGGGCGCAGGGTACAGATGCGGAATGCCAGGGCTGACGATCAGCCGCGCGATGTCGGTGAATGCGTTGGGGTGGTGCAGGTCTTGCACGGCAAAGCCTTCGGCCCCGGCGCGTGCGCGGGCATCAGGGTTGTCATCCCAGCAGACCGGCACCGCACCGCCGGCGGCCAATGCGCGCGCCGCAGACAGGCCGGAGCGTCCCAGCCCCAGAACCGCCACCTGCGCGCCTGCCAAACCTTGTACTGGAATCATCACATCACCCCTGCTACCCGTGCGGCGCAGAATGGGGACAATGCGCGCCCTTCACAAGCCGGAGTGTAGCGAAATGAGCGATCTTCCTTCCGTCCTGCAAAGGCTGGACAGCGATGCCCGCGCCGACGCTGATTGGGGTCAGGTCGCGCAATATATTCCGCAGCTGGCGCAGGTCGATCCGGCGCAGTTCGCCATTTCCGTGGCATTGGCCGACGGCAGCCTGCACGAGGCAGGTGCCTGTGAAGTGCCGTTTTCGGTCCAGTCGATCACCAAGGTCTTTACCCTTGCCATTGCTCTGGGTCGGTCCGGCGACCAGCTGTGGACCCGCGTGGGACGCGAGCCTTCGGGGCGGGCGTTCAATTCGATTGTGCAGCTGGAACAGGAAGCCGGCCGCCCGCGTAATCCGTTCATCAATGCAGGTGCCATCGTCACCACCGACGAGGTGCTGGGCGCCCGCGCCCCCCGCGAGGCGCTGGCCGAGATCATCCGCTTTGTGCGCACCGCCGCCGGATCGGACGACATCCATATCAACGAGGCCGTGGCCGCTTCGGAAACTGCCTATGGGCATCGCAACTTTGCACTGGCGCATTTTCTGGCGGCCCATGACAACCTGCGCAACACGCCCGAAAAGGCATTGGGCACCTATTTTCACCACTGCGCGCTGGAAATGACCACCAGCCAATTGGCCATGGCAGGGCGGTTTCTGCTGGATGCGCCGGGCATGCCGCACCTTGTCTCGCCGCGCCGTATCCGGCGGCTGAATGCCTTGATGCTGACCTGCGGGCATTACGACGGGTCGGGCGATTTCGCCTATCGCGTCGGCATTCCCGGCAAAAGCGGTGTGGGCGGTGGCATTCTGGCGATTGTACCAGGACAAGCCTCTATCGCGGTCTGGAGCCCTGGCCTGAACCGCTATGGCAATTCGCACAAGGGCACCGAGGCGCTGGCCAAACTGACAAGCGAAATGGACTGGTCGATCTTCTGACCCAGCCCCTAGCGTACCTTCAGTGTCGCCAGACCGATCATCGCAAGGATCAACGAGATGATCCAGAACCGGATCACAATCTGCGGCTCGGCCCAGCCCTTTTTCTCGTAGTGATGATGGATCGGGGCCATCAGGAACACGCGTTTGCCGGTGCGTTTGAAGTACAGCACCTGAATGATGACACTCAGCGCCTCGACCACGAACAGCCCGCCGACGATGGCCAGCACCAGTTCGTGTTTGGTGGCCACCGCGATGGCCCCCAGCGCGCCGCCCAGTGCAAGGCTGCCGGTGTCGCCCATGAACACCGCAGCGGGGGGCGCATTGTACCACAAGAACCCCAGACCGCCGCCGAACAGACCGGCGGTAAAGATCAGGATTTCGCCGGTGCCGGGCACATAATGCACGTCCAGATATTCGGTAAAGTCGACGCGGCCCACTGCATAGGCAATCACCCCCAGCGCGCCGGCGGCGATCATCACCGGCATGATCGCCAGCCCGTCCAGCCCGTCGGTCAGGTTGACCGCATTGGCCGAGCCCACGATCACGATGATGGCGAAGGGCACGAACAGATAGCCCAAGTTGATCAGCGTATCCTTGAACACCGGCAGGGCCAGCTGGTTTTGCAATTCAACGGGGTGATACAGCGCCGAAACATAGCCTGCGATACCGGCAATCAGAAAACCCAGCAACAGGCGCACCTTGCCAGACACGCCTGCGGTGGTCTGTTTCGAGACCTTGGCGTAATCATCGGCAAAGCCGATGGCGGCAAAAGACACGGTGACAAACAGCACCACCCAGATGAACGGGTTGTCCAGCCGCGCCCACAGCAGGGTCGACGTCAGAAGCGCACCCACGATCAGCAGCCCGCCCATGGTCGGGGTGCCGGCCTTGACAAAATGCCCCTCGGGCCCGTCATTGCGGATCGGCTGGCCCTTGCCCTGGGTGCGGCGCAGCACGTTGATCAGCGGCAGGCCAAAGATGAAACCGAACAGCAGCGCCGTCAGAAAAGCCCCGCCCGCGCGGAAGGTGATGTAGCGAAACAGGTTAAAAAAATCGCCACCATCCGACAGCGCGGTCAACCAATAGAGCATTTCAGGTATTCCAACTCATTCTTTTGTGGCCCGAAGCGTGTTCAGGCGTTTTCGACCGGATGGCCCATTTTGCGGATTGCGTCAACGACAAGCGCCAGTTTCATGCTGAGCGACCCCTTGGCCAGCACAACGTCGCCTGCGTCCAGACGGGCACGCACCACTTTGGCCATTTCCTGCGAGGTTTCGCACCACCGGCCACGCTGGTGTTCGGGCAGCGTATCGTACAAGGCGCGCATCAGCGGGCCGATGCAATGCACGCGATCGACCTTTTCCATGGCTTCAAGGTCGGCCAGCCCTGCGTGCAGTTTTTGCGCGTCGTCGCCCAGTTCCTTCATATCGCCCAGCACCGCAATACGACGCCCCCGGCGCACGCGGCCCGTGTCATTGGTGACTTCGGCGGCGGCCAGCACCTCAAGCGCTGCGGCCATCGAGGTGGGGTTGGCGTTATAGCTGTCGTCGATCAGTTCCAGCGTCAGGTCACGTTCCACGGGATCAAGATGGATGGTCTCGCGTGCACCACGCCCCGCAAACGGCTTCCAGCGGCCAAGACTTTGCGCCGCCAGCGCCAGATCGGCCCCCAGTTCGGCACAGGCCGCCAGTGCGCCCAGCCCGTTCATTGCAAAATGCTGGCCGGTGGTGTCAATCTTGAACACCAGCGGGGTGCCGTCGACCTCGGCCTGCACGACAGTGGCGTCGCTGAGCAGATTCACGTCTTTCAGGACGTAATCAAAGCCGTGCCAGCCAAAACCCACGTCCTTGCGTTTGGCATCATGCGCCTTGGCTTGCAGGATCGCGGCAGTTTCCACGTCGTTGTTCAGGATGGCCGAGCCGCCGTATTCCAGCCCGTCGATGATGCTGGCCTTTTCCACAGCGATGCCGGTGATGTCGTCAAACGCTTCCAGATGGGCAGCGGCCACAGTTGTGATCAGCGCCACATGCGGGCGGGCCATGCGCGACAGCGGGGCGATTTCACCGGGATGGTTCATGCCGATCTCGATCACCGCGTATTCGGTGTCTTGCGGCATGCGCGCCAGTGTCAGCGGCACGCCCCAATGGTTGTTGTAGCTGGCAACCGAGGCATGGGTGCGGCCCTGATCCGACAGCATCGCCAGCAGCATTTCCTTGGTCGAGGTTTTGCCAACGCTGCCGGTGACGGCGACCACGCGGGCACGGGTGCGCGCACGCCCCTTGCGGCCCAGCGCCTCCAGCGCCTTTAGCACGTCCGGCACGATCAACAGCGGCGCGTCATCTGCCACGCCTTCGGGCAGATGGGTGACCAATGCGGCAGCGGCCCCCTTTGCCAATGCTTGCGCCACGAAATCATGGCCGTCGCGCACATCTTTCAGCGCGACGAACAGATCGCCCTTTGCAAGCGTGCGGGTGTCGATAGACACGCCATTTGCCTGCCAATCGGTGGTGACGGTGCCGCCTGTCGCTTCGGCGGCAGCGGCTGCGGTCCACAGCGGGGTTGTCATGTCAGGCGTCCTTCAAGTGCAGCGACGGCCAGGCTGGCCTGTTCGACATCGTCAAAGGGCAGCACGTCGTCGCCAACGATCTGCCCTGTTTCATGGCCCTTGCCTGCGATCAGCAGCGCATCGCCCGGCTCCAGCATGTCAACGCCGCGCAAGATTGCTTCGGCACGGTCCCCGACCTCAAGCGCCTCGGGGCAGCCGCCCAGAACAGCGGCGCGGATGGTGGCAGGGTCTTCCGAGCGCGGATTGTCGTCGGTCACGATCACCACATCGGCGTTGGCCGCCGCCGCAGCGCCCATCAGCGGACGTTTGCCTGCGTCGCGGTCGCCTCCCGCACCGACAATGGCAATCAGGCGACCCATCACATGCGGGCGCATCGCAGACAGCGCGGTTTCGATCGCATCCGGCGTGTGGGCAAAGTCGACAAAGACCGCGGCGCCATTCTCGCGGGTGGCTGCCAGTTGCATCCGGCCCCTGACGGTCACCAGATGCGGCAGCGTGTCAAAGACCTGTGCCGGTTCGGCCCCGCAAGCGATCACCAGCCCGGCGGCAAGTGCGACGTTGTCGGCCTGAAAATCACCGATCAGGTTCAGGCGCGCCTGAAACACCTTGCCGCGATATACCAGCCGGATGTCCTGCCCCGTGGCGTCCATGCGTTGCCCCGCCAGATGCAGATCGCCCCCGGCACGGCCCACGGTCATCACCTGCTGGCCCCGCGCCTTGGCTATCGCGGCCATGTCAACGCCGCGTTCGTCGTCGATGTTGATGACGGCGGTGCCGTCTTCGGGCAGCACGCGGGCGAACAGCCCCGCCTTGGCGTCGAAATAGGCGTCAAAGCTGTGGTGATAATCCAGATGATCCTGGGTGAAATTGGTAAAGCCTGCCGCCTTGAGCACGACACCGTCCAGCCGCCGCTGGTCGAGCCCGTGCGAAGAGGCCTCCATCGCCGCATGGGTGATGCCCCGCTGCGCTGCGGCACCAAGCGTGCGGTGCAGCGTGATCGGTTCGGGCGTGGTGTGGGCCAGCGGCGCGCTCCACGCGCCCTCGACGCCGGTGGTGCCCAGATTGATGGCCTCCAGCCCCAGTTCGATCCAGATCTGGCGTACAAAGGTCGACACCGAAGTCTTGCCGTTGGTGCCGGTGACAGCCACCATCACCTGCGGCTGCGCGCCAAAGAACAGCGCGGCGGTGCGTGCCAATGTTTCGCGCGGGGTGTCCGAAATGACCAAAGCGACGTCTGATGCGGCCAGCACGTCGTGGGCCAGATCGGCCCCTGCCGGATCGGTCAGAATGGCGGATGCGCCGCGTTCCAGCGCGCTTTCGATAAAACTGGCGCCATGCACACGGCTGCCGGGCATGGCGGCAAACAGCGTGCCTTCGCGGGCATCGCGGCTGTCAACACACAGGTTGCTCAGTTGCGGATTCGCCCCCGACGCGGACATCAGCCCCAGAGAATTCAACGTGATACTGCGGGGCGTGACCATAGGTTTGCCTTTTCGGCTTAGTTGCTGCTGGTCAGCGTTATATCAGCCAGTGTGGTCGGTTCAACGGTTGGTCGCAGCCCCAACAGCGGCGCCACGCGACGGATCATCTCGGCGGCGACGGGCACGGCGGTCCAACCGGCGGTGCGGCGCGGTTTGTCGCCCGAGGTTTCCACCGGTTCGTCCAGCGTCAGGATCAGAACATATTTGGGATCATTGGTTGGGAACATGCTGGCAAAGGTCGCGATATTGCGGTCCTTGTAATAGCCGCCCTGCGGTCTGGGCTTGTCTGCTGATCCGGTTTTGCCCCCAACAGCATAGCCCTGCACCTCGCCAAAGCTGGCGGTGCCCGAGGTCACAACCTTGCGCAGCATGTTGCGGGCCATAACGGCGGCGTGTTCGCTCATCACCCGTTCCCCACGGGGCGTGCGCCCGTCTTGCTTCAGGATGGTCGGACGCACCACATAGCCACCATTGGCAATCGCAGAATAAGCCGCAGCCAGATGCATGGGCGATGTCGACAACCCGTGACCGTAAGAGATGGTCACAGCGCTCAGATCGGTCCACTGTTTTGGCAACAGGGGTTTGCCCTGCGCCGCTTCGACGATTTCAAATGGAGTGGCATCAAAGAAGCCAAGCGATTTCAGAAACGCCTGCTGGCGTTCCGCACCGATTTGCAGCGCCAAACGGCCCGATCCACGGTTCGACGAATGCATGATGATGTCAGCGACACTCAGCACGCCATAGTTTTTGCCGTGGAATTCACCAATAGGATAGCCGCCCACCCGCATTGGCGGCGAGGTGTCGATCATCGTGTCTGACGTGGCCAGCCCCAGATCAATCGCCTGCGCGGCTGCAAAAATCTTGAACACCGACCCCAGCTCGTACACGCCCTGCACAGACCGGTTGTACAGCGGGCTGTCAGAGGGATCGCCCGCGATTGCAGGGCGCGGCCGGTCGTTGGGATCGAAAGTGGGCAGTGACACCACCGAGATCACTTCGCCGGTGTGCACATCCATCAGCACCGATGTCGCCCCTTTGGCGTTCATCAGCTTCATACCGCCCCACAACACACGCTCGGCTGCGGCCTGCACGCTCAGGTCCAGCGACAGCGTCAGCGGTTTGCCCCCGTTGTCGGGGTCGCGCAGATAGTCGTCAAAATATTTCTCGACACCAGCCACGCCGATCACTTCGGCGGCACTGACGCCTTCCTTGCCAAAAGACGCCCCGCCCAGAACATGCGCAGCGAGCGTGCCATTGGGATAAAGACGCATGTCGCGCGGGCCGAACATCAGCCCCGGATCACCGATCTCGTGGACCGCCTGCATCTGCTCGGGGCTCATTTTCTTTTTGATCCACAGGAACTTGCGCTTGCCCGTGAAATCCTTGACCAGACGTTCGTATTTAAGGTCAGGGAAGATTTCGACCAGTTTTTCAGCCGCCGCCAGCGGGTCGATCATATGGGTCGGCTGCGCATACAGCGCGTGGGTTTCAAAGTTGGTGGCCAGCAGCGCGCCATTGCGGTCAACAATGTCGGCACGGGCCGCCGAAATCGCAGCCCCCGGCGCATAGGCGCGCGGCTCCATCGGTTCGGAGATCGACAACAGCCCCATGCGTGCGCCCACAACAACAAAGGCGCAGACAAAGAACAGGCCCAGGATCAGCAACCGGCTTTCGGCACGCGCGCGCATCCGGTCGCGCATTTCCTCGTGGCGGATACGCTTGTTCTCGCGCTCGATGGCGTCGGGATTTTCACCGTTGGCACGGGCCGGCAAAATACGCGCCAGCGGGCGCAGAGGAACACGGATCATTCGTCTGCCTCCATGCTGGACACATCCACCGGATTGGTGATCGGCAAGGCTTTGGGCGCCGGATAGGCGACCTGATCAATCAGACCGAACTGTTCAGGCGTCAAAGGCAACAGGCCCAGATTGTCAAAGTTGATGTCCGCCAGATCGCGCAGACGGTCCGGGCGGTTCAGATAGGCCCATTCGGCCCGCAACACTGCCAGACGCGCATGGGCGCGCTGGATGTCGCTGTGCAGCTTGTCGGTCTGGGTCAATGCCTTTTGGGTCGCGTAATTTTCGCGATAGGCCCAGAACGCCAGACCGATCACCGTCAGAACTGTCAGGATATAAAGAACCGATTTCATTTACTCGAACACTCCTGCCGTATAGGGCATTCCGATGGATTTGGCGTCAATCTGCCCCGATGGCGCATCGGTGCGCGTGGCCACCCGCAGCTTGGCCGAACGGGCGCGCGGGTTGGCGTCGACCTCGTCCGCATCCGCAGCGATGGCCTTGCGGGTTTTCTGGGTAAATTGCGCGGCCTCGGTCTCGGTCTCGGGCGCATAGCGATTGGCGTTGGCCTGACTGCCCGTGCGCGCGGTCAGAAAGCGTTTGACCATGCGGTCCTCGACCGAATGAAAGGTGACCACAGCCAGTTGCCCGCCAACCTTCAGCGCCCGCTCGGACGCCATAAGCCCCTGATAAAGCTCGCCGTATTCATTGTTCACCGCGATGCGCAACGCCTGAAAGCTGCGCGTGGCGGGGTGGGACTGGTTCGGTTTCGAGCGTGGCAGGCAGGATTCGACGATCTTGGCCAGCCGCAGTGTTGTGGTGATCGGCTCCACCGCACGTTCGCGCAGGATCGCCTTGGCGATGCGGCGGCTGGCGCGTTCTTCGCCGTAGTGAAACAGGATGTTGGCCAGCACCGCCTCGTCCGCGTCGTTGACCAGATCAGCCGCCGAAGGCCCCGACTGGCTCATCCGCATGTCCAGCGGCCCGTCGCGCATAAAGGAAAAGCCGCGCTCTGCCAGGTCCAGCTGCATCGAGCTGACGCCCAGATCAAGGACAACACCGTCCAGATCCTGCGCATAATCGTCCAGTTTGGAAAACACGCCCTGCTGCATCACGATCCGGTCGCCATAGTCGCCCGCCCAAGCCGCGGCCATCTCGAAGGCCAGCGGGTCGCGGTCAACGGCGATGACGCGGTCAGCGCCCGCCTCAAGCAGCGCACGGGTATAGCCCCCCGCGCCAAAGGTTCCGTCCAGCCAAGTCCCCGTGATGGGTGCGCAGGCGCGCAGGATGGCGTTGATCAGAACCGGAATATGTGGCCCCCCAGCCATGATCTAGTCCAGCTCCCCGTCCAAGTAGACGGAGGGATCAAGGTCCGGGTCATATCCATCACCCTCAAGGTCGTCATGGACCGCGTCAAAGGTTTCGGGGTTCCAGATCTCAAAGGTATCGCCGGAGGCGGCAAAGCGGGCCATGTCGGTCAGGCCGATCTTTTCGCGCAGGCGTGCGGAAAGGACGATGCGTCCCGTGTCGTCCACCACGGTTTCGATGGCCTGCGTCGAATACAGACGCTCCATCGCCTTGCGCTTGGCCGAACCGCGCGGATGTTTCGAGATTTTCTCGTCGACCTCGTCCATAGCTTCGATGGTAAAACCTTCGAGGTAAGACCGGGTTTTGCCGCCATAGACAATGATGATGCGGGGAGGCAGGCCCTCTTTCCACTCAGGGTCGGATCCTTCGATCACACGGCGAAAAGAGGCCGGGATCGAGACCCTGCCCTTTGCGTCCACCTTGTGGTCGCTTTCGCCTCTGAACCTGCGTGCCATCTGGCCTGGTCCGTCCCAATGTTGCGCCCGTTATGGTTCGGGCTTGTGTGTCTCGCGCCCCCGCGAATGCTGTCCCCGGTGCTTGAAATGGAAACGGCGAGTTGATCTGCTGCCACTGATCAACTCGCCGCCCTCGTCCCGCTGTGCGGGATGTCCAGCTGCGCGCGCCACCTGGGGGGATGTCTGCTCGCTCGCGCGCCGGATCTTTGGTCTGATGAAAGCGAGGTGCCTGTATGAAACCTGCTAGAGTTTTGTTTGTCTGCCTGGGGTCGTTTGGTGCCCCGTGTCTCGTCCTCATCCGATGAACAAGTGATGGCATGGGAATTCATGGGCGGCAATAGTTTTTTATGGGCAAGAGCCACTAACTGTTGTTCAGCGCCAAAGTTATACACAACATATTGTGGGTAAAAATCGGCGGAAATTGGCTCAATTTGTTTAAACTTTGGACTTCTGCACAATATATTGTGCCACCGTGATCCAAAACCTTCTGGCCCATAAATTCCCAAAAAACTTATCCACAGAAGCGGCCAGAATCTGATGTTTTCGTTACGTTCTCACCGCCGACAGGGGTACAAACGCGGAATCCACCCCAAATCCTATAGTCACGGTCCCGTGATTCGCAGATTTAAGATCGAATCCCAGTCCCGGACCATAAATTCCCATGAATCCCGCGCCAACCCGCCCCCGTCCTATAAAATCCCGCAAACCTGCGCTATCTGGCCGGATGGGGTGAAATTGCGAAACATGGCATCCCTGCGCGCGGCCCTTGTGATCTGGAATGACGCGCTGCGCGCTGGCGACGCAGGCGCTGTTCGTCGCGGGCGTGCTTTTACCGTTGTTTCTGGTCGCGGGTCTGATCCCTGCTCTGGCGCCTGTGGGCGATGGCCGCGACGACAGTGGCCTGCACGTTCTTCGAATTGATCCAGATCCACCGCATCGCGCGCGCTACCGGTCCGGAGATTATCCCCGCGCTGAACATCCTGCTGGCTCTGGCACGGACTTACCTGCTGCTGCGGATGGGACCCGTGCTCACTTCAGCAACGCGGGGCGCAGCGGTCGCGGGCATGGTGCCACGCTCGGCTGGGTGGCCGCTCTGACGCTGGCTTGCGGCGCATTTCTGGCTTTGATCAAACAAGCGCCGGGGGCATTCCCACTGCTCATTTCGGTGTTTTGGTTTGGCTGGACAATGCTCGCACTCAGCGTGCTGGGCGCGGCTTGCATATATATAGAGGCAAACCGCGCAAAGGATTAGGGTCTGGACCCTAGGTCACATACCCATAAAAGGGATTCACAGACTTTAGAAAACGTGATTCACTTTCCGGCAAATGTGGAGGTGAGAATGGCACGTTTTGATTTGACAGATTTTGAATGGTCGGTGATCCAGCCGTTGCTGCCGACGAAGGTGCGCGGCAAGCCGCGTGTGGATGACCGGCGGGTTTTGAACGGCATCTTCTGGCGCTTGCGGACTGGTGCGCCCTGGGCAGACATTCCTGCCCGATACGGGCCGCATACGACCTGTGTGAACCGCTTCAACCGCTGGCGGCGTGCGGGTCACTGGGCGCGTATTCTTGAAGCAATATCAGAGGCATATGAGGGTGAGGTGCAAATGATTGACAGCTCCTCCATCCGGGTACACCAACAGGGCGCAAATGGCCCTAAAAAAGGGGGCGATCCGATTGCCTGGGTCGCTCAAGGGGCGGGCTGACAACGAAAATCCACGCTTTGGTGGACGCGCTTGGCCGCCCGATCCGGCTCATGCTGACGGCTGGGCAGGCCTATGATGGACACGCGGCAGAGCAGATGCTGGATCGACTGAAAGAAGGCTGCAGCGTGCTGGCGGATCGCGCCTATGACAGCAACGCGATCCGTGATTTGATCGCCAAACAGAAGGCGCAAGCCGTGATCCCTTCGATGCCGCAACGCAATCCTGTCATCCCGCATGATCGCGAGCGTTACAAAGCACGCAACGCAGTGGAGCGTTTCTTCAACAAACTCAAAAACTTCCGCGCGGTAGCAACAAGATATGACAAACGCGATGATAATTTCCTCGCATCCATACAACTCGCGTCAATCAGGATCTGGTTGCGAACTTATGAGTCGGTGACCTAGGGGCAGGACCCTAAGTAGCGATCACGCCATGCCGCCGTCGATCAGCCCCTTGGCAATCCGCGCATAGGCCTGCGCCATCGGCCCATCGCCGGCAGCCACGGGCGTTCCGTTGTCGCCCGCAAGCCGCGTTTCCAGATCAATCGGCAATGCGCCCAAAAGCGGCACCCCCATTTTCTGCGCCTCGGCCGCCACGCCGCCGGTGCCAAAGATCTCGTGTTGCGCGCCACAATCAGGGCAGACGAACATCGACATATTCTCGATCAGGCCCAGCACAGGCGTTTTCAGCGTCTTGAACATATCCAGCGCCTTGCGCGCATCAATCAGCGCCACGTCCTGCGGCGTGCTGACCACGATGGCCCCCGTCAGTTCGGATTTGGTACACAGCGTCAGCTGCACATCGCCCGTGCCCGGCGGCAGGTCGACCAGCAGCACGTCCAGTTCGCCCCACTGCACCTGCCCCAACATCTGCTGCAACGCGCCCATCAGCATCGGCCCCCGCCAGACCACGGCCTTGCCCTCTTCCATCATGAAACCGATGGACATCAGCGTGACACCATGGGCATGCAGCGGGATGATGGTCTTGCCGTCGGGCGATGCGGGACGTTTGTTCACGCCCATCATCCGCGGCTGTGACGGACCATAGATGTCCGCATCCAGCAGGCCGACCTTGCGGCCCTGTTTGGCCAGCGCCACGGCAAGGTTCGACGACACGGTGGATTTGCCCACCCCGCCCTTGCCAGACCCGATGGCCAGAATGCGCTGCACGCCCGACGGCTTGGTCGGGCCGTCCTGCGGCTTGGGGTGGCCGCCGATCTTCAGGCTGGGGGGCGGTGTCGAGGGTTTGGCGGCGGGACCGTGGGCGGTCAACGCCACCTGTACGCTGTCCACGCCCGGCACAGCCGCCACCGCAGCCTGCGCCGCCTCGCGCACCGCGCCCATGGCCTGCGCGGCCTCGGGCGTCGGGGCCTCGATGACAAAACGCACGGCGCTGCCGTCGATCTGGATGGCACGAATCAAATCGCGGCTGATCAGGTCGCCGCCATCCGGCAGGGCGACTCGTTTCAGGGCGGCGGTGATCAGATCGTTTGTAAGTTTCATGTGATACCTCTGTTCAGAGCCATTGTTGTGTCAGTTAGAGCCGCAGGTGCAACCCCTAACGGCGACCTGCACAAGCCTTGGGCGCTTTAAGAAAATAGGTCAGCGCTCCCTATGCATTTGCTGCATGGCAGCAATGTTTATACGTCTATTGTGCAAGCGCAGCATTCGACTAAATTGAGGTCAACATGAACGCAAACGAACATGAAACACACATCCGAGGCACCGACGAACATGGCCTATCTGAACCAAACCACAACATACGGCAGCTTGACCGAGCGCCTGCTGGCAACAACAGCCCGCATTCTGGACGCCGCAGCAGCCCGCCAAGCCAAACGCGCGGTTTACCGCAAAACATTCAACGAGCTGGCTGGCCTGGGCGATCGCGACCTGCTTGACCTCGGCATCCACCGCTCGCAGATCCGCCGGATTGCAACCGAAGCCGCCTACGGCGCGCAGTAACACAGAATTCGAGGGTTTCCACCTCCTCCCGGACCCCCTCGTCACGACGCGGCGACATCTCTCCTCCTCCCTGATGTCGCCGCAGAAATTCCCCGATCAGACGGGGATCGACATCGCTGCAGGGTCTCTCCTCCTCCCTGACCTGCGCAGTGACTAACACGGCGACACCGCTCCTCCCTCAGGTGTCGCCGTACAAAATACCCCGGTCATACGGGGAAACGGATCGCCTCTCGGGTCTCTCCTCCTCCCTGACCCGGCGGTGAACAAGGCGGCGGCCCTTCCTCCCAAGTGTCGCCGCACCTTCTACCCCGATCAAACGGGGATACAGATCGCCACCTGGCCTCTCCTCCTCCCTGGCCCGGTGGTGAAAATACGCGGCGAACCCTCCTCCCAGGTGACGCCGCACCCTAAAATTGTCGGGCCTTTCCTCCTCCCTGGTCCCGACAGTTGCAAAGGCGGCGGTCCCATCCTCCCGGGGCCGCCGTTTTTTTATGTCCGGTGAAAACCGCGACCCTGCAGGCGCGTGTTGTGCGACCCTTGGGTTTGAGGCACATTCAGCCGACAGGGCATGGCCCGCGACATCCCAAGGGGACATGATGCCGGAACTGATGGAAAACAGCGTGGTCTTCGGCATTCTGGCAGCGCTTTTGTCGCGCTTCATTCCTGTGCGGGGCACGCCAAAACGACCGGTCCCCTTCTGGGGCAGCGTATTGATCGGCATTGTTGCCGCCTATGTCGGCCCGCCCGCATTGGACATCTTGCAGCGCCTGTGGCGCGCCTTGCCGTTCCTGCCGGTGATCACCGAGGGCATGGTGTTTTTGGGCGGCTTCGTGTTTTTCGTCATGCACTATATGTTCGAGGGCAAAGACAAACCGCGCCGTGTTCCGGTCCGGGCCAGTCTGGCCACGGCTGTCGTCGTGGCCCTTGTGCTGCCCTGGGTGCTGTTCAAGACGACCGGCACCTATCAGCAGATATCCTACCGGGCGAATGTGGACCATTGCACCAGCGGGATGCGCGGGCAGGTGCAGCCGCGCGACGTGACCAACACCTGCGATTTTACGATTGTGGTCGGCCTGTGCATGCCGGACGAGCGGAACCCCGAGACATGCCGGCAATCGGTCACATTGGCCCCCGGAGCGGTTGCCCGTTTTGACCCCGGCGAAGCGCGGCTGTCGTATAATCCCGGAAATCGCGACGGGTTGACCGTGGTCGCCTGCCGCCCGCCAAGCCGCCCGTCGCGCGCGCTGACACAGGTGGGGCGCAGTCACGAAGGTGTTTGCCTGCCGGGTTAATTCAACCCACGCCTTTAGTGCGAAGGATGCGCCGCGTCGTCCCGGCACACCTCGATACCGGCAAGAGCGGTTGCGCGAACCTCAGTGCAACACCCGCCGCCCCGCAGCCCCGCCACGGCGCTGCGGCGTGGGCACATGTCGCGTTGCTGCTTCGATATGGTCCAGAAAGGCCGTAACTGCCGGCCCCGGATTGTCATAATCCCAATGCGCCAGCACTTCACGCGCCGCCTGTCCGGGGCGCACATCCTGTGGCAGGGTGAACACCCATTCCAGAAACCCCGCCCGCGCTGCCGCATCGCCGTCGGCACCCGCACCAATGCCGGCATCATCCAGATCGGCAAGCCCTGCCACGATCTTTGAAAACATCTGTCGTCCTTTCCCGTCACGCCCCGTGACCTGTTCAATTGGACGGATGGTGCGGAAAGGGCAGCACGGAAACAGGCCCATGCACAGCCGCTTCCATCGCCACCCGCGATTCACGTACACCCAAGGCTGGTTTCCGGGCTTGGGGCGGGTGGCCTTGCGGCCCGCAATTGACACCTTCCCGGGGAACGCCCCAGTGGCCTTGCCAGTCACATCCCACCCTCACCGTTGCGGGGGCAGCGCCGGAATCACACCGGCTTCCCAATTCTCCGCCCGTGGGCGGCACCTTGGATGTTCAGACTATTGTTGCTGCTGATTCACCACAAGCCCAAAGACGGCAGCACACGACCATTTGCGACCCTGGAGCGTCCGGCCTTAAACATGAATCACTTGTTCGCTGCCTTCGCCTGCGGCGGGGCGCGAAAAGTGATGTGCGATGCCTCAGGGTAATGGCCGGACGCTTTAGAACGGAATGTCGTCAGCGCCGGTGATGAACTTCGACACGACCTTTTTGGTCCCCGCCTTTTCAAAGTCGATCTCCAGCTTGTCGCCCTCGATTCCCACAACCGCACCATAGCCGAACTTCTGGTGAAACACCCGTTCGCCCACGGTAAAGCTGCTGAGTGCACTGGCGTCGATGGTGGTGTTACGGCTTTCGCGCGGCTGGCTGACCGAGCGGTCCTGACTGCGCGCCTGCAAGCGCCGCCATCCGGGGGAATTATAGACATTGGCCTCGGCCGCCGCTTCGTGCAGGCGGGATCGCACACCGGCCATGCCTGCGGCACCGTAATTGCCCCCATGCAGCCCCGGCGGGGTCAGCACGTCGACATGATCGGCGGGCAATTCGTCGATAAACCGCGAGGGCAGCGCCGACTGCCACTGGCCAAACACAAAGCGGTTGGAGACAAAGGAAATCGTGCAGACCTCCTCGGCGCGGGTGATGCCGACATAGGCAAGGCGGCGCTCTTCCTCCAGCCCCTTGACCCCGCTTTCATCCATCGAACGTTGCGACGGGAACAGGCCGTCCTCCCAACCGGGCAGGAACACCATGGGGAATTCCAGCCCCTTGGCCGCGTGCAGGGTCATGATGCTGACCTTGGCACCCTCGCCTTCCTGCTCGTTGTCCATGATCAGGCTGACGTGTTCCAGAAACCCTTGCAGGTTTTCGAAATTGTGCAGCTGGTTGATCAGCTCCTTGAGGTTCTCCAGCCGCCCCGGCGCCTCGGGTGTCTTGTCGTTCTGCCAGTGGGCGGTATAGCCGCTGTCATCCAGAATCACCTCGGCCAGTTCGATATGGGTATAGTCGGGCGCGGTGTCGGTTTCGGTGTCCACCACGCTGTCGTCATCGTCCAGAATGCGGGTGCCATTGGCCCGCAGCATCGCAGACCACCGGTCGATCCCCTCGACCAGCTTGCGCAGTTCGGCACCACCCTTGCCCTTGATCAGCCCTTGTTCAACCGCGATCCGCGCCCCTTCGACCAGGTTCACGCCATTCGCCCGCGCCGTGATCTGAATGGTCTGCTGCGCCTTGTCGCCAAGGCCGCGCTTTGGCGTGTTGACGATACGTTCAAACGCCAGATCATTGTCCGGCGACACCACGACGCGAAAATAGGCCATCGCGTCCCTGATCTCCAACCGCTCGTAAAAGCGCGGGCCACCGATCACGCGGTAGGGCAGACCGATGGTCAGGAACCGGTCCTCGAACGCGCGCATCTGGTGCGAGGCGCGGACGAGGATGGCGATTTCGTCGAGGTCAAACTTTTGAAACGCCGGTGGAAGCGGTTGATTATCCTCATATCTTCCGACCAATTCCCACATTAAACGGCGGGATTTTTGGTCCGTGAAAGGACTGTTTTGAAACCGCATTCTTGCGAACAACTCTTCAGGCGTTTTCACTCCATTCAGAGCATCCTGCTTCGCAAGACGCTCGAACTCTTGAAGAATACTCTTCGAGCGAGGATTATTGCGGCTGACCGCGTGTTTTGATGTGCCACGCTGCGCCGCCTCGATCTCTTCACCGATCCAGCGCGCCTCTTCCTCACCGTCCCAATGGCCGATCAGGCGCACCATCTCGCCCTCGGTCTCTTCGGTCCACAGCGTCTTGCCCAGACGGTCGGTGTTGCCCGCAATCACCCCCGAGGCCGCAGCCAGAATATGCGGGGTCGAGCGGTAGTTCTGTTCCAGCCGCACCACATGCGACCCCGGAAAATCCTTTTCAAACCGCAGGATGTTGCCCACCTCGGCCCCGCGCCAGCCATAGATCGACTGGTCGTCGTCGCCCACGCAACAGATGTTCTTGTGCCCGCCCGCCAGCAGCCGCAGCCACAGGTATTGGGCCACGTTGGTGTCCTGATATTCGTCCACCAGAATGTATTTGAACCAACGCTGGTACTGCTCCAGCACGTCGGGGTGTTTCTGGAAGATCGTGACCATGTGCAACAGCAGGTCACCGAAATCGGTGGCGTTCAGGTCGATCAGGCGGCGCTGGTATTGGGCATACAGCTCCACGCCCTTGTGATTGTAGGCCCCCGCATCCGCCGACGGGATCTTGTCCGGCGTCAGGGCGCGGTTTTTCCATGCGTCGATGACACCGGCCAGTTGCCGCGCGGGCCAGCGTTTGTCGTCAATGCCCGCCGCACTGACCAGTTGTTTCAGCAGGCGCAGCTGGTCGTCGGTGTCCAGAATGGTAAAGTTCGACTTCAGCCCCACCAGTTCCGCGTGCCGCCGCAACAGTTTCACACAGATGGCGTGGAACGTGCCCAGCCACGGCATGCCTTCGATCTGCTGGCCCAGCATCTGGCCCACGCGGATTTTCATCTCGCGCGCGGCCTTGTTGGTAAAGGTCACCGCCAGCACTTCGTTCGGGCGCGCCCGTCCTGTCATTAACAAATGCACGATTCGCGCGGTCAGGGCGCGGGTCTTGCCGGTGCCCGCCCCTGCCAGCATCAGCACGGGGCCGTCCATCTGTTCGACCGCGGCACGTTGGGCGGGGTTCAACCCGTCAAGATAGGGTTGCGGACGCGCGGCCATGGCGCGGGCGGACAGCGAAGCGCCCTCGAAGGCGTCCATTTCATCGAAACTGCTCATGTAGGTCGATATACAGATACCACGGCCCAAGGGAAAGGGTGTTCTATGGATGTTCTCGCCACAAAGCGCCCGATAACTGCTGCTTTGACAAGGCATCACGCCGCGTCCTGGCTCCGCCTGAGACCCGCGGAAACGCTGCTTGATTTGCCAGGACGCCCAAAATTTCAGCAATGCAACAGCACCTGCCCGATCCCCGGGACATGGCCACCAACAGGGGCGGGGATTCCCCTGAAATCCTCCGGCCCGCGCGGGTTCGGCTGAGTCTTTGCGCTAACATGTCCGGCAGCAGACCGGATGCGCCGCAAACAGGCTTCGCGACGGTGCCATTGGGTTGTAACAGTCGCGTAAATTGACCTACACCCTGCGTGAACACCATCAGGCCGTTACTTATACAAGGATGTCCACTTTGACCGAGTTTTCCAAGATCCTCATTGCCAACCGGGGTGAAATCGCCATCCGCATCATGCGTGCGGCCAACGAGATGGGCAAAAAGACGGTGGCCGTCTTTGCCGAAGAGGACAAGCTGGGGCTGCACCGGTTCAAGGCGGACGAAGCCTATCGCATTGGCGAGGGGCTGGGGCCGGTGGCGGCCTATCTGAGCATCGAGGAAATCATCCGCGTGGCCCGCATGTCGGGCGCCGATGCGATCCACCCGGGTTACGGGCTGTTGTCGGAAAACCCCGATTTCGTTGATGCCTGCGACGCGGCGGGCATTACCTTTATCGGGCCCAAGGCCGAGACCATGCGCGCCCTTGGCGACAAAGCCAGCGCGCGGCGTGTGGCGGTCGAGGCCGGTGTGCCGGTGATCCCCGCGACCGAAGTGCTGGGCACCGACATGGACGCGATCCGCGCCGAGGCGGCAGAGGTCGGCTATCCGCTGATGCTGAAAGCGTCGTGGGGCGGTGGCGGACGCGGCATGCGTCCGATCAACGCGCCCGAAGAGCTGGAAGAAAAGGTGCTGGAAGGTCGGCGCGAGGCCGAAGCCGCCTTTGGCAACGGCGAGGGCTATCTGGAAAAGATGATCCTGCGCGCCCGCCACGTCGAGGTGCAGATCCTGGGCGACAAACATGGCGGCATGTACCACCTGTTTGAGCGCGACTGTTCCGTGCAGCGGCGCAACCAGAAGGTCGTGGAACGCGCCCCCGCCCCCTATCTGACCGCAGAGCAGCGCGAGGAGATTTGCGCGCTTGGCTATAAAATCTGCAAACATGTGAACTATGAATGCGCGGGCACCGTCGAATTCCTGATGGATATGGACGACGGCAAATTCTACTTCATCGAAGTGAACCCGCGCGTGCAGGTCGAACATACCGTCACCGAAGAAGTCACCGGCATCGACATCGTGCGCGCCCAGATCCTGATCGCCGAGGGCAAGAGCATTGCCGACGCCACCGGCAAGGCCAGCCAGAGCGACGTGACCCTGAACGGCCACGCCCTGCAAACCCGGATCACCACCGAGGACCCGCAGAACAACTTTATCCCCGACTATGGCCGCATCACCGCCTACCGCTCGGCCACGGGCCTGGGCATCCGTCTGGACGGCGGCACGGCTTACGCGGGCGGCGTCATCACCCGCTATTACGACAGCCTGCTGACCAAGGTCACCGCCAAGGCCCCCACGCCCGAGATGGCCATCGCCCGCATGGACCGCGCCCTGCGCGAATTCCGTATTCGCGGCGTGTCCACCAACATCGCCTTCGTGGAAAACCTGCTGAAGCACCCGACCTTCCTCGATTACAGCTATACCACCAAGTTCATCGACACGACGCCCGAGCTGTTCCAGTTCTCGCGCCGGCGCGACCGTGGCACCAAGGTTCTGACCTATATCGCGGATATCACCGTGAACGGTCACCCCGAGACCAAGGACCGCCCGCTGCCCGCCAATGCCCGCGCCCCAAAGGCGCCCGCCGCGACGCATGAACCAACCATGGGCACGCGCAACCTGCTGGAGCAAAAGGGCGCGCAGGCCGTGGCCGACTGGATGAAGGCGCAAAAGCAGCTGCTGCTGACCGACACCACCATGCGCGACGGGCACCAGTCGTTGCTGGCGACGCGGATGCGCTCGATCGACATGATCAAGGCAGCTCCCGCCTATGCCTCCAACCTGCCACAGCTGTTCAGTGTCGAATGCTGGGGCGGTGCGACATTCGATGTGGCCTATCGGTTCTTGCAGGAATGCCCCTGGCAGCGCCTGCGCGACCTGCGCAAGGCGATGCCCAATGTGATGACCCAGATGCTGCTGCGCGCCAGCAACGGCGTGGGCTACACCAACTATCCCGACAACGTGGTCCAGTTCTTTGTGAAGCAGGCCGCCGAAAGCGGTGTTGACGTGTTCCGCGTGTTCGACAGCCTGAACTGGGTTGAAAACATGCGCGTGGCCATGGACGCGGTCGTGGACAGCGGCAAGGTCTGCGAGGGCACGATCTGCTATACCGGTGATCTGCTGAACCCCGAGCGCGCGAAATACGACCTGAAGTATTACGTGCAGATGGGTCAGGACCTGAAGGCCGCAGGCGCGCATGTGCTGGGCCTGAAGGACATGGCGGGCCTGCTGAAACCCGCCGCGGCCAAGGCGCTGATCGGGGCGCTGAAGCAAGAGGTCGGCCTGCCGATCCACTTCCACACGCACGACACCTCGGGTGCGGCGGCGGCCACGGTGATGGCGGCGACGGATGCGGGTGTGGATGCGGTCGATGCGGCGATGGATGCCTTCTCGGGCGGCACCTCGCAGCCCTGCCTTGGCTCGATCGTCGAGGCACTGCGCAACACGCCCCGCGACACCGGGCTGGACATGGCCGCCGTGCGCGAGATGTCGGACTATTGGGAAGGCGTGCGCGCGCAATATGCGGCGTTCGAGAGCGGCCTGATGGCCCCGGCGTCCGAGGTCTACCTGCACGAGATGCCCGGCGGGCAGTTCACCAACCTCAAGGCGCAGGCGCGCTCGCTGGGGCTGGAGGACCGCTGGCACGAGGTGGCGCAGACCTATGCGGATGTGAACCAGATGTTCGGTGACATTGTGAAGGTCACGCCGTCCTCCAAGGTCGTGGGCGACATGGCCCTGATGATGGTCAGCCAGGGCCTGACCCGCGCGCAGGTCGAAGACCCCAAATCCGACGTGGCCTTTCCCGACAGCGTCGTGGACATGATGCGCGGCAACCTGGGCCAGCCTCCAGGCGGCTTCCCTGAAGGCATCCAGAAAAAGGTGCTGAAGGGCGAAAAGCCGTCGACCGACCGTCCCGGCCTGCACCTGAAACCTGTGGACATCGAAGCGACCCGCGCGCAGGTCATCAAGGAACTGGAAGGCAAGAAGATCGACGACGAGGATCTGGCCGGCTACCTGATGTATCCCAAGGTGTTCATGGACTACATGGGCCGTCACCGCAGCTATGGCCCGGTGCGCACCCTGCCCACGCATACGTTCTTTTACGGGATGTCCCCCAGCGAAGAGATCAGCGTGGAAATCGACCCCGGCAAGACCATGGAAATCCGCCTGCAAGCGGTGGGCGACACCGGCGAGGACGGCGAGGTGAAAGTGTTCTTTGAACTCAACGGCCAGCCGCGGGTGATCCGCGTGCCGAACCGTCTGGTCAAAGCCACCACCCAGCAGCGCCCCAAGGCGGAACTGGGCAACGCCAACCACATCGGCGCGCCGATGCCGGGCGTGGTGGCCACCGTGGCCACATCCGTGGGTGCGCAGGTCAAAGAGGGCGATCTGCTGCTGACCATCGAAGCGATGAAGATGGAAACCGGCATCCACGCCGAACGCAACGCCACGGTCAAGGCGGTGAACGTCCAGCCCGGAAGCCAGATCGACGCCAAGGATCTGCTGATCGAGCTGGAGTGAGGGGGGAAGCGGCCTGATATCTGCAAAACTCTGTCCGGCACTGCCGGGCAGAGCCGCAACCGGAGCGCCCCATGCAACACCTCGCCCTCATCTCCCTGCTGGTGCCCGACTATGACGATGGCATCGCCTTCTATGTCGGCCGGATGGGATTCGAGTTGCTGGAAGACACCGACTTGGGCGGCGGCAAACGTTGGGTGCGCGTCGCCCCTGCGGGGGCGCAAACCGCGTTCCTATTGGCCCGCGCGGTGGGCAAACGCCAGACTGACGCCATCGGCAATCAGGGCGGCGGGCGGGTCTGGCTGTTTTTGCAAACCGACGACTTCGCCGCCGATCATGCGCGCCTGCTGGCCGCCGGTGTCACGTTCGAGGAATCACCGCGCCACGAACCCTATGGCACCGTCGCCGTGATGCAGGACATTTTCGGCAACCGCTGGGACCTGATCCAGTTCGCAAATCCCGCCAACTGACCCCGCCCCCTGCGACAAGATGAACTTTTTTTGACGAACCTCAATTTTCCTCTTGCAGCCGGATGCCCGCGTTTGTAGATCAGCCCTACCAAAAGGAAGCGGGCGTAGCTCAGGGGTAGAGCATAACCTTGCCAAGGTTAGGGTCGGGCGTTCGAATCGCCTCGCCCGCTCCAATTTGGTCCTGCCCACCCACGCAGGAAACAGACAAGGCCGCCTTCGGGCGGCCTTGCTGCGTTTCGGGGTCCCGTTTTTTCCACAGCCACCCTGCCCCATTGCCCTTGCCGGAATCGCGCCCCGCCGGTAAGAACGAATAAAGAACACATATCACGCGGTGCGCGGGCTCTTGATCCTTGGGGGCCGACCCCGTTTTATGTGTGCAAAAAGGGCGATCGACATGCTGACATCTGTAGAACTTTGCGCCGGTGCCGGCGGTCAGGCCCTGGGTCTGGAACGCGCGGGCTTTGCCCATACGGCGCTGGTCGAGATCGACAAACATTGCTGCAACACCCTGCGCCACAACCGCCCCGAATGGAACGTTCTGGAAGAGGACATGCGAATCCTCAAGGAACGCGCGTCCGATTATCGTGGCATGGACCTGCTGGCCGGTGGCCTGCCCTGCCCGCCGTTTTCGGTGGCCGGCAAGCAACTGGGCGAACAGGACGAACGCAACCTGTTCAACGACGCGCTGGACATCGTGGCCGACGCCCGCCCCCGCGCGGTGATGATCGAAAACGTGCGCGGGTTTCTGGATGCCGTGTTCCACGACTACCGCGAAAAGCTGAAAACGCAGCTGGACAAGATGGGGTACAAGACCGACTGGCGGCTGTTGAATGCATCCGACTACGGCGTGCCGCAGCTTCGGCCCCGCGTGGTGATTGTCGCCGTGCAAAAAGAACGCGCCGATTTCTTCGACTGGCCCGATCCGCAGCCGCACAACCCACCCACCGTGGGCGAAACCCTGCGCGACCTGATGGCAGCGGGCGGCTGGCGCGGGGCCGATGATTGGGCCGCCAAGGCGGACGAGATTGCCCCCACCATCGTCGGCGGATCGAAAAAACACGGCGGCCCCGACCTTGGCCCCACCCGCGCGCGCGCCGCGTGGGCCACGCTGGGCGTCGAGGGGCGCACCATCGCGCCAGAAGCGCCCGATGCCCTGCATCAGGGAATGCCCCGCCTGACCGTGCCCATGGTGGCGCGCATTCAGGGCTTTCCCGACGACTGGCACTT
Organism: Pseudosulfitobacter sp. DSM 107133; assembly: GCF_022788695.1. Taxonomy (NCBI): domain Bacteria; kingdom Pseudomonadati; phylum Pseudomonadota; class Alphaproteobacteria; order Rhodobacterales; family Roseobacteraceae; genus Pseudosulfitobacter; species Pseudosulfitobacter sp. DSM 107133. The sequence goes on from NZ_CP085154.1 coordinate 2,516,266, forward strand.
TACCGGCGCGAAAACCAACGCTTACCGTCAGGTCGGCAACGCCTTTCCGCCCCCCGTGGCACAGGCCGTGTCGACCCAGATCGCCAAGGCCCTGCGCAAACGTGTGCTGCGCGCGGTGGCGGGCTGACGGTGCAAACCGCCCCGTCCCTGCCCTAGACCTGTGAAACAGTCGCTTCCCGACAGCATCGTCACCCCGGACCACCGCGATCACGCGCTGCTGTCCACCATCGCCGCCGACATCACCGCGCGTGCAGGCGGCCCCGAGACGCTGGCCACACAATTCGCCGCCATGCTGCGCCGCTGTGTCGATGATGTGATCATGACGCCCAAGACGGGGCGGCGGTCGTACGAGGAACTGGAAAAGACCGAGAAAACCTATATCGGCACGCGGGTCGAAATCGAACTGCGCGCCATGCTGCGCCTGCAACGGGGCAAGCTGGACACCGTTGTTCAGGGCCATGATGTCGACATCAAGAACACCATGGGCAGCAACTGGATGATCCCGACCGAGGCGATAGACCACCCTTGCATTCTGGTCGCCGCCGACGAGGTGCGCGCGCAATGCTATCTGGGGCTGATCGTGGCGCGGCCTGACTATCTGACCGCCGGCCAGAACAAGGACGCCAAGAAAAGCGTTTCAGCCCAAGGCTTTGCCAATATCCTGTGGCTGCTGCGCCATCATCCCTATCCGGCAAACTTCTGGCGCACCGTGCCGCCCGAGATTGTCCCGCAGATTTTCGCAGGCGCCTCGGGCAATCAGCGCATGGCGGCGCTGTTCCGGCACATTCAGGGCAAGCCCATCACCCGCGACGTGGTCGAAGCGGTGGCCCAGCAACAGGATTTCATGCGCCGCATACGCTCGGACAAGGGACGCGGCACCCGCGACCTGCTGGCGCGCGAAGGCATCGCGCTGCTGTCCGGCCACTATGATGCGCCGCTGATTGCCGCGTTGGGCCTGCCACACTGTACCGGCAGCGAGTTTGTGTCCTATCGGCCGGTCACGCGAGAGCAGGTCGATCTGGCGGCAGTTCATGGGGTGGTGCTGGACCTCTAGCGCCATTTTAACCGATCAGCGCAACACCAAGCGCCGCTGTCTTCCACCAAAGCCCGGAACAAGGTGCGCAGCACCGCCACGCCAAAGATTAGAAATAATGTGGTAACCATCGATGTTGCGATGCCCACCCGCGGTCAGGCGCTGCCCTCTTTGGCAAGGTCACGTTGTGTTCGGACCTGGCGTTCATAACCCGTCTTAAAACGCCTTGAACGTCATCGTGGTCAGCGACCGCTCGATCCCCTCGATGTCCAGCAAATGATCGTTGATATATTTGCCCACGTCCTCGCCTTCGGGAATATAGGCCTTCATCATCAGCTCGTAGTGGCCGCTGGTCGAATACAGTTCCGAATGGATCTCGCGCAGGGCGATCTCCTTGGCCACCTTATAGGTCGTTCCCGGCTTGCACTGGATCTGGATGAAAACACATGTGGACATAGGGCCTCCGGGGCGGTTGATGTGGTTGTATTGCTGGCACAAATACACCGCCCTGCGCAATCCCTGCCGCGCGCTCTTGGCCTGCGCAAATCCTGCGCCTATAAGGGCGACGCAGTCATGTGAGGCCCAAAATGCGCAGTGCGACCATCACCCGTCAGACGGCGGAAACCGATATTTCGGTCACCATCAACCTGGATGGCACCGGTTCCTATGACAACCAGACCGGCATCGGGTTCTTTGATCACATGCTGGACCAGCTGGCGCGCCACTCGCTGATCGACATGACGATCCGCGCCAAGGGCGATTTGCACATCGACGATCACCACACGGTCGAGGACACCGGCATCGCGCTGGGTCAGGCACTGGCGCAGGCGCTGGGTGACAAGCGTGGCATCGTCCGCTACGGCAGTTGCCTGCTGCCGATGGACGACGCGCTGGTGCGCACCGCGCTGGACCTGTCGGCACGGCCCTTCCTGATCTGGAACGTGGACCTGCCGACGGCAAAGATCGGCAGCTTCGACACCGAGCTGGTGCGCGAATTCTTCACCGCATTCGCCACCCACGGCGGCATCACCCTGCACGTCGACATGCTGCACGGCCTGAACAGCCACCACATCGCCGAGGCCGCGTTCAAATCGGTCGCGCGCGCCCTGCGTCAGGCGGTTGAAACCGACCCGCGCAAGGCCGATGCGATTCCGTCGACCAAAGGTGCGCTGTAACGTGCTGACGGCGATCATTGATTACGACAGCGGCAACCTGCATTCGGCCCACAAGGCATTCGAGCGCGTGGCAAACGAAACCGGTGGCGGCACCGTCTGTGTCACATCAGACGCCGACGTGGTGGCCAAGGCTGACCGTATCGTGCTGCCCGGCGACGGCGCCTTTCCGGCCTGCTGGGCGGAGCTGAGCGGCCATTCCGGCCTGCTGGCGGCCCTGCAAGAGGCGGTCGAGGTCAAGGCGCGCCCCTTTCTGGGCATCTGCGTCGGGATGCAGCTGATGGCGACACTGGGCCGCGAATACCGCGACACGCCGGGGCTGGACTGGATCGGCGGCGAGGTGGTGGCGATCACCCCCGACGATCCGACGCTGAAGGTGCCGCACATGGGCTGGAACGATCTGGTGCTGAACACCCCCCACCCCGTTTTCGACGGCATCAACACCGGCGACCACGCCTATTTCGTGCATTCCTATCATTTTCAGGTCGCCGACCCCGCGCAGCGTCTGGCGCATGTGGACTATGGCGGCGATGTTACCGCCGTGATTGGCACCGGCACCATGCTGGGAATGCAGTTCCACCCCGAGAAAAGCCAGCACACCGGCTTGCAGATGATTGCGAATTTCCTGCGGTGGGCGCCTTAGGGTCTGGACCCCAGGTTCAGTCGATCCTGCGCCACGTCTGGCTTTGACAGACGGGGCCAAGACAGCCTTTTACCGTCATCGTCTGACCCGACACCTTAAGCGTGCCGCCATATTCCCGCTTGTGCGCGGGCACATAGGCACGGCCCGCAAAACCGTCACCCTGTGGGACCATATTCCAGAACAGTTGTTTGCCGATGTTGGGGTGACTGATCTCGTTGCCCTGCGCATCAAAGGCGCGCGTCATCGTGCCGCAAATCGCATTGCCACAAGGCTTGGCCACCACATAAGCGGTCTGCCCCTTCTTGTCGGGCTGGGTTTTCCATGTGCCCACGGGAGAACCGGCCTGCGCCGCGCCCGCCCACATGGCCAGCGCCAGCGATCCGCCCGCTACGACAGAGCCAAAACGCTCAAATGCATCGGCACGGGGTCTGGACATCGCAAGCATCAACCACACTCCTTCTGGAGAGAACACCCTGATCTGGCCGGGCCCGAATCGGGCGCTGCACACAAAGGTTAACCTATCACTTAGACCCGTCTCGCACCTGTTCAAGACGTTCTTGTGAAGGCTGGTCGTCCGGCTGGAAAAAACGGCGCGGAATGCTGCCTGAAATTGCAGTTCGCATGAAAAAATCCGGCCACTTTACAGGGCCGGATTGCGTATCTCACCAAGATTGCGGCGATTATTTCACACGGCTCCATGTCTGTTTCTTGCAGAACGGACCGACGCAGCCCGACACCTTCAATGTATTCCCAGAAAGCACCATCTTCGAGCGGTATTCCTTGCCGGTGGAAGGCTGCCAAATGGTACCACCGCTATAGTTACCGCCGCCGTCGGCCTTCATGTCCCAGACAAGTTTCTTGCCCAGATTGGGGGACTTGTATTCGCCGGTGTCGTTAAAGGTTTTTGCGATGGTGGCGCACAGCGACGCCCCGCAGGGCGTGAATTCGACATAGGCATAGGCGCCATCATCCACCTGTGTCTTCCACGTCCCCAGCACCGGTTCTGCCATTGCCGCACCCGCCATGACCACACCTATCGCCGCAGCTATGATAAAGCGTTTCATCTTTTGTTCCTCCTGTTTCGCCAATCACATTGATGCACGCCGCCCCCTGATGGCAAGGGTTTCCTAAGGTCGCGTTGCAAATCCGCCGGACCCGTGCCAAAGCACTGCCAAACGAAAGGTGCCCTCATGATCCTCTACCCCGCAATTGATCTCAAAGACGGTCAGGCCGTGCGTCTGGTGCATGGCGATATGGACAAATCCACCGTGTTCAACGACGACCCGGCCGCGCAGGCGCGTGCCTTTGTCGATGCGGGCTGCACCTGGCTGCATCTGGTCGATCTGAACGGCGCCTTTGCAGGCCAGCCGGTCAACGCCGCCCCCGTCGAGGCGATCCTCGAGGCCTGCCCCGTACCGGCCCAGCTGGGCGGCGGCATCCGCGACATGGCCACCATCGAAAGCTGGCTGGACAAGGGGCTGGCGCGGGTGATTCTGGGCACCGTGGCGGTGGAAAACCCCGATCTGGTGCGCGAAGCCGCCCGTGCCTTTCCCGATCAGGTCGCCGTTGGCATCGACGCGCGCAACGGGCGGGTGGCGACCAAGGGCTGGGCCGAGGAAACCGATGTGATGGTCACCGACCTTGCCAAGTCCTTCGAGGACGCAGGCGTCGCCGCGATCATCTATACCGACATCATGCGCGACGGCGCGATGGGCGGGCCCAACGTGGACGCCACCGCCGATCTGGCCCGCGCCGTGTCGATCCCGGTGATTGCCTCGGGTGGCGTGTCCTCCTTGCAGGACCTGCAGGCGCTCAAGGCCACCGGCGTGATCTCGGGTGCAATTTCGGGCCGCGCGCTGTATGACGGGGCGATTGATCTGGCACAAGCGCTCAAGGTTCTGGCGCAGGACTGAGCGGCGGGCTTGCCCCACGCCGCGCGCGCGCCTATAGCAACCCCATGTTGAAAACCCGCATCATCCCCTGCCTTGATGTTGCCGATGGCCGTGTGGTCAAAGGCGTGAATTTTGTCGATCTGGTGGACGCAGGCGACCCTGTCGATGCCGCGCGCGCCTATGACGCCGCCGGCGCGGACGAGCTGTGCTTTCTCGACATCCACGCCACCCACGAAAACCGTGGCACCATGTTCGACGTGGTCCGCCGCACCGCCGAGGCCTGTTACATCCCGCTGACCGTCGGCGGTGGCGTGCGCACCTCGGAAGATGTGCGCGACCTGCTGCTGGCGGGCGCGGACAAGGTCAGCTTCAATTCCGCCGCCGTGGCCGACCCCGACGTGCTGGCCCGCGCCGCCGACCGGTTTGGCAGCCAGTGCATCGTCTGCGCCATCGACGCCAAAACGGTGGAGCCGGGCCGCTGGGAAATCTTCACCCACGGCGGACGCAAGCCCACGGGCATCGACGCGGTGGAATTCGCGATTCTCGCTGCCGAAAAGGGCGCGGGTGAAATCCTGCTGACCTCGATGGACCGCGACGGCACCAAACAGGGCTTCAACCTGCCCCTGACCCGCGCCATAGCCGATGCCGTGTCTGTCCCCGTGATTGCCTCGGGCGGGGTCGGCACGCTGGACCACCTGGTTGACGGCGTGCGCGAAGGCCATGCCTCAGCTGTGCTGGCCGCCTCGATCTTTCACTTTGGCACCTACACCATCGCCGAAGCGAAACAGCATATGGCCGCCGCGGGCCTGAACATGAGGCTGACATGACGCTGAACGACCTCTATGCGACGATCCTCGCCCGCAAATCCGCCGACCCGTCCAGCAGCTGGACCGCGCAATTGCTGGCCAAGGGGCCGGAAAAATGCGCCGAGAAGTTCGGGGAAGAAGCGATAGAGGCGATCATCGAAGCCATCCGCGACGACAAACCCGCCCTGACCTCCGAGGCCGCCGACGTGCTCTATCACCTGCTGGTCATGCTGGCCGCGCGCGATGTGCCGCTGGACGATGTGCTGGCCGAACTGGCCCGCCGCCAGTCGCAATCCGGCCTCGCGGAAAAGGCATCGCGCTAGGCTTCTTTTGGCCCCAAATATCCCGGGGAGTCGCGCCAGCGACGGGGCAGCGCCCCGCACTCTGGCAGCGCCCCCGCCCGCTCACAGTTTCGAGCTGATGATGCCGGTGGCGAACCCGCCCATGCGCAATTCACCGAACAACCGCTGATATTCGATCTTGGGACAGCGGTTCTGGATCACCGTGATCCCCCGCGCTTCGGCCTTGGCGGCTGCTGGGCCATGTTCCACGCCGATCTGCATCCAGATCGTGCCCAGGTCCGGGAACACCTCCAGCGCCTCATCCACAATGGCCGGCACAGCGTCGGAGCGGCGAAAAATATCAACCATGTCCACGGGGGCGTCGATGTCCGCCAACCCCGCCACGATCTTCTGACCAAACAGCATCTGCCCCGCAGCGCCGGGGTTCACACCGATCACCCGATACCCGCGCAACGACAGATAGCGCGCCACATAATAGCTGGGTCGCACCGGATTGGTCGACACCCCCACCACCGCGATCACCTTGGTGCGTTTCAGCACGTCCTTCAGCAGATCATCCGAATAATGCATAACCACTCCTTGCCTGCCGTTGTCCTACACCGGTTCGCAGCATAAAAAAAGCGCCCCAAAGCCGGTTGGCCTGGGACGCAAGGTACGGAACGAGGGACAGTGCTTGGGGCGACAGGAGTTCCAGACCTGCTGCCTGTACCCATCAGATAATAACTTCTTTCGGGTTATGAAGACCGTCTCTCAATTGTGTGAACGAAAGATAAATCCTTGAGCCAAATTTCGCTCAAAACCCGCATTTCAGGCCGATCAGTCCAGAATATCGTCGACCAGGTCAAAGACCTCTTCCACCAGTTTCTTGAACCCGAATGCCTTTTTACGCTTGGGTTTGCGCCGGTGTTTGGATTTCTTAACCTTGGCGCTTGCAACCGGCTGCGGTTGCGCCGGGGCCACGTCGCGTTCCACACGCAGCATCTTGAGGTCGTGCAACGGCGCGCCGCATTGCGCGCAGCTCAGTTCATGACGCGCCCGATCCAACACCAGCGCGGCCCGCGTCCCGCAATAACAACAGGTCGCGATCTTGGTCGGATACCCCATAAACTGCCTTCTGCCTCAGCTGCGTGCCTTGGTGGCATATAGGGCCAAAGCCGCAGCATTCGAGACATTGAGCGACCCAAACCCGCCGCTTGCGTCAATTCGTACCAGCGCGTCACAGGTCTCTTTGGTCTTTTCACGCAGCCCCGGCCCCTCTGCCCCCAGCACCAGCGCCACAGGCCCCGCTTTGCGCCCTGCAACGGCGGCCTCGATGGTCTGCTCGGCCTCGCCGTCCAGCCCCAGCACCAGATAGCCCATGCCCTGCAGTTCGGTGATGGCATCGGCCAGATTGCGCACTCGCAGATAGGGCTGGCGTTCCAGCGCCCCGCTGGCGGTTTTGGCCAGCGCGCCGGTTTCGGGGGCCGAATGGTGGCGCGTGCCGATCACGGCCGAAGCGCCCAGCACTTCTGCCGAACGCAGAATCGCACCGACGTTATGCGGGTCGGTCACACGGTCCAGCAGAATCACCCGCGGCACTTCCGCGCCGATGGCCACATCAGCCAGCCTGCCCCATTCCAGCGGCTTGACCTCCATCGCAGCGCCCTGATGCACCGATCCGGGGTCCAGCGGTGCCTTGAAGCTGCGCGGATCGACGATTTCCGGTTCGATCCCCGCCTCTGCAATCGCCTCGGCCAGCTTGTTGTGCGCATTCAGCGTCACGATCAGACGCAGTTTCTCGCGTTTGGGGTTCACAAGCGCATCGCGCACCGCATGCAGCCCGAACAGCCAGACCGTCGTGGCGGCTTCGACCTTCTTGGCCTGTTCCTTTGCCACCACCCACTTGGGTTTTTTCACTTTATTCATCGCCGACCCTCATCAATATATGCGCGCAGCGCAGAACCTGCGTCCATGTCTTTTCACGAACCTGGGCAAAAGGCGATATTCTGCCTTGACGCCCTTTGGGACCGCTTGTAATCACGCCCCCACGCCCAGCGCAATGCAGATGGGCGAAAGTGGGCGACAGGCCGCAAGGTGTGGCAGGGGACTGTAACTCCCTCGCGGAGACGCACGCCTGGTTCGATTCCAGGGTCGCCCACCACTTTGCTTCTTATTCATGTTTTCCAGGACTTTGCGAGATGCAGCGCCCATTTGGCGCACCGTCAGATTTGCAGGGCACATCCTGCCTGTGCTTTGGCAGGCATCACATCACTTTCATCACCACCGGGCGGTGGCAATGGGACTTGCCCACACACATTCTGGTGCATGTTCATTCGGGTCTCCCTGATCAGCTTCGGTCGTCGGCAGCCTCAGCTTCTCAGGGAGACCCGAATGAACAACGTGATGAGAATTCACAACAAGGACAGCCACGGCGCGTCATGACCCTGCCACCAACCGGTTGTTCAAGCAGTCCGCTGGAAGGCCGCTTCTGCCCGCGTCAGGGTCAGACGGAACGTGCTGCCTTTGCCCAGTTCGCTTTCCAAAGAGAGGGCACCGCCGTGCAGCACCGCCAGTTGTTCGGCGATGGCCAACCCCAGGCCCAATCCGCCCTTCTGGCGTGACATCGACCCGTCGACCTGCTGGAACCGCTGGAACACCCGTTCCAGATTATCTTGCGCGATGCCGCATCCGGTGTCTGCCACGCTGAACACGATCTGGTCGCCCATTTGCTCGATTGACAGGTGAATGTTGCCTGTGTCGGTGAACTTGATGGCGTTCGAGATCAGGTTGTACAGGATCTGTTTCAGCCTGATCGTGTCGGCCATCGCCTGCGCCGGTCCGTCTTCGGAATAGGTTAATGTCAGCCCTTTTGCTTCGGCATCGGAGCGCAGGTCATCGACGACGGACCTGCCAAGGTCGGTGACCTCGATCCGCTCCAGGTCCAGTTCGAGCTGACCCCGCGCAACCCGGGTCCAATCCAGCAAATCTTCGACCAAACGCAGCATGTGCTTTGCGGAATTCTCAATGCCTGCACTCTGTTCCGATACGAACCGCTGAAAGTTGGCCACTGCCGTGGTCACCGTGCCATCGGCGGGCGCAGCATTCTCCAAGGCGGCGGCGAGGCTTCTGGACTGGGGCAATCTTTCGCTGTTGTGCAGAAACGATGCGCGCCCCGAAATCACGGTCAGCGGGGTGCGCAACTCGTGCGAGACATTGTTGAGGAATTCCGTCTTTTCGCGGTCTGCGGCCTCTGCAGCCTTCAGGGCACGTTGCTCGGCGGTGACGTCGGTTGAAATGCCCACCGTATAGCCGTGCGGTGTCTTGGCTTCGGTCACTTTCAGCCAGCGGTTGCCAGCAGCAGCCTCCGAAAAGGACACGCCCGGATTTCGGAACCGCTCAAGCCGTTCTGCAATCCATGTGTTTTCGTCTTCGATTGTGGTCACGCCGGGCTGGTTCTTGACCGAATGCGCCAACAATTCCTTCATCGTCATTCCGGGTGCGATCAGGGGGCCGATCTCGGGGTAGTACTCGAGATATTTTTCGTTCACCAACATCATCCGCTCGTGGTCGTCAAAGGCGATGAAGCCCTCGTTTAGACAGCCAATGGACTCGGCCAAGAGTGCGCGCGCGCTTTCCTTTTCCGATGCGAATCTGCGGATGATCAACAGCACGCCGACCAGAATAACCGCCAGAAAAAGCACAAAGGCCAGCAGATAGGGGCTCTGCGGGGAGTAAGACGGCCATCCACCCGTGGGACGGCCCGTCGCCCGCCATGTGCTGCCCAGCATTTTGAACTCTGTCGTCACCGGCCGCGCGTTCAACGGTCCGGCATCGTCCCGCACGCCGATAGGAGACGTGGCCGAAGCCTGGATTTCACGCAGGCTGAAGCTGTATTTCTCGGTATCGCCAAAATCGTGTCGCTGGGCGCTAAGAAGTCCGTCCGCCGAGATGACAATCGAAATGACGCCCCAGAACTGTTCAACGTTGGTCGATGGGTTGGGCATAAAAACAGGATAGCGCAGGATATAGCCCGTGCCCCCTTGCACCAGCGGCACCGGGCCGTCGACGATCGGGCTTTGCCGACGATAGGCCTGTGCCACACTGGCCATCTGTTCGGGCACCTGCCAGTATTTCAGGCCAATCGTTTTCCGATTGCCTGTGATCGGAAAGCTGTGGGTCACTTCCAATCCAGGGGCAAGAGCCACGGCCCGGACACCCGGATTGCGCAATTGCAGGTCAGCGACAAAGCGGGAAATCTCTGCTTCGTTCACCTCTGTTGAGGCGTTCAGGAGGTTTTCAATGTGTTTGGCCACCAGAACCGCTTCGAAAAAGCGCAACTGGATCTGGTCCGTCGCGGTGTAAAGATCCTGTTCCAGATCTCGGCGCACGGTTGCCAGATGGTTGTCCCTGTCCAGCTTGATCACGGCATAGCCGATGCCCACAACGCTGCCCAGGGCTAGCGCGGTCAGCAAAATATAGGCTTTTGAGACCAGATAACTCTTGTACTTGCTCAACACATACTGTCCTTCACTAAGGCTTTGTAAGGTTTTCCCGCTATGGCTGTCGGGTTTTTTCCTGGCTGCTCCAAGCCTTTTTCTGAGACAACTATATATCGAAAATTGGCGCAATTGGGGCGGTTGATGTCATGAAACTGCTCACGGATTACGCGTACAATATCAATTTACTCTATCCTAGGTAGATTTTGGAAATTTCATAACCAGATTTTTGAACCGGCAGCAGCTGTTGTTCAAATTGTTGGTGTAAACCTTCGCGGGCTGTATCTTCGACGGTCCGCTGCATGGGCTGAGCCGTGACAGGCGTCAAATCCGCGGCCCAAGTGGCTTTCGCGCAAAGCGGCCTGAACGGTTTGTAAGGATCCGCGATACCCGCATATGACCCTCTACCTGGCAGCGCATCTGTGCGGCTTGCCACCACAGGGCACCACACAGCGCCGGACAGGCCAGCAGGACCCCACAGTGAAACTTGGCACCCAACCAGCACCAAAGCTTTAAGGAGGCACCCGGATGTTTGACGCGATCCCATCCAGAGAGGGATGGCAGGCCCCCAAGAATGGCCAGCCGGTCGGCCGCTTGAAGCTCCAGGACAGTCTGACCGAACGGCCGTGCCTGACCTGAGCGAAAACTTCCAGATCCAAGGTGCCCCTCAACCGCATGTGTGACCCATGCCGCAGACCAGCTGCTGGGATGATAGCGATATGATCCGACATCGCTTGCCTCGGACGGTCGGACGCCAGAATTCGGACGAAACGCCAAGGACTGATTTTTACGGATGAAATGGTGCCCCCACACGGACTCGAACCGCGGACCTACTGATTACAAATCAGTTGCTCTACCAGCTGAGCTATAGGGGCACTCGGGCGCTCATTTACTGTGCCCGTTCGAAACGTGCAAGATCAAAATGCACGGCAGACTGCACTTTGTCTTTCATGGTTTTCCCGCGGATCAAAACCGATATAACAACACCATAGGCCGATCCTTACAGGACCCAACACATACACATGCAGATTGTCATTCATACCGGCGCCCATTTCACCGAAGTCGAGCGGTTGGTGAAATGCCTGCTGCGCAACAAGGAAGATTTTGCGAGCAGGGGTGTGGCTGTTCCCGGACCTTCGCGATACCGCAAACTGTTGCGCGAAACCTTTGCGGCGCTGAAAACGACGGCTCCTGCCGAGGGCGCGCGCGATGTGTTGCTTGATGCGATTCTGGATGCCGAAGAGGCCGACCGCCTGATCCTGAGCCATCCGCATATTTTTGGCGCGCCGCTGGCCAGTGTGCGCAACGGGCGGCTTTACCCGAATGCGGTCGAGCGCATGGTACAGTTGAGCCAGCTGTTCCCCCACGACCAGATCGAAATGTTCACGGCCCTGCGCAATCCGGCAACGTTCCTGCCTGCGGTTTTCGGAGAATCGCCACGCGAAAGTGTCGAGGACTTTCTGGGCGTGGCCGATCCCGCCGATGTGCGCTGGTCGGACATGCTGAACGAGGTGCGCGAAGCGGCCCCCAACGTGAATATCACCGTCTGGTGCAATGAAGATACGCCACTGATCTGGGCCGAGATCATCCGCGAGATGGCGGGGCTGGAACACAACGAGAAAATCATCGGCGGTTTTGATTTGCTCGGCGACATCATGTCGCCCGAAGGGATGAAGCGGTTCCGCGCCTATCTCAAAACGCATTCCGTGATGACCGAAATGCAAAAACGTCGGGTGATTGCGGCCTTTCTCGACAAATACGCGCTGGAAGACGAGATCGAGGAAGAGCTGGACATGCCCGGCTGGACCGACGATCTGGTGCACGAAATGACGGAAATCTATGACGAGGATGTTTTCCGTATCCAGCGCATACCCGGTGTGACCCTGATTGCGCCCTAGGTCACATACCCATAAAAGGGATTCACAGACTTTAGAAAACGTGATTCACTTTCCGGCAAATGTGGAGGTGAGAATGGCACGTTTTGATTTGACAGATTTTGAATGGTCGGTGATCCAGCCGTTGCTGCCGACGAAGGTGCGCGGCAAGCCGCGTGTGGATGACCGGCGGGTTTTGAACGGCATCTTCTGGCGCTTGCGGACTGGTGCGCCCTGGGCAGACATTCCTGCCCGATACGGGCCGCATACGACCTGTGTGAACCGCTTCAACCGCTGGCGGCGTGCGGGCCACTGGGCGCGTATTCTTGAAGCAATATCAGAGGCATATGAGGGTGAGGTGCAAATGATTGACAGCTCCTCCATCCGGGTACACCAACAGGGCGCAAATGGCCCTAAAAAAGGGGGCGATCCGATTGCCTGGGTCGCTCAAGGGGCGGGCTGACAACGAAAATCCACGCTTTGGTGGACGCGCTTGGCCGCCCGATCCGGCTCATGCTGACGGCTGGGCAGGCCTATGATGGACACGCGGCAGAGCAGATGCTGGATCGACTGAAAGAAGGCTGCAGCGTGCTGGCGGATCGCGCCTATGACAGCAACGCGATCCGTGATTTGATCGCCAAACAGAAGGCGCAAGCCGTGATCCCTTCGATGCCGCAACGCAATCCTGTCATCGCGCATGATCGCGAGCGTTACAAAGCACGCAACGCAGTGGAGCGTTTCTTCAACAAACTCAAAAACTTCCGCGCGGTAGCAACAAGATATGACAAACGCGATGATAATTTCCTCGCATCCATACAACTCGCGTCAATCAGGATCTGGTTGCGAACTTATGAGTCGGTGACCTAGGGCCTGGCCCCTAGGGATCGCCCTGCCATTTGCCGTCAAAGATCAGCGCGTCCAGGTCCATGCGGCGGTTCCAGCCTTTGACTTCAAGCTCGGGGTTTTCATACAACTGGTCGACATGGCCGAGACACAGATAACCGACAATCTCGATCCGGTCCGGGATTTCCAGAATACGCCTCAGGTCCGCATCCCGAAAGATGCTGACCCAGCCCATGCCGATCCCTTCGGCGCGGGCGGCAAGCCAAAGGTTCTGGATCGCACAGACGGTACTGTAGAGGTCCATGCTGGGGTTATGCGTACGCCCCAGCACCACTTCGCCACCGCGCGTGCGGTCGCAGGTCACGCAGATGTTGACCGGTGCCTTGCGGATGCCCTCCAGCTTGAGGGACCGGTAGGTCGACCGGCGCGCACCCTCGAACATTTCGGCGGCCTCGTCATTGGCCTGCTGAAAGGCGCGCCAGACCTGTTCGCGGGCGTCCTGTTCGCGGATCACGATGAAATTCCACGGCTGCATGAATCCGACAGAAGGGGCGTGATGGGCCGCGTCCAGCAGCCTGCGCAGCAGGTCATCGGCCACCGGATCGGACAGGAACTGGTCGCGCACGTCGCGGCGGGTATAGATGGCCTTGTAAACGGCATCGCGTTCGGCAGTGGAAAAGGCCGCAGCCTGCGCCAGAGCGGTTGATTTCGTCATTGTTTGATCCCCAACAACACGTTTATGCGGCGCCCCTGCCGTCCACGCGGGGCACGCTGTGCTGTCTGGCCGGTCTTCTGACTTGGGGTCACCTGGCCCGCGCGCCTTCCCGGATCGCTCCAGTGGCATCTGCGCGTGGCCATCACCGTTACAGCGTTGGGCACGTCCCGGAGTTTCACCGGATTCCCGATTCTCCCGACGAGCGGGCACCAGACGGAGCCAGGATGCACGCAAGGCAAATGGGGGACAAGGGCGAAAGGGGGGATCGGGCCCGTGCGGGAAACGGTGGATGAACAGCCGCCCTCGAAGTCGGCGGGGCACCAGCGCGCGCCCCGCCTCTGCGTCAGCTCATGCCAAGCGCTTCTTTGTACATTTCCAGAACCGCCTCTTCTTCGGCGATGTCGTCGGGCTCGCGTTTGCGCAGCGCGATCACCTTGCGGATCACCTTGGTGTCATAGCCGCGCCCCTTGGCTTCGGCCATCACCTCTTTTTGCTGCTCGGCGATGTCTTTTTTCTCGGCATCCAGACGTTCGATACGTTCGATGAACTGGCGCAGTTCGTCGGCGGTTACACGATAGCTTTCAAGGTTGGTGGCGGTGTCGGTCATGGGGTGCGTCCTTCAATCGGTGCTGCTCGGGCAAGACCCAACCGATACCGCCCCCCCCTGTTGCCTGCAAGACCACTTTGACGCTTGGCCCCAATGGCGGGTCGCATTCGCGACTTGATCGGTGACGGCACAGGCGATAAGCCACGCATACTTTGGTTCGACGGGGTGACTCGTCGTTTAAGGGAACGCGGTGCGGGGCAATTTCCCCAAATCCGTGACTGCCCCCGCAACTGTTAGCGGTGAGCGCGGCCGTCATATGCCACTGGGTCATCGAACCTCGGGAAGGCACGGCCCCGCATCGACCCGCAAGTCAGGAGACCTGCCAAAGGGATCACCCGGATACGGACGCGGGGAGCGTGTGTGTCGGCGGCCTGACCGCTTTGGTGGCATTTCACCGGCGGAGGGCGTTTTGTCTTTCCCATATCGACGACCAAAGGGTCGGACCCAACCGACCCGTCCGTAAGGGGACAATTTTATGAAACATCTACTTGCTTCGGCATCTGTAGCAGCACTGGCCACCCTGCCCCGCGTGGCCTTGGCGCAGGACGATGCCTTTGACCTGGGCACGATCACGGTATCGGCCAGCCAGACACCTGTTGAGACCAAGCGCACCGGCACTGTGGTCGAGGTGGTCGAACAGGATGAGATCGAAAAAAGCAGCAGCGTGCGCGTATCCGAAACGCTGGACACGCTGCCGGGCGTTTCGCTTTCGGGCAATGGCGGTCTGGGCACATCGTCCGTGCTGCGCGTGCGCGGACTGTCCGGCAAATATGTGCCGGTCTATATCGACGGCATCGACGTGACCGACCCTTCCAGCGTCCAGACCCAATACAATTTTGGCGCGCTGACCACTGCTGGCGTCGGGCGCATCGAAGTGTTGAAAGGCTCGCAATCGGCGATCTACGGATCGGAAGCGATTGGTGGCGTGGTCAACATCACCACCCTACGCGCCACCGAAATGGGCACCCATCTGAGCTATAGCGTCGAGGCAGGCAGCTTTGACACCTATGCCGCCACCTTTGGCGTCACCACCAAGGCCGAGCGGGGCGAACTGGCCCTGACGCTGAGCCATGCGCGCACCAAGGGGTTTTCCGCTTTTGAGGAAAACGACCGCGTCAACCCCGAAGCCGATGGATTCAAAGGCACAACGCTGATCCTGACGGGGTCTTATGATGCCACTGATCTGGTCACGCTGGGTTTTGCATTGAACTATATCGACAGCGAAACAGACCAGGACGGATTTCCCGCGCCTGCCTATGTTCTGGCTGATACCGCAGATCAGGAACTGACCAAACGACTGGGCACACGGGTCTATGCCGAAATTGAAGGCGCTGCGGTCGATCACACGATTTCGCTGACCTATACCGACACCAAACGCGAATACCCAATCGGCTTTAACCGTGATTTCCACGGTCAGCGCACCGAAGCATCCTACAAAGCTGTGACACAGGCCGGCGCGGTCGATCTGGCCTTTGGCGCCAGCTATTCGCAAGAGGAATTTGCGGTCGATGCCATCAGCGGCACCTATGAAATCGCGTCGGTCTTTGGCGAGGCGCAGTACGCCGCCTCTGAGAATGTTGACCTCAGCTTTGCGCTGCGTCACGACGACCACTCGACCTTTGGCGGGTTTACCACGGGCCGTCTGGCCGGCAACTGGCGGATCACCGCGGATACTACTGTGCGCGCTTCCGTCGGCACCGGTTTCCGTGCGCCGTCGCTGTACGAACTGTTCCATCCCTTCTATGGCAATCCGGCGCTACAGCAGGAAGAAAGCCGCAGCGCCGAGCTGGGTATCGAGCATCATTTCCCCAACGCCGCGATGGTCAAGGCGACAGTCTTTTACACAGAAATCGACAACCTGATCGAATATGATTTCGCCACCAGCGGCTACAATCAGGTGCCGGGCACCTCGACCACCAAGGGCATTGAATTGTCGGGGCGCATGACGTTGTCGGCGGGCACCGATCTGTTCGGCTCCTACACCTATACCGATGGGAAGGATTCAAGCGGCAACCAACTGGTTCGCGTGCCCAAGCATGACTTTGTCCTCGGCGTCGAGGCAGAGCTGACCGACAAGCTGTCAGGCCAACTGGTGCTGAACCACGTCGCAGGGCGCGCCAATGACGGCGGCAATGCAATGCCCGACTACACCGTGGTCAACGCCTCGATGACCTATGACTTCAACGACAGCACCCAAGGCTATGTGCGGTTCGAAAACCTGACCAACGCGCAATACCAGACCTCATACGGCTATGGCACCTCGGACCGCGCCGTCTACTTTGGCGTCCGTGCGTCGTTCTGATCTCATAACATCGGTTGCCGCACTGCTGGTCAGTGCTGCAACCGCCCTGGCCGGTGCCCCGCAACGGGTGGTGTCGATCAACCTGTGCACCGATCAGCTTGCGCTGCTGATGGCAGCTCCCGGCCAATTGGTGTCGGTTACACAGCTGTCTCATGAGGACACGGATTCGGCCCTCTATGACAAGGCCCGCGCCCTGCCCGCCAACGGGACCGGCGCCGAGCAGGTCTATTTGCTGAAACCCGATCTGGTGGTGGCGGGCACGTTCACGTCGATGGCCACGATTTCGATGCTGCGCAATCTTGGCATCGAAGTGGTGCAATTCGCCCCCGCCCGCGCCCTGTCGGATGTGCCCGATCGTCTGGCGCAGATGGGCGCCGCACTGGGGCGCGAAGCACAAGCGACGGCATTGATAGATAAATTCAACGCCGAGCTTGCGGCCCTGTCCGCCGCCCCTGCCCTGCGCCCCCGCGCGGCGCTGACCTATGTGAACAACTATTCCTCGGGGCGTCATTCGCTGGCGGGTGACGTGTTGTATGCCGCCGGTTTCGACAATGTTGCCGAAGAGGTCGGGCTTGGCGCGGTCGGCGTGCTGCCGCTGGAACAACTGGTGCTGTTGGCCCCCGATGTCATCATTCAGGGCCGCAACTATCCCGGCGCCGCGCGCGCCGAAGACAATCTGGACCATCCGGCGCTGGCCTCGTTGAAAGGCACCTATCTGGCGGGCGAGCTGACCGACCGTGACTGGGTCTGCGGCACACCAACCGTGCTGAACGCGGTGCGCAAAATGGTGGATCTGCGCCAACAGGTCGAGGCACGCAAATGAAGCTGACTGTCTTGCTAATCGCCCTGTGTGTGGCGCTGTTCGTGATTTCGCTGCTGACCGGCACCACGCCCGTGTCGCCATGGCATTCCTTCGCCAGCCTGTTTGCCACCGACGGCAGCCCGATGAGCGTGGTGATGCAGCAAATCCGTCTGCCGCGCGCGCTGCTGGCGGTGATGATCGGCGCGTCGCTGGGCGTGTCGGGGGCGGCGATGCAGGGCTATCTGCGCAACCCGCTGGCCGAGCCGGGGCTGATCGGCGTGTCGGCGGCGGCGGGTCTGGGGGCGGTGCTGGCGCTGCAAACCGGACTGGCGGCGGCCTTTGCGCTGGCGCTGCCGTTGTCGGCGCTGCTGGCCGCGCTGATCGCCGTGGCGATGATCCTGACACTGGCGGGGCCACGCGGTGCGGCGCTGACGCTGATCCTTGCGGGCATCGCGATTTCGGCGCTGGCCTCGGCCTTTACCTCGCTGGTGCTGAACCTGTCGCCGAACCCCTTTGCCGCCGCCGAAATCGTGTTCTGGATGCTGGGCTCGCTGGCGGACCGGTCGTTTTCACACGTCTGGCTGGCGCTGCCGTTCATGGTGCTGGGCTGGGTTCTGCTGGGGTCATTGGGCCGTGGTCTGGACGCGCTGACACTGGGCGAGGACGCCGCCGCCGCGATGGGCGTGCACCTGCCCCGCCTGCGGCTGGCGCTGGTCATCGGCACAGCGGCCTGCGTCGGAGCCGGTACGGCTGTCGCCGGTGCCATCGGCTTTGTCGGGCTGGTGGTGCCGCATGTGTTGCGCCCGCTGGTAGGCGGTCAACCTTCGCGGCTGCTCTGGGCTTCGGCGCTTGGCGGGGCGGCGATGGTGCTGGCGGCGGACATCGCAGTACGCGTGGCCCTGCCCGACCGTGACCTGAAGCTGGGCGTGCTGATGGCGCTGGTGGGGGCTCCGCTGTTCCTGCACCTGATCTACAAGACACGGGGGACGTTGCAATGAGCCTGCTGACCCTGCAAGACCTGTCCGTCAAACGCGGCGTCTGCCCGGTGATTGACGGCGTATCGCTGACCCTGCACCCCGGCGAATGCGTCGGCCTGCTGGGACCGAACGGCGCGGGAAAGACCACACTGATGCGCGCGGCCCTTGGCTTGCTGGCGCACGACGGCACCTCGTCGCTGGCTCAACTGTCCAGTAACGCACGCGCCCGCGCCTGTGCATGGATGCCGCAAGCGCGCGAAATCGCATGGCCCGTGTCGGTCGAAAGGCTGGTGCGTCTGGGCCGCCTGCCCCATTCCGGCACCAAGGCCGAGGACACCGCCGCCGTGGCCGGGGCGCTGGCGCAAATGGGGCTGGACGCCTATGCGCAGCGCACCGCCACGCAACTGTCGGGTGGCGAACAGGCCCGTGTGCTGATCGCCCGCGCGCTGGCACAGGACACCCCGCTGCTGATGGCCGACGAACCCATCGCGGGCCTTGATCCTGCGGCCCAGATTGCCACCATGCGGGTGTTTTCCGACCTCGCCGCATCCGGGCGCACTGTGCTGACCTCGCTGCACGATCTGGGGCTGGCGGCGCGCCATTGCACCCGTGTGATCCTGTTGCATGACGGCAAGATCGTGGCCGACGGCCCGCCTGTCGACGTCATGACTCCTGAAAACCTCGCGCAGGTCTTTGGCATTCTGGCACATTACGAAATGACCGACCGCGGCCCTGTCTTCCAGACATTGGACACGCTGGAATGAAGGTGCCGCTGACACTCGACCGCCCGTGGCTGCGCTTTGATCTGGGCGGGCCACATCAGGTGCTGAGCTGGGCGCTGAACCGCCCCGGCTTTGTCACCGCCAGCGCGATATCGTGGCGCGAGGTACGCAATGCCGATCTGACGCCGGATCTGGATGTGCTGGACTGGCTGACCGGCCAGCTGGCGGCGCGCGGCACGCCTGACGACGTGTGTTTTCTGACCTCGCGTGACATCCGCGCCGTGACCGAACACAGCACCAGCGCTGGCAGCGCCACGGCGCGCGCCGTGGCCACAGTGGGCCTGTCGAACGGCGAACACATCGGCGCACGGCTGGACCGCTCGGGCAAGGATTGGGGCACGATCAACGTCGCGGTGCAGACAGATGTTGCCCTGACGCAGGCCGCGCTGATCGAGATGATGGCGATTGCCACCCAGGCGCGCACCGTGGCGGTGATGGAGGTGAACCACCAGCTGCCTACAGGCATTACCACGGGCACCGGCACCGACTGCATCGCCGTGGCCGCCCCCGAAGGTAGCTCACCCTTTGCCGGAATGCACACCGAGCTTGGCGAAGCGGTGGGCCGTGCGGTCTTCACCGCTGTTCTGGACGGCGCACAAGAGTGGATGCAGACCGTCCGCAGGCCGGAGGTGATCTGATGGCCTTCCCCCCCGAACGCATCGTCTGCCTGACCGAAGAAACGGTTGAAACGCTGTATCTTCTGGGCCAGTCCGACCGCATCGTTGGCGTCACCGGCTATGCCGTGCGCCCGGCCCGCGTGCGCCGCGAAAAGCCGCGCGTGGGGGCATTCACCTCGGCGGATGTGCCCAAGATACTGGACCTGCAGCCCGATCTGGTGCTGACCTTTTCCGACTTGCAAGCCGACATTGCCGCCGAGCTGATCCGCGCAGGCATTGCGGTGCACGGCTTCAACCAACGCTCGGTTGCGGGCATCCTTGATATGATCCGCACGCTGGGGGCGCTGACGGGCTGCGCGGCAGAGGCCGCTGCGCTGGCCGACAGCTATGCCGCCCGTATTGAAACAATCCGTGCAACGCCACGCAGCACGCGCCCCCGCGTTTATTTCGAAGAATGGGACGACCCGCCCATTTCCGGCATCCGCTGGGCCTCGGAGCTGATCGAAATTGCGGGCGGTGTCGACGTCTTTGCCCATCTGCAAGCCGAACAAGGCGCGCGCGCCCGCATTCTGGACGCGCAACAGGTGATCGACGCGGCACCGGATGTTATCATCGCGTCCTGGTGCGGCAAAAAGGTGCGCCCCGAACGCATCGCCGCCCGCGCCGGTTGGGACAGCATTCCGGCGGTGGCGAATGGGCGCATCGTCGAAATCAAATCGCCGCTGATCCTGCAACCGGGGCCTGCGGCCCTGACTGACGGGCTTGACGCCATTCTGACCGCCCTCTGGGGAGAGACACAATGATTTTGCCACCCTCGATGATTGCCTTTCTGGAGCGCGGCGGCCCTGTGCTGTGGCTGATCGCGGCGCTGTCGGTGCTGACGATGGCGCTGATCCTGTGGAAGCTGTGGCAACTTGCGCGGCTGGGCGCATGGTCGGGCGCGGCCACGGCGGCGGCACTGGACGACTGGGCGCAAGGCAATGTGGACAGCGCCCGCGCAAAGCTGGCGGGCCGCAGGTCCATACGTGCCCGCATGGCACTGGCCGCGATGACCGCCCGCCACGACCCCGCCCTGACCGAGGCGCAGGCCCGCGAGGAAACCACCGCCCATGCCCGCATTGATCTGGCCCACACCCGCAGCGGCCTGCGCGCGCTTGAACTGATCGCCACCACCGCCCCGTTGCTGGGGCTTCTGGGCACGGTGGTTGGCATGATCGACGCCTTTCAGGCGCTGCAAGAGGCCGGCAGCCGCGCCGACCCCGCTGCCCTTGCCGGTGGCATCTGGGAGGCGCTGCTGACCACAGCCGCAGGCATGGCCGTGGCCATCCCCGCAGGCGTGGCGCTGACGTGGTTCGAAAGCATCGCAGCCCGCCTGCAAGGTGACATGGAAACCGCCGCGACCCGCGTCTTTACCCGAGGCCCCAAGGCCCCCTGATGTTCAGCTTTGGCCCCATACGGCCCGCCCGCAGGCCCAGCCTCACGCCGATGATCGACGTGGTGTTTCTGCTGCTGGTGTTCTTCATGCTGGCCGCGCGTTTTGGCACCGACTTTGCCCTGCCCTTGCAGACGGCGGGCAGCGGGGCAGAGTACACAGGCCCGCCGCGTTTGGTGGGGGTGGATGTGAACGCTGTGACCCTGAACGGCGTGGCTGTCAGCGACCTGCCTGCTGCCCTTGCGCCGTTGATGTCAGCCCCCGATGATGCCGTCCTGCTGCGGGCACGCGGCGATGCCACGGTACAGGATCTGGTCCGCACGCTGGACGAGCTGCGCGCGGCGGGCCTGACCCGCCTGATCGTGGTGGAATAGTATGCTGGATTTTTCCCCCGCCACGCCGCCGCGCCGCGCCGCTGAAAACATCGTGCCGATGATCAACGTGGTGTTCCTGCTGTTGATCTTTTTCCTGATGAGCGCCCAGATCGCGCCGCCGGACCCCATCGACGTCACCGTGCCCGACAGCACCTCCGAGGCTGCACCGCTGGACCCCAACGCGCTTTATGTCGGGGCGGATGGCACGTTGGCTTATGGCGGTGCGACGGGCGACGCAGCGCTGGCCGCGCTGTCCGACCACCAAGGTGTGCTGCCCTTGCGTGCCGACGCGGCCCTGCCTGCGACGAAGTTGGCCGCCCTTCTGCCGAAGTTGGCAGCAGCAGGGGTCGATGGGGTCGAACTGATCACGGGGGCAAAGTGATGCGCCTGATCGAAGCCGCCGTTTTCCTGTCACTGGCTGCAGGCGCCCACGTCGGCCTGTGGGCGGCGTTTCCGGCACCGCAAGGGGCATCCTCGGCGGGTGATACAGGCGCGGAGGCGGCGACAGTGGCCCCCGCCTCGGCGGCGATGGCCGCCCTGGCCGAGACATGGGAGCAGCCCCCCGCGCCCCTCACCGAAATCGCCATGCCGCAGGCACAGGCAATTGTGGAGGCCGCTCCCGCCCGCCCTGTGACCGATGCGCCCGCAGCCACCACGGCCCTGCCGCAAGCCCCGCAGTTCGACATGGCAGCCCCGGCACTGCCCGCGATCCCCGATCCCATGCCCAAAGTGCAGCCGCAAACCGAAGTGGCCCAACCGGCGCAACCCGAAGTGTCGCCGCAGGACACCCCGACAACCCGAACCGACGCGCGCCCTGCCCCCGCAGCGCCGGACCAACTGGCTGCCGTCACGCCAACGCCGGACCTCCCGCAATTTCAGGACACCATCGCCAGCACGTCGAAACGACCCAAGCTGCGCCCGCGCGACCTGTCACCGCCCGTCAAGGCCAAGCCGACCGCCAAGCCCAAGCCCGCTGCCACCGCATCGGCGCCACAAGCCAAATCGACCGCAAAGGGCAAGGCTGCCAAATCCGCCACCGCAGGCACGGGGGGCGCGGCGCAAACCCAAAGCCTGTCCACCGCCCGCGCCAATGCCCTGCAAGCGCAATGGGGGGCCGCGATCCAGTCCAAAGTGCGCCGCAACGCCGCATCCCCACGCGGCGCGGGTGCAGGCCGCACAAAGCTGGCACTGTCCATCGCGCCGTCGGGCGTGCTGCAATCGGTGCGGGTGGTAGCCTCCTCTGGCAATGCGGCATTGGATCAGGCCGCGATTTCCGCCGTCAAACGCGCCCGCCGCTTTGCCCGCGCGCCCAAGGGGCTGACCAAGCCCGCCTATACGTTCACCATCGCGCTGGATTTCAACGGCTGACTTGCCCAGCGCCCGACAATGCAGTAGCGGGTGCGCATGGAACAACAGACCTCATTCCCGATCTTCGACCTGCTCATCTGGACCGGTGCCGCGATCTCGCTTGCCGGCCTTGCGGGGCTGGTGTGGTGCATTGTCCGCGTGACCCGCGCAAAACGCGCACAACTGGATGACGACGCCATGCGCGCGGTGCTGAAAAGCGTTGTTCCCTTGAACCTTGGCGCCTTGTTCGTCTCGGCCTTTGGCCTGATGCTGGTGGTCTTGGGAATCTTCCTCGGATAACGCGCAAAGCTTGTAAAGACGCCGGTGGTGTTCATATTGTGAACCAAGCAACGTCGGAGAGCCTTATGTTTCATCCAGATGTCACCGCCTTTTTCGATTCCGCGACGAACACGGTCAGCTATGTGGTCAAAGACCCTGCCGGGCGCGCCTGTGCCGTGGTCGATTCCGTGCTGGATTTCGATCAGGCCGCAGGGCGCACCTCGACCGCCAGTGCCGACCGGATCATCGCCCATATCCAACGCCACGATCTGGATTGCCAGTGGATCCTGGAGAGCCATGTACACGCCGACCACCTGTCGGCAGCCCCCTATCTGCAAGAGCGCATCGGCGGCAAGATCGGCATCGGGCAGAACATCACCGTGGTGCAGGATACCTTTGGCAAGGTCTTTAACGAAGGCACCGAATTCCAGCGTGACGGTTCACAATTCGACAAACTGTTCGCAGACGGCGACAGCTTTCACATCGGGCAGATGCGCGGCGAAGTGATGCACACGCCGGGCCATACGCCCGCCTGCCTGACCTATGTGATCGGCAATGCGGCCTTTGTGGGCGATACGCTGTTCATGCCCGATTTTGGCACCGCGCGCTGTGATTTCCCCGGCGGATCGGCGCAGGATCTCTATGCCTCGATCCAGCGCATATTGTCGCTGCCCGACACCACGCGCATTTTTGTCGGCCACGACTACAAGGCACCGGGACGGGAAGAATTTGCCTGGGAAACCACCGTGGCCGAAGAAAAAGCCGCCAACGTCCACATCGGCGGCGGGGTTGCCTGCGAGGATTTTGTGCACCTGCGACAGGATCGCGATGCGACGCTGGGCATGCCCAAGCTGATCTTGCCATCCTTGCAGGTGAACATGCGCGCCGGCCATATGCCCGCCCCCGACGACAAGGGCGATGTTATGTTAAAGCTGCCGATCAACAAGCTTTGAAAACAAAGGATAACCAATGGAAATATCGTGGATCTGGGGGCTGTTCGGTGGACTTATCATCGGCACGGCAGCCGCGATTCTGTTGCTGGGCAACGGGCGGATCATGGGGGCATCGGGCATCTTGGGTGGTCTGCTGGACCGCACGGCAGGACGCGGCTGGCCCGAAGCGATGGCCTTTGTCGCAGCGCTGATCGCAGTGCCGGCAGCGCTGCATCATCTGGGCAGCGGCACCGTTGACACCCATGCCACCACATCGCCGGTGCTTTTGATCGCCGGTGGTCTGGCTGTGGGCCTTGGCACGCGACTGGCCAATGGCTGCACGTCGGGGCACGGCGTTTGCGGCATCTCGCGGCTGAGCCTGCGCGGCATTGCCGCCACGCTGATCTATATTGGTGCAGGCGTGGCCACTGTGGCCGGTCTGCGCGCGCTGACGGGAGGGCTGTGACATGCGCTTGCTGATCGCGTTGCTTGCAGGTGGGCTGTTCGGGCTGGGCCTGCATCTGTCTGGCATGACCGACACCAACCGTGTGCAAGGGTTTCTTGACCTCTTTGGCACCTGGGACCCGACGCTGGCCTTTGTGATGGGCGGGGCGATATTGCCCATGGCGATTGCATGGCGGCTCACCTTGGGGCGCAAGCCACTGGCGGGGGGCATGTTCCCCTTGCGGCCCAGCACCGAGATCACCCGCAGGTTGGCCATCGGGTCGGTGCTGTTCGGCATCGGCTGGGGGCTGGTTGGTCTGTGCCCGGGGCCTGCAATGGCCTCGTTGGGCTATGGCGGCATGTCGGGCGTTGTTTTCTTTGTGGCTATGCTGGTCGGCATGGCATCGGCACCGCGCATCAGTCTTATGCTGGACACGCACAGGGCATCGGCCTAAACTTGCGCCATGGATATTCGTCAAATCACCCCCGACTATTTCGTTGCGCCGCAGATTGATCCGGCCGACCTGCCTGCAATTGCCGAGGCAGGTTTTACATGCGTGATCTGCAACCGGCCTGACGGGGAAAACCCGCCCAGCCATCAGGCCCAGGCGATGGCCCAGGCGGCCGAAGCCGCCGGACTGCCGTTTAAGGTGCTGCCGTTGACGCATCAGACCATGACACCTGACAATGTGGCCGCGCAAATGGGCTTTCTCGCGGATGCACCGGGCAAGGTTCTGGCCTATTGCGCCTCGGGCACGCGCTGTACCGTTGTCTGGGCTTTGGGTCAGGCCGGAACACTGAGCGTTGATGACATCCTGGCGACCGCGCAAAAGGGTGGCTACGATCTGGAAGGGCTGCGGCCCACGCTGACGGCGATGTCAGGGGCCTGACCGGCATTTGCGGTCACGCCGATTTCAGATTGGGCAGATCCCCCAAATCGGGCAGGTCTGCCAGGTCGGGCAGATCATCAAGCGCAGGCAAATCGTTCAGATCTGGTAAATCGTTCAGGTCTGGCAAAGCTTCAAGATCGGGCAATTGCGTATCGTCGATTTCCGGCGGCAAAGCGGTCGGCATTTGCTCTGCAACCATGGGCAACGGTGCGGCGGCGGGCATGGGCTGTTGGTTTTGCGTCCCTATCTCCACTTGCGGCATCTCGACATCCGGCTGATCGGTAAGGCGGCGCTGCGGTGTTTTGGCATGGGCCGGTTCACGGTCGATCTTCAGCGCGCGTTGCCCGTCCACCTGCCCCAGCGTGCCGGTGCCCAGACATTTGCCCGATTGCGCCATGATCCGTGTTTTTGGGAAGGTGCCGGGCGGCAGCAACACCGTGTCGCCGGCTGACAGATGGGTCAGCTCTGACAGGTTCATCCGCACATGGCACAGCTGCACCATCAGTTCCGCTTCCAGATGCATCACCACATCGGTCAGGTTGCGCGGGCCGGCTTCGGCGTGGCCCTCGTCATCCTCGACCCCATCAAGGCCGCCGCCATCGGGATCGTGCGTCGGAACCAATGGCAGGACAAGAAGCAGGTCCCCCTGACGCGCCCCCTTGGCCATGTCCAACGTCAGACGGATTATGCGGTATTCCGCATCCTCCAGCGCCATGGCCACCAATCGCGGCTCTTCCGAGCGGGCGCCAAAGGTGAAACCGCGCAACAACAGGCGGTCTGCTTCGTCCTCGACCGCGCCTGACGCCTTCTCAAAAAGCGCATCCAGCAGCGGCGCACACATGGCTGCATCGGTTTCGGTCATCGGACGCGGATCGCCCCTGGCTGGTTCGACACGGCCCATGGTTTGTTGCTGGATCAATCCGCCGACCAAACCCGCATCTATCATCGCAGCCCCGATGCGCCCCTGCGGGCCGTCCAGCAGAACCAACAGGTTGGCCGGGTCCATCATGTCGATGCAGGTTTCCTGACTGCGATCCTCGACCACAAGGCCAATCGCTTGCATCGCCATGTCAAAGACATCCAGCGCCACCTTGGCAATCGACAGCCGCATGGCTTTGGCCACGGTCACCGACCGTGCCTGGTGTTGCTGTTGTCCTGCGGCCGTCTTGCGGTGCAAAACCGATAGATTCGGATCGCCTGCGCTCATGGCACCCCTGTCCTGCAAATAGGTAACCCCAGTCCTAGCGCACGAAAGGTTACCATAGGCTTTAGAGACGGCAGGTCGCTTCCGTCACACCGGTTGCGCAGCCAGCGCCGCATCGCGTGGCATCTGCACCACAAAAAGATTACCAACCGCCTGTGGTACATGGGAAATATCGCCCCCAAGCCGCGCCATGATCTCGCGGCAAATCGCCAATCCCAACCCCGCGCCCGACCCGTCACCATCGGCCACCCGCGCGAATTTTTCAAAGATCAGCGCGCGCGCCGCATCCGGAATGGGCGTGCCGTTATCGCGAAAAGAAACCGACAGAACATCCGCATCGGCACGCACCGAAATCTCAAGCTGCGGCGCATCCGCACGGCAATATTTCTGTGCGTTGGTAATCAGATTGATGAACACCTGCCCCAAACGGTCCATGTCCGTGGTCAGCACCGTATCTGCCGCCGCACGCAGACGTACAATCTGCAAACGTCCGTCACCGCTGGCTTGCGCCGTGACAACCGCCTGATCCAGCACCGCCTCGAGCGGCCCCGTGGCCGAATTCAGGCTGACCTGCCCGTTCTCCAGCACGCTCAGGTCCAGAAGGTCATCCAGCAAACGGGTCAGGCGGATCGCCTCGACGTGGATAATCGAGGCGTATTTGGTCTTTTCCGCCACGCTCAGCCCGTCGGCGTCGCGCAGAATTTCCGAAAAGGCGCGGATCGAGGTCATCGGGGTGCGCAGCTCGTGACTGATCTGGCCCAGAAAGGCGTCTTTTTGCACCGAAAGCTGGGTCAGCTTCTCGTTTGCCTCGCGCAATTGGCCCGCCGTTCGGCTCAGTTCGGCGGATTTGGCTTCAAGCTGGCTGGAATATTCAAGCATCTGCGCCGATTCATCGGCCACCGCCAACAAATCCTCAACCGAGACCGAAGCCGCACCAACCATCTGGCTGACCATCGCATGTGCGGTCGCGGTGCCGACCGAGGCGGACAATTCCCGTTCCAGCCGTTCCAGAAAGGCCGGATTCGGTTCGGGCAGATGACCCGTCATCCCCTGCTCTTTTGCAGCTGTGCGAAACAGCGCCTGCGCTTCGGTGGCGCCCAGAATACGCTGTGCCATGATCATCAGGTCTTCGGACGCCGCCACCGAAGCATGCCAGCCGCGCGCCTGTCCCGAATGGTCGAACACATTGACGAATTGCGCGCCCTGCAACCGCTCCAGCGGCTTGGGAAAGCTCAGCAATGACGCAACCACAAAGGTTCCGGTGTTCAGCACCAACGACCAGAACACCGCATGCACGGTCGGATCTATACCCTCGATGTTGAAGAAAGCGTAGGGACGCAGCCAGCCGATGCCCCAGGGGCCAATCTCGAAAAACGAGACCGGCAGCACCGCCCCCTGCCCGAAGCTGGGCAGCAACGAGGCATAGACCCAGATCGCAAACCCCAGACACAGGCCCGACAGCGCCCCGATGCGCGTCGCCCCGCGCCAGAATATCCCGCCCAGCATCGCAGGCAGGAATTGCGCCACACCGGCAAAGGAAATCAACCCGATGGCCGCCAGCGCGCCACTGCCCCCCGACAACAGGTAATAGAGATAGCCCAGAGCGATAATCAGCAGGATCGACAGCCGCCGCGCGCGCAGAATCACATCGCGCACGTCGCCCGACATGCTGGCGCCGCCGGGCTTGATGCTAAGGTATATCGGCATCACCACATGGTTCGACACCATCGTCGACAGCGCCAGCGTGGCCACGATCACCATCGACGTGGCCGAGGAGAATCCCCCCAGAAACGACAGCACCGCAAGTCCGGTCTGCCCCTGCGACAAGGGCACGCTGACCACGAACAGGTCGGGGTTCGATCCTGCGGGCAGCAGGTTCAGCCCCACCACGGCGATGGGCACCACGAACAGGCTCATCAGCATCAGGTAGACGGGAAAGGCCCAGCTGGCGATTTGCACATGGCGTTCGTCGTCGTTTTCGACCACCAGCACCTGAAACATACGCGGCAGGCACAGAAAAGCAGCCGCCGACAGCACGGTCAGTGCGGCCCAGCGGCTGCGGTCCAGTTGCCATGTGCCCAGCGCGCTGGAATCGATACGTTCCATCATCGGGCCAATGCCGCCTGCAATGCCCCAGACCACAAAAATGCCGACTGCCATCAGCGCCACCAGCTTGACGACCGCCTCGACCGCGATGGCGATGACCACGCCGTCGTGGCGTTCATTCGCATTCAGGTTACGGGTGCCGAACAAAACCGTGAAAACGGCCAGCCCTGCGGCCACCCAAAAGCCAGCGGACAGCGTGTTCAAGCCGTTCAACCCGTCCACATCCGGCGGTCCCGCGAAGATCGACAATGACAGAGTAACTGACTGCAATTGCAGTGCAATATACGGCGTCACGCCGACCACGGCCATCAGTGTCACAACAATCGCCAGCGTGTTCGACTTGCCATAGCGCGCCGAAATCAGATCGGCCACCGAGGTCACCCGCTGGCTGCGCCCGATGCGCACCAGTTTGCGCAGCACCCACCACCAGCCGATCATCACCAGCGACGGGCCAAGGTATATGGTGACATATTCCATCCCCGAACGTGCCGCATATCCGACAGCGCCGTAGAACGTCCATGCCGTGCAATAGATCGACAGTGACAACGTGTAGACCAACGGTGTGCGCAACCAGCCGCTGCGCCCGCGCACTGCCGCGCGTTCGGCGGCAAAAGCCACCGAAAACAGAAACGCCACATAGACCAGACAGACGCCGACCAGCAGGTTAAGCGACGCCATCAGGGATCACCCGCCGCGTCCACACCCTCATCGGCCCCGCGCTGCAACCCGCGCCACAGCACAAAGCTCAGGCCGATCAGGACACACCAGACGCCAAAGACATAAGAGATAGCGGCCGACATCGTGACATGCCCCGCCTCATCCCCCGAGGGCCACAACAGCGGCACCATCCACAACACCATGCCCAGCACCGGCAACACCCGTTGCGCGTCCTGCATCCGGCGGCGGCGATAGCTGCGCCGTTCCAGAAACACCGGAGAGGACGGGCCGCGCGCCATGCGTTAGACCCGCACCAGATCGCGCACCGCATTCAGCACTTCAGTGTTGGAAAACGGCTTGGTCATAAAGCGGTTGACCCCGGCCTGCTCGGCTTTTTCGCGGTCGCGCGACTGGCCACGGGCGGTCAGCATCAGCACCGGCAAAGCCGCAAAATCGGGCAAGGCACGCAGCTCTGTCAAAATCTCGATGCCGCTTTTGCCCGGCAGCATGTAATCCAGCACCACCAGATCAGGCTGTGCTGCGCGAATGGCCGACACGGCCGTGGCCCCGTCCGAATGGGTGCCCACCTTCCAGCCTTCGCGTGTCAGCAAAAAGCGCATGGCTTCGATAATATTCACTTCGTCTTCGACCAGCAGTACATGCTTGTCCATTGGCGTCCATTCCTCCCCTGAACGGCCCCCGTCGCATTGTATGCGACGTCCCCCTGCGGCATTTCTGCGCGCCGGGCCCCTCTTGATCGCAGACTATTGATCGAAAAACTGTGCCTGTCAAAAGCCAGCGCTGAGAATCGACGGTTCGCGGCGCCCCGCACAGGAATCGCGCGGGCACACGCGACAGGTCGACCCGACAGGACGGCCCGCCGCGTGCCCCTGCGCGCTGACCGGCAGGATCAACATTGTCGCATGGACCAGTTGCGGCGCATTGTATTGTGCCGGGCCAACCGGTTCGGCCACAGCAAAACAGTCAAAGGTGGCCACGTTGCGGCCCTGTTGCTGGATTCGTTCGCGCAAAACCTGCCCCGGATGCTGCAACACCTGAAACAACGGCCACAACGGGCAGCAGGCGCCAAAACGCGGGATGGAAAAGCCTTCGACCGGGCGACGAAACACCAAACTGCCCGCACGGTCGCACACCACCAGACCGCGCGGCGCGTCCGGCTGCGCCGCCAGACGGCGCAGAATACGGGCCACCGAACAGCCAAAATGCTGGGCCAGCGCAACGGGATCGGTCCCGACCTGCGCGACCTGTTCGGCAAGCGCTGCGTTGCTGACGGCACGGGCGTCGGCCTCGATCTGGCTGAGGACCTGTCGGGCCAGATGCTGCGCCGCCACCGAGACAAGCTGCGGGGCGTCTGCCAGAACCGCGTCGACCGACTGGCTCGCGGCTTCGATTCCGTCAAAGCGGTAATCATAGGCTTCAAGGAAGGCATCGACCTCTTCCTGGGGCGAAGCGTGGGCAGACTCTTCGGGGTTGGCGTCCAGATAGGTCACCAGCGCCTTGGCACTGTCGGCCAACCGGCGGCTGTCCTGATCTATATTGGCGTGAAACCGCGCCTGCCAGTCTGGCGAAATACTGTTGTCCTCGGCCAGAATAGACGCCGTCGAACGGATCGCGGCAGCGGTGGACAGAACCTCGTGCATCGACGTTGCCAGTTGCGGATCATGGGTCAGCCGGTCACTCAGCGTTTCGACTGTGCGTTCCAGCGACAGCACGCGGCGGTGCGCGCCTGCCAGCACCTCGGCCCAGCCGGGAAAGCGGCCTGCAAACTCTTCGACACGCTCGATTTCGGCAACGCCCAGCCCGACATCACTGGCCGCCTCGCGCAGCGACGCGATCAGCGCGGCTTCGGCCCCCTCGGTCAGCGCCGAGGGCTCGACCCCCAGCACATGTGCAATGTTCAACAGCAGTTTCCCGCCGATTCTGCGCCGGTTGTGTTCGATCAAATTGAGGTAACTGGCCGAAATTCCGATCTGTCGCGCCAGGTCGGCCTGTTTCAACCCCGAAATCACCCGACGTTCACGGATACGGCTGCCGGTCAGCGAGTCCTTAATCATTCTCGGCTCCTGTCGCTTTGTTGCGCCTTATCAATGGCTTTCTGCGGCGCGACATAAGAAAATTTACAGATAGTTAATGAAATTTGTACATTTGTTTACAAAATAATTGTGAAATTCAAGGGGTTTATTGCGCAATTTTCCAAAATCAGGCGATAACATATTTGCACTGTGCACCAACAGGCGTGGTGCATGCGCTTTGTGCGGACGGAGGAGTCGGCGGGCGCGTTTCAACAACTGGGAGGATTTCATGTCCAATTCGAACTTTACACGTCGTGGCGTGCTTAAGACCGGCACCATTGCCGGTGCGGGCCTTGCGCTGCCGACGTATCTGAGTGCGGCCAGCCACGCAGGCTTTACCAATGCACCCACCGGCGACACGGTCACGCTGGGCTTTAACGTGCCCCAATCCGGCCCCTACGCCGACGAAGGCGCCGACGAGCTGCGCGCATTCGAGCTGGCGGTCGAGCATCTGAACGGCGAAGGCGACGGCGGTATGCTCAGCACCTTCTCCTCCAAGGCTCTGGATGGGACAGGTATTCTGGGCAAGAAGGTCGGCTTCGTCACAGGCGATACACAGACCAAATCGGATGCTGCCCGCGCATCGGCCAAGTCGATGATCGAAAAAGACGGTGCGATCATGATTTCGGGCGGGTCGTCCTCGGGCGTGGCTGTGGCTGTGCAGGGTCTGTGCCAGGAAGCCGGCGTGATCTTCATGGCGGGTCTGACCCACTCGAACGACACCACCGGCAAAGACAAGAAAGCCAACGGTTTCCGCCACTTCTTTAACGCCTATATGTCCGCGGCCGCCCTCGCCCCCGTGCTTGAGCAGCTTTATGGTTCGGACCGTCGCGCCTATCACCTGACAGCCGACTATACATGGGGCTGGACACAGGAAGAATCGATCGCAGCCGCGACCGAAGCATTGGGCTGGGAAACCGTGAACAAGGTGCGCACGCCGCTGGCGGCAACCGACTTCTCGTCCTATATCGCGCCGGTTCTGAACTCGGGCGCCGATGTTCTGGTTCTGAACCACTACGGCGGGAACATGGTCAACTCGCTGACCAACGCCGTTCAATTCGGCCTGCGTGAAAAGCAAGCCAACGGCAAGAACTTTGAAATCGTCGTGCCGCTCTATTCCGAGCTGATGGCCAAGGGTGCGGGCAGGAACATTGCCGGTATCGTCGGGTCGCAGAACTGGGACTGGAAACTGGAGAACGAAAAAGGCGCGCGTTACACGGGCACCAATGCGTTCGTCAAATCCTTTGGCGAAAAATACGGCTTCCCGCCCAGCCAGGCCGCTCAGACCTGCTATGCGCAGACGCTGCTGTATGCCGATGCGGTCACACGCGCCGGTTCGTTCAACCCATGCGCCGTTGTCGAAGCCCTGGAAGGCTTTGAATTCGACGGTCTGGGCAACGGCCCGACCCTGTACCGTGCCGGCGATCACCAGTGCTTCAAGGACGTTGTCGTTGTGCGCGGCAAAGAGAATCCCGAGAACGAATTCGATCTCGTGGAAATCGTCGAAGTCACGCCGACCGAGCAGGTCACCTATCCCGTCGATCACCCGATGTTCTCGGGCGGTGCGTTGGGATCGTGTAACCCCGGCGCCTAAGGCCGTTCAATCTGCGGGGCGGGCCAACGCCTGCCCCGCAAGTCCCTGCCGCCTGCGGGCGCAGTTTCCCTTTACATAAAACGAGTGGGACGATGGATCAGATAATCCTTCAATTTCTCAATGGTTTGGACAAAGGCTCTGCTTATGCATTGATCGCCCTTGGCCTGACCCTGATCTTTGGCACGCTGGGTGTGGTCAACTTTGCCCACGGGGCGCTGTTCATGATCGGTGCATTTTGCGCCGTCACCCTGCAACGCATCCTGAACCTGTCCACCGTCGTCGAGGACCCGACAAAAACCGATTTTCTGGGAAATCCTGCCAAGATCAGCACGCCCTATGTCGAAAGCTGGTTCGGTCCCGAAGTGGGCGCCGCCCTGATCGACTGGTCGGTGCCGTTGGCGATCCTGTTTGCCATTCCGGTCATGGTCGCCATCGGTTTCATCATGGAACGCGGCCTGATCAAACATTTCTACAAACGCCCCCACGCAGATCAGATCCTTGTCACCTTTGGCCTGGCCATCGTCCTGCAAGAAGTGATCAAGGCGTTCTACGGCGCCAACCCGATCCCCACCGGCGCGCCCGAGGCGTTTCGCGGGTCGTTCGATTTCGGGGTGCTGATCGGCTTTGACCCCAATGCGATCATCTACCCCTACTGGCGCATGGTCTATTTTGCCTTTGCTGCCGTCATCATCGGTGCGGTTTTTGCATTCCTGCAATTCACCACCTTCGGCATGGTGGTGCGCGCGGGCATGGCGGACCGTGAAACCGTGGGCCTGCTGGGCATCAACATCGACCGCCGCTTTACCATCATGTTCGGCATCGCCGCTGCCGTGGCAGGGCTGGCGGGGGTTATGTACGCGCCCATCAACTCGCCCAATTACCACATGGGCATGGATTTCCTTGTGCTGAGCTTCGTCGTCGTTGTCGTCGGCGGCATGGGCTCCCTGCCCGGCGCGGTGCTGGCCGGTTTCCTGCTTGGCATCCTCGAAGCCTTTGCCTCGATGAACCAGGTCAAGGCCATTGTGCCCGGCATCGACCAGATCATCATCTATGTGGTGGCAATCATCATCATTCTGACCCGTCCCCGTGGCCTGATGGGCCGCAAAGGCGTGATGGAGGAATAAGACATGCTCGGACTGACCAAAAAAGACTTTACCCTGTTCATGGTGGTTATGGTGATGGTGGCGCTTGCGCCCTTCATCCTGAACCCCTTCCCGCAGGGCTCCAGCCTCGCGCAGATGTTCAATGCGGGCTACCCCGACCTGATGCAACGCTTTGTGATATTTGGCATTCTGGTGATCGGCTTCAACATCCTGTTCGGCCTGACCGGATACCTCAGCTTTGGCCATGCGGCGTTTCTGGGTGTCGGTTCGTATTCGGCGGTTTGGATGTTCAAACTGCTGGGCATGAACGTGATCCCCGGCATCCTGTTGTCGATGGTGGTGGCGGGTATCTTCGCGCTGGCCATCGGATACGTCAGCCTGCGCCGCTCGGGCATCTATTTCTCGATCCTGACGCTGGCTTTTGCGCAGATGTCTTACAATCTGGCCTATTCGGTGCTGGGCAACCCCACGTCGAACTTCAACCTGACCAATGGTGAAACCGGCCTGCAACTGCTGCTGACCGACCCGCGTGTGCTGGGGCAATCGACCACGGCGGACGGATCGCTGCCGGTGACCAACTTCTTTGGCATCGCCATGCGCGACAGCTACGAGCTGCGCTTGGGCGACTGGCTGTTCACCTTCAACGCAGGTTACTACCTGTGCGGCATCATCATGCTGATCGCCTTCTATATCTCGATCCGCATCTTCCGCTCGCCCTTTGGCATGATGTTGCGGGCGGTGAAATCGAACCAGCAGCGGATGAACTACACCGGTCTGAACACCAAGCCCTATACGCTGGCCGCCTTTGTCATCTCGGGCATCTATGCCGGTCTGGCTGGCGGGTTGCTGTCGTCGATGGACCCGCTGGCGGGGGCCGAACGGATGCACTGGACCGCCTCGGGCGAGATCGTGATCATGGCCATTCTGGGCGGCGTCGGCACGCTGATCGGCCCGATCCTTGGCGCGGGCTTCAACGAGTATTTCAAGAACATCCTGAGCAAGATCAACGACGGGGTGCTGCATCAATGGCTGGGCTTCCTGCCTGACGGCGTCGAGGATTTCCTTGTGACGATCATCCACCCCTTCGTGGGCAAAGGCTGGCATCTGACGCTCGGGCTGTTGTTCATGATCGTCATCATCTTCCTGCCCGGCGGGCTGGTCGAGGGCGGCAAACGTCTGGGGCGCATGGTCTTTGGCCGCCCCAAACGTTCGACTGCCGAGGCCGAGGCCGACGCTGCCGAACAACGCAACCCAGCTGCCGAATAGGAGACAGACGATGGGTATTCTCGAAGTCAAAAATGTCGGCAAGCGCTTTGGCGGGTTGCAGGCGCTGGGGGATGTGAACCTGAGCATCGCGGAAAACAGCGTGCACGCCATCATCGGCCCCAACGGCGCGGGCAAGTCGACGCTGCTGAACTGTCTGGTGGGCAAGCTGATCCCCGACACCGGATCGGTGCTGTTTGATGGCCAATCGGTTCTGGGGCGCAAACCCTATGAAATCAACCAAATGGGCATCAGTCGCGTGTTCCAGACGCCGGAAATCTTTGGTGATCTGACGGTGATGGAAAACATGATGATCCCCTGCTTTGCCAAGCGCGACGGATCATTCGGGTTGAACGCGATGGCCAACATGCTGGACGACCGTGACATCGTGGAACGGGCCGAACACATGCTGGAAGAAATGAACATGTCGAACAAACGCCACATGCATTCCGCATCCCTGTCACGCGGGGACAAAAGGCGGCTGGAAATCGGCATGTGCCTGTCCCAGGAACCGCGCCTGCTGCTGCTGGACGAACCCACCGCAGGCATGGCGCGTGCCGACACCAACAACACCATCGACCTGCTGAAACAGATCAAGGAAGAGCGCGACATCACCATCGCCATCATCGAACATGACATGCATGTGGTGTTTTCGCTGGCCGAGCGGATCACCGTGCTGGCGCAGGGCACACCGCTGGTCGAAGACACACCCGACAACATCAAGGGCCATCCCAAGGTGCGCGAAGCCTATCTTGGCGAAACCCAGGCAGCATAAGGACGGGCCCAGATGAACACGAAACCCGACTTCTCGAAGAACGCCAACCAAGCGGCAACCGCCCCTGCCTTTCTCTCGGTCTGGGATGTGCACGCCTATTACGGCGAAAGCTATATCGTCCAAGGCGTCAGCTTTAACGTCCACGAGGGCGAGATTCTGGCCCTGCTGGGCCGCAACGGCGCGGGCAAAACCTCGACCCTGCGGTCGATTGCGCGCACGGGTGACCCCGAGGTGCGCAAGGGCGAGATCTGGCTGGATCACAAACCGCTGCACAAGATGTCCAGCTACGAGGCCGCGCAGGCCGGTTTGGGACTGGTGCCGGAGGATCGACGGATCATTCAGGGCCTGACCGTCGAGGAAAACCTGAAACTGGCACAGATTGCCCCGCCGATCGGCTGGTCGATTGACCGTCTGTATGACCTGTTCCCCCGGCTGGGCGAACGGCGCTTGCAAGAGGGCGTGACCCTTTCGGGTGGCGAACAGCAGATGCTGGCGATTGCCCGCGCGCTGGCCCGCGACATCAAGGTGCTGTTGCTGGACGAACCCTATGAGGGACTGGCCCCTGTCATCGTCGACGAGATTGAAAAGACCCTGCG
Source organism: Pseudosulfitobacter sp. DSM 107133 (assembly GCF_022788695.1). Classification (NCBI taxonomy): domain Bacteria; kingdom Pseudomonadati; phylum Pseudomonadota; class Alphaproteobacteria; order Rhodobacterales; family Roseobacteraceae; genus Pseudosulfitobacter; species Pseudosulfitobacter sp. DSM 107133. The sequence continues at coordinate 2,553,197 of NZ_CP085154.1, forward strand.
CATTATCAAGGAACAGGGCATCACGACCATCATCGTCGAACAGAACGCCGTGCGCGCGCTGCAACTGGCCGACCGCGCGGTGATCCTCGACACGGGGGGAATCGTCTTTGACGGCACCGCCGCCGAAGTGCTGGAAAACAAGGAACTGCGCGAAGAGTATCTGGCAATCTGACCGGTCCGCTTTGCGTCGCACAGGGGGCTGGCCGAAACCGGTCGGCCCCATTTGTGGAAACAATGCTCAGGCATTGCCCTAAATTTCGCTACAATCTGCAAACCTTTGCAAACGCGTGGCCGCCCTTTACAGCAGCGCCCGCAATTCCGTCTTCAGCACCTTGCCATAGTTGTTCTTGGGCAGGGCATCGACGTGGATATAGGCCTTGGGCGCCTTGAACCGCGCAATGTGGTCACGGCACAGCGCATCCAGATCCGCATCTGTCGCGGTCCCCACCACAAAGGCCACCACTTCCTCGCCCCAATCCGCATGTGGCCGGCCCACCACCGACACCTCCTGCACGCTTGCGTGGCTTTGCAGCACTTCTTCGACCTCGCGCGGGTAAATATTGCTGCCGCCCGAGATAATCACGTCCTTGGACCTGTCTTGCAGTGTCAGATAGCCCTGGGCGTCCAACATGCCGATGTCGCCGGTCATCAACCAGCCGTCGCGCAGGGTTTCGGCAGTGGCACGCGGATTGTTCCAATATCCCAACATCACCGGCGCGCCGCGCACCATGATCTCGCCTGCCTGCCCTGCCGGCAAGAACGCGCCCGCGCTGTCGCCTATGCCCAGCTCGACACAGGACTGCGCCTGCCCGACCGAGGCCACCCGCGCCATGTCATCGCCCGACACGTCCGCCCGCGACAGCGCCGTGATCGCCATCGGGCATTCGCCCTGCCCGTAAATTTGTACAAACACATCGCCCAGGGCGGCGCGCGCGGCCAGAATATCCGCCAGATACATCGGCCCGCCTGCGTAAACCACCGTGCGCAATCCCTGACCCGACCGGCCTGACGCCGTTGCGTAAGCCGTCAGGCGCGTCACCATCGTGGGCGCTGCAAACATATGCACATTTCCAAAATGTTCGGCCAGATCCAGTATTTCAGCCGGATCAAACCCCTGCGACGCCGGACAGACGTGCCGCGCGCCCATGCGCACATGCATCAGGTTATACAGCCCCGCACCATGGCTCATCGGCGCAGCATATAGGGCGGCATCACTGCGGTGCACCTGATCCACATCTGCAAAATAGCTCAGCGCCATGGCCATCAGATTGCCATGCGACAACATCACACCTTTGGGCTGCCCCGTGGTGCCGGACGTGTAAAAAAGCCATGCCAGATCATATTCATTGCGGTGTACGGAACGGATCACCGGCGTACCTTGGGGCAGATCCTCGATGATCGTTGCCGCCACCTGCGCAGCCCGCAATGCCTGTGCCTGCGCCGCTGTCGCAAAAACCATCTTTGCACCGGAATCCTGCAAGATATAGGCCGCCTCGCGCCCGTGCAGTTTTGCATTGATCGGAACGACGCAGATCCCCGCATACCAACAGCCCCACATGACCACCAGGTAATCCGGCACGTTGGCCATGAAGATCGCCACGCGGTCACCAGGGGCCACCCCCTGTGCACCCAACCAGCCGGCCAGTTCGCGTGCCAATCTGTCGAATGTCCCGTAATCGGCCACCGCTTGCGTGCCGCTATACAACGCCTGCGCCCGTGAATCCGCCGCCGCTGTCCGTTCTAGCCATGTCGCCAAATTCATCCACTGCCCTCCGCCTATCCCCTGGCCGGAATATGGCGCAAGCGCAGGACTGCTTCAATCTGCCAAAGCCATGCTTTCCAATGCAGCACATCTGGCCTATAACCCGACCCCAGAACAGGGGGCGTTCAACGCCCCTGACAAGAGGTCGAGGACGACAATGACAAAGAACAAACACGACGACGACGTGGCCTTTATCAAGGCGCTGGCCGAATTGCTGCGCGAAAACGATCTGACAGAGCTTCAGGTCAAACGCGACTATGCCGAGGACGACAGCCTGAACGTGCGCGTTTCGCGCGAACATCCCCCCGTGGCAGGCTATGCCGCCGCCCCGGCCCAGATTACTGCCGCACCTGCTGCTGCGGCACCAGCCGCCACGCCCTCAGCGCCTGCTGCCGCCGAAGACCCCGCAGATCATCCCGGCGCCGTGACCTCGCCCATGGTTGGCACCGTGTACATGCAAGCCGAACCCGGTGCGCCGTCGTTCATCTCGGTTGGCACGACAGTGTCCGAAGGCGACACATTGCTGATCGTCGAGGCGATGAAGACCATGAACCACATTCCGGCCCCGCGTGCCGGCACTGTCAAGCGTATCCTGGTGGATGATGGCGCGGCGGTCGAATTTGGCGCCCCGCTTGTGATCCTGGAATAAGGATCTGACAATGTTCAACAAAATCCTGATTGCCAACCGCGGAGAGATCGCACTGCGCGTCATCCGTGCGTGCCGTGAAATGGGCATCGGCAGCGTTGCGGTCCATTCGACCGCCGACAGCGACGCGATGCATGTGCGCATGGCCGACGAAAGCGTGTGCATCGGCCCGCCGTCGTCGACACAGTCCTATTTGTCGATTCCGTCGATCATCGCCGCCTGTGAAATCACCGGAGCCGAGGCGATTCACCCCGGCTATGGCTTCCTGTCCGAAAACGCTGCATTCGTGCAGATCATCCAGGACCACGACCTGACGTTCATCGGCCCCACCGCCGATCACATCCGCGTCATGGGCGACAAGATCACCGCCAAGGACACGATGAAAAAACTGGGTGTGCCCTGCGTCCCCGGTTCCGATGGCGGCGTGGACACATTGGAAGACGCCAAACGCATCGGTGCCGAAATGGGCTATCCGGTCATCATCAAGGCAACAGCCGGCGGTGGTGGCAAGGGTATGAAAGTCGCCGGTTCCGCCGCCGAGATGGAACGCGCCTTCATGACCGCGCGCGCCGAAGGCAAATCGAACTTTGGCAACGACGAAGTCTATATCGAGAAATATCTGACCACGCCCCGCCACATCGAAATTCAGGTGTTCGGCGACGGCAAGGGCAACGCGGTGCACCTGGGCGAACGCGACTGTTCGCTGCAACGGCGCCACCAGAAAGTGTTCGAAGAGGCCCCCGGCCCCTCCATCACCCAGGAAGAACGCGACCGCATCGGCAAGATCTGCGCCGACGCCAGTGCCAACATCAACTATATCGGTGCGGGCACGATCGAGTTTCTCTATGAAAACGGCGAGTTCTATTTCATCGAGATGAACACCCGTCTTCAGGTGGAACATCCTGTGACCGAAGGGATTTTTGGCGTCGACCTGGTGCGCGAACAAATCCGCGTGGCCGCGGGCCTGCCCATGTCGTTTACCCAAGAGGACCTGAAAATCAACGGTCACGCCATCGAAGTGCGCATCAACGCCGAACGCCTGCCCAACTTTTCCCCCTGCCCCGGCCGGATCACGCAGTACCACGCGCCCGGCGGTCTGGGGGTGCGGATGGATTCGGCGCTGTATGACGGCTATTCGATCCCGCCCTATTACGACAGCCTGATCGGCAAGCTGATCGTCCATGGCCGAGATCGCCCCGAGGCACTGGCACGTCTGGGCCGCGCCTTGGGAGAGTTGATCGTGGACGGTGTGGACACCACTATCCCGCTGTTCGATGCGCTGCTGCAAGAGCCTGACATCCATTCGGGCAACTACAACATTCACTGGCTGGAACACTGGCTGGAGACGCATTTGCAGCCTGCATAATGGATCTCACTCCCGAGATTCTTTTGCACGGGTACAGTATCGGGATTTTCCCGATGGCCGAAAACCGCAACGACCCAGAGGTGTTCTGGGTCGATCCGCGTCTGCGCGGGGTGATGCCGCTGGACGGGTTCCACATGTCCCGCAGCCTCGCCCGCGCCATGCGCCGCAGCGACTGGCAGGTGGCGATCAACACCGATTTTCTTGGCACCGTCGACGCCTGCGCCGACCGCACCGAGACCTGGATCAACGCCGAGATCCGCAGCCTCTACAACGCCCTGCATCAACAGGGTTACGCCCATTCCTTCGAGCTCTACGAGGGCGTTTCACTGGTGGGCGGTGTCTATGGCGTGACGCTGGGAACCGCGTTTTTCGGGGAAAGCATGTTTTCACGGCGCACCAACGCATCAAAAATGGCGCTGGCGGCCTGTGTCGATCATCTGCGGCGCTGCGGTTTTACCCTGTTTGACACACAGTTTCTGACCGACCATCTGAAATCACTGGGCGGCGTGGAAGTGTCACGCGCGGGCTATCACAAGATGCTGGAAAAGGCACTACAAGGTCAGGCCAGCTTTACCGCCCTGCCCCCGCCGATGCTTCAGGACGTGGTGCAGCGCAGCACCCAGACGTCATAACGCGGGTGCTCCATCGCATTCAGCGCCGGGGACGACGCGACCATCCAGCCCGAAAACAGCACCCCTGCGCGGCCTTGCTGGCTGATCTCAAGCGATGCAAAAGCGTCGCCCGACGGGTTGCCCGCCGGATAGCGACATTCACGCAGAACGATGTTCAGACGGCCAAACTGCACGCTTTCGCCCGCCGCGACCTGCATGTCGGTAACGTGACCATTGAACGTGTCCAGCCCGCGCAGGACCGCGCCGCTGGCATTCGATGTCTCTTGGGCCGCCGCAGGCAACGCAAGCGCCATCAGCCACAAACCCGCCAGCAGATGTTTCACTGGCTGGCCCCGTCGCCGGCTGAATCGCCACCACCGCCACCCACAAATTTCAACAACAGCGAAATCAGGGAAACGGCCCCTTGGGTGTCGGAAATCACATCGCCCGGCTCAAAGGCAAAGGGCGACCCGCCGGGAACGATTTCGACAAAATTGCCGCCCAGCAAGCCTTCGGAGCTGATCACGATGGCGCTGTCGTCTGGAATTTCGATTGATTTGGCCACAGCCACCGTGGTGTCGGCGCGAAATGTCTCGGGGTTCAGCGCCACTGCGGACACGGTCCCCACCTTGACGCCGGCCAGCCGCACATCGGTGCCTACGCTTACGCCTTCAAGGCTGCGAAAGCTGGCTTGCAAGGGATAGCTGTCGCCGCCCGAGCTTAGCCCCGCAGTTTGTGCCGCATAGACGCCAAAGGCAACGGCAGCAGCCAGAACGACGCTGCCCACCAGAACTTCTGTAGTGTTTTCAGACATTTATTCGGGGCTCCACGCCTCGTAGTCGCTGCGATCCGCAGGCTGAACCCGCCGGATCGATCCCGCAGGCGCGTAGGCCATCGCGGTGCCGGTCAGGTTTTCCTGGTGCGGTTTTTCCCACGCCTTGTGCACCAGCGGCTTGTCCGTGGGCGTTTCGTCCCATGTGCGATGAAGCCAGCCGTGCCAATTGGGATCAATGCGCGATGCTTCTGCCTCGCCGTTGAAGATCACCCAGCGTTTGCTGTCATCTTCATTGCGGTAGAAAATATTGCCCTCGGCATCTTCACCCACTTTGGTGCCTTTGCGCCATGTGAACAGCTGTGTGTTCAGGGTTTGCCCGTTCCACCACGTCACGGCGCGCAACATTGATTTGAGAATACCCATTTTGGCCTCCGAAAGCTTTGTATTGTCTATGCCGCATACCGCGCGCAACGTCCAGTGAACAGGTGCGCGCAGCGGTCTTTTCGGGCGGTTACGCGCCCGCCAGCGCCGTCACTTCGATCTCGATCAGGTATTTGGGGTCGATCAGCCCGCATTCGATCATCGTCGCTGCGGGCGGGTTGTCGCCAAATGTCTTTTGCAGCACCGGCCAGCACGCCTCGAAATCGGCGGCATTGGGCAGCATATAGGTCACCCGCACCGCCTTGTCGAACCCGCTGCCTGCCTCGGTCAGGGCCTTGCCGATGATCTCAAGCGCATCGGCGCATTGCGCCTCGACAGTGTCGCCCTGCCCCACGGTGCCCGCCACATGGACAAAGCCGCCCGCGACCACAGCGCGGCAATAGGCAATCTTGGCCTCGAACGCGCCACCTGAATGTATCCGTTTGATCTTCATGTTATTTTCCACTGTTGCCATAAAAAAGGCGGCGCCTGCGCACCGCCTTTGTCACATTTCCAAGGCATCCGCCTTAGCCCGCTGTTGCAGGTTCTTTTTCCGCATCGGCATGGATCATCAGCGGCGCGGCGTCGGAATTGACAGCCTCTTCATTGACGACCACTTCGGTCACACTGTCCAGACCGGGCAGTTCGAACATGGTGTCCAGCAGAATATCTTCCAGGATCGAGCGCAGCCCCCGCGCACCGGTTTTGCGCAGGATTGCCCGTTTTGCAATCGCGGTCAGCGCATCATCGGTAAAGGTCAGTGTCGTATCTTCCAGCTCGAACAGACGCTGGTACTGTTTGACCAGCGCGTTCTTGGGCTGGGTCAGAATGGTAACCAGCGCATCTTCGTCCAGATCTTCCAGCGTCGCCAGTACCGGCAGTCGGCCAACGAACTCAGGGATCAGACCGAATTTCAGCAGATCTTCCGGCTCAAGATCGGTAAAGATCTCGCCCACGCCGCGTTCGTCATTATCGCGTACATCGGCGCCAAAGCCCATGGCCGACCCTTTGCCGCGTGCGGCGATGATCCGGTCAAGACCGGCAAAGGCCCCGCCACAGATGAACAGGATGTTCGTTGTATCAACTTGCAGGAATTCCTGCTGTGGATGCTTGCGCCCGCCCTGCGGCGGCACCGAGGCAACGGTGCCCTCCATCAGTTTCAGCAACGCCTGCTGCACGCCCTCGCCCGAGACGTCGCGGGTGATCGAGGGGTTTTCCGACTTGCGCGTGATCTTGTCGACCTCGTCGATATAGACAATGCCACGTTGCGCGCGTTCAACGTTGTACTCAGACGATTGCAGCAGTTTGAGGATGATGTTTTCAACATCCTCGCCCACATAACCGGCTTCGGTCAATGTGGTCGCATCGGCCATGGTGAACGGCACATCCAGAATCCGCGCCAGCGTTTGCGCCAGCAGGGTCTTGCCGCAACCGGTCGGGCCGATCAGCAGAATGTTGGATTTCGCCAGCTCGATATCGCCGCCCTTCTGAGCGTGATTCAACCGCTTGTAGTGGTTGTGCACAGCCACCGAAAGCACCCGCTTGGCCATCGCCTGACCGATCACATAATCGTCAAGAACGCCGCAAATATCCTTTGGCGTCGGCAAACCGTCGGTCGACTTCAGCCCGCTGGCCTTGGTCTCTTCGCGGATGATGTCCATGCACAATTCAACGCATTCATCACAGATGAACACGGTCGGTCCTGCAATAAGCTTGCGAACCTCGTGCTGGCTTTTGCCGCAAAAGCTGCAATAAAGCGTGTTTTTGCTGTCGCCGCCTGAGTTGTTTGCCATGTCCACCCTTTCAGGTATTGCCGTTTATCACTGCCACGCCCGATGGCGCAGCAGCCTGTTTCGCGAATGTTAGGGGCCAGTTTAGGCCAGCCCCAGACCGTCCACAATGTCAAAATGCCCGAATGCCTAACGGCGTTGCACAATGCACTTCTACGGGCACGACGCCACTTACTTGGCGTCGTCTTTGGCCTCTTCGGCCTTGGTGCGGTTTTCGACGATTTCGTCGATCAGGCCCCAATCCTTGGCTTCATCGGGCGACATGAAATTGTCACGCTCCAGCGCCGCTTCGACTTTTTCCAGGGTCTGGCCGGTGTGACGCACATAAATCTCGTTCAGGCGCGTTTTCAGCTTTTGCGTTTCCTGCGCGTGAATCATGATATCGGTGGCCTGCCCCTGATAGCCGCCAGAAGGCTGGTGTACCATGACACGGCTGTTGGGCAGCGAAAACCGCATGCCTTCCGCACCGGCCGTCAGCAACAGCGACCCCATCGAGGCCGCCTGACCGATGACCAGCGTGCTGACCTTGGGTTTGATGTACTGCATGGTGTCGTAGATCGACAAACCAGATGTCACAACGCCGCCGGGGCTGTTGATATACATGCTGATTTCCTTGCTGGGGTTCTCCGCCTCAAGGTGCAGTAACTGCGCCACGATCAGCGATGACATGCCATCATGCACCGGACCGGACAGGAAAATGATCCGTTCCTTCAACAGGCGCGAGAAAATGTCATAGGCGCGTTCGCCGCGGCTTGTCTGCTCCACCACCATGGGGACCAGAGTGTTCATATATGTATCAATGGGATCGTGCATGGGTTCCTGCCTCGTCAGCCTTTGCGGGACCATACCTGCAAAGGTGTTACCTGAGTCTTAGTATCGCCATTTCCGACCTGCAACCCCGCGACCTGTCGAAACCTGTATCAACTGCCCCCACATCCGGCCCGAAAACGGCCCCTCCTGCCGCTGCCCGCAGGGCTGCGCATCGCCCGCACCCATGCTGTGCGCTGATTTTGCAGATTCTGCGCAACCGTCATGCGCCCGTTACACTTATGGGGCATCCGGTGCACAAATCATGACCCTTGTGAGGACACACCCAAATGAATCGCCGCTCCATCATCAATGCCCCGGACATCGGCAACAAGGCCGAAGCCTACGAAGCCTTTGACGACATCCCCACAAACCCCAACCTCAGCCGCACCATCGGTGATGTCATCGCCGCCCGCTATTCGCGCCGTGACATCCTGCGCGGCACTTTGGGTGTGTCGGCCACCACCGCCCTGTTCGGCACCGCAGCCATGATGGCCCCCACGCCCGCAGCCGCCACCGACAGTGCCGCGTCGCGCTATGTCTTTGACGAACTGGCATGGGGCAACGACGCCACGCACCACATCGCCGAAGGCTATGACGCCGACGTTCTGCTGCGCTGGGGTGACCCGATCACGGCCGACGCACCTGAATTCGACGTGATGAACCAGACCGCCGCCGCCCAGTTGCAGCAATTCGGCTACAACAACGACTATGTCGGCTTTACCCCGCTGGACGGCAACCCCGACCGCGGCCTGCTGTGCGTCAACCACGAATACACCAACGAAGAAGTCATGTTTCCCGGCCTTGGCCGTCAGGACAGCGTCGATTTTGCAGGCATGACGCCCGAGCTGATCGACATCGAAATGGCGGCCCACGGCGGCACCGTGGTCGAGATTGCCCGCAACGATGCCGGCAAATGGGAACTGGTGCGCGACAGCAAATACAACCGCCGCATCACACCGCTGAACACCAAGATGACCCTCGACGGCCCCGCCGCAGGTCATGCGCGTATGCAGACCAATGCCGACCCCGCGGGCATGACCGTGATGGGCACCGTCAACAACTGCGCCGGTGGCATGACCCCCTGGGGCACCTACCTGATGGCCGAGGAAAACTTTCACGGCTATTTCTGGACCGACAAGCTGGACGCCGAGGGCAACCCCGACATTTCCGCCCACCCCGAGGCCGCAAAACTGAAGCGCTACGGCGTGCCGGGCCGCTGGTACGCATGGGGCAAGTTCCACGATCACTGGAACATCGACCTTGAGCCGCAAGAGCCGAACCGCTGGGGCTGGATCGTCGAGGTTGACCCGCGCAACCCCGACGCGATGCCGATCAAGCACACCGCCCTGGGCCGTTTCCGCCACGAGGGTGCCGAAACATGTGTGTCCGAGGACGGCAAGCTGGTGATCTATTGCGGTGACGACAACCGCTTTGATTATCAGTACAAATATGTCTCGAACGGCACGGTGACCGGTGACGAGACATTCGGATCGTCGCTGATGTCCGACGGCACGCTTTACGTCGCGCGCTTTGACGAAGACGGCACCGTGACTTGGCTGCCGCTGGTGCATGGCACCGGCCCGCTGACCGCCGATAACGGCTTTGACAGCCAGGCCGACGTGATGATCGACACCCGTCTGGCCGCCGATGCGCTGGGTGCCACGCCGATGGACCGCCCCGAAGACGCGCAACCGCGTGGCGATGGCACTGCCTACATCATGCTGACCAACAACACCAAGCGCAAACCCGACCAGGTCGACGCCGCCAACCCGCGCGCCGACAGCAGCTTTGGCCACATCATCGAGATCAAGGAAGACGGCGGCCTGCATTCGGCCACCACCGGCACATGGTCGATCCTCGTCAAATGCGGCGATCCGGCAGTGACCGAAGTGGGCGCACAGTGGAACCCCGACACCTCGGAAAACGGCTGGTTCGGCTCGCCCGACAACGCCGCCATCGACGCCGACGGGCGCCTGTGGATTTCCACCGACCAGGGGTCTGGCTGGGGCAAAACCGGCAAATCCGACGGGCTCTATGCGCTGGAAACCGAAGGCGAGGCGCGCGGCACCTCAAAGCTGTTCTTCCGCTGCCCAGTGGGCGGTGAGCTGTGCGGTCCCTACTTCACCGAAGAAATGGACACCCTGTTCCTGGCCGTCCAGCACCCCGGCACCGACGGCACCAAGGACCTCGCTGGCTTCGAGCGCAACTCGACCTTCGAAGATCCCGCCACCCGCTGGCCCGACTTTGATCCCGCCATGCCGCCGCGCCCCACGGTGCTGGTGGTCACCAAAAAAGGCGGCGGCAAAATCGCCACCTGACCCCATTCCAACCAATCTCTTTTCAGCACGTCTCAGACCTCGCCCGCTTCGGGCGGGGTCTTTTCCATCGCCCCTTCATTTTGCCAGAAAAACTCCGGGGGAGGCGCACAGCGCCGGGGGCAGAGCCCCCAGCCAACGGATCAATCCTGCAAACACGCCGCCAAAGAGGTAGCCAGCCCGCGCAGCACGTCCCCGTACAGCGCCGGCCCCGGCTTCAGCTCAGCCCCCAGCGGGTCGGCCACGCCAACATGCGTCGGCCCCACAACCTCTGACAAACCCGCGTCGAACTGCGGCCCGGCCATCACGCAAGACACGCCAGCGCCGCGCACCATATCGCGCATTTCAGCCGCCCGCGCGGTGTCAACGGGCAGCGCGTCTTCGCCGCTTAACGCACCCTCTGCGGGCATGGCAAAGCTACGCTCAAAGTATTGATATTCATCATGATAAACCATATAGGGCCGCCCGCGCACAGGCGCCAGAACAGCGTTGATCTCACCGTTCAGCCCCGCCAGACCCGCCGCCCCCTTGCGGGCATTTGCCTCGTAGGTCAGCGCGTTGTCAGGGTCCAGCGCCCCCAGCACAACCGAGATTTCCAGCATCCATAATGCCGCGTTTTCCGGGGCAAGCCATGCGTGCGGATCCAGGCTATGATCGAAGTGTTCGGCATGATCCGCATACCCCGCGCCTTCGTGCCCGACCTCTTCCTGCGGGCGGCCCGAAAATCCGTCCCCTTCGCGCAGTTTCAGCTTCAGCACCTGCGGGACATCCATCAACACCAGTTGCGACGCCGCGCCGGCCAGCGCGTCCAACGGCCCGCCCAGCCATGGCGTCAGGCCGGGGCCGACCCACACAACCGCATCCGCTTGCGACAAGCTGCGCTCCTGCGCGGGGCGCAAGGCATAGCTGTGCGGCGACGCTCCGGGTGGCACAATAAGCTCCGGTGTGCCCACCCCCTCCATCACCTGCGCGACCAGTGCATGGACGGGTGCAATATCCACCGCCACGCGCGGCACCTCGGCAACCGCAGCCGAAGCACTGCACATCAGGGCCAGCCCAACCAGTCGGATCATGGTTTTCACTCCGGTGTCATCAACGCGGCCCTGCTAGATGTAAGGCAATTACGCATCAACCCGAAATCGGCACATATCTGCCATCGGCTTTGGCAAAAGGCGAACACGCCCCTTGCGGTGAGCGCACCTTCATGGCCCCGCAACGCAACTGCCCCAACCTGATCGGTTTGCGGGACCAGCGCTATCCGATCTCGGCGGTCGCCTCGATTTCCAGCAGCGCCTCGTCCTCGACCAGCGCGTCGATCACCACCATGGTCATCGCCGGAAAATTGCGCCCCAGCACGTCGCGGTAAGCCGCGCCGACTTCTGCCTGATGCGCCAGATAGTCGGCCTTGTCGGTGACATACCACGTAAGCCGCACGATGTCTGCGCAGGTGCCGCCCGCCGCCTCGACCACGGTGCGGATGTTGGTCAGTGCCTGACGCATCTGTCCAATGAAATCATGCACTTCGAACACCTGATCGGCGGTCCAGCCGATCTGCCCACCCACATAAAGCGTGCCGGATCTGGTCAGAACGCCGTTGGCATATCCTTTGGCAGGTTTCCAGCCGTCGGGTTGAATGATGCGATGGGCCATAAGCCACCTCCTGTAAAGTGAACGTCAGACGCCCAAGAATGTATCTGCGACCTCGCGGTCAATTGCCGCCATGTCACCGCGCCACACCGATGTGCCGCGTTCCAGTATCACAGCGCGATCCGCGACCTGTCGCAGTTCGGCCAGCGATTTATCAACCACCAGCAGGGCAAGCCCTGTCTCGGATTTCAGTGTGCGCACGGCGGCCCAGATTTCCTGCCGCACCACGGGCGCCAAGCCCTCGGTGGCCTCGTCCAGCATCAGCAGACGCGGGTTGGTCATCAGCGCACGGCCAATCGCCAGCATCTGCTGCTCGCCCCCCGACAGCGACACCGAAAGCTGATCCTGCCGCTCCTCCAGCCGCGGAAACAGCGCCGTCACCCGCGCCATGTCCCAATGCCCGGGCCGCGCCGCCGCGATCAGGTTTTCGCGCACTGTCAGGTTGGCAAAACAGCGCCGCCCCTCGGGCACCAGCCCCAGACCGGCGCGCGCCGCCTTGTGTGCGGGCAATGCGCCAATGTCACGTCCGTCCAGCCTGACGTTGCCGGATGAGTGTTTCAGCAAACGGCTGATCACCTTGATGGTCGAGGATTTCCCCATGCCGTTGCGCCCCATCAGGGCCACAACTTCGCCTTCGGCCACGTCCAGATCAACGCCGAACAGCGCCTGCGACGGTCCATAAGACGCTTGTATCTGTTCCAGTTCCAGCAAGCTCATGCCACATCCTCCTCGCCCAGATAGGCGGTGCGCACCAGCGGATCGGCGCGAATTTCGTCCGCTGTGCCGGTGGCGATGATCTTGCCATAGACCAGCACGCTGATCCGGTCGGCCAGCGCAAAGACCGCGTCCATGTCATGTTCTACCAGCAGGATCGGAGCCTCGCGGCGCAACCCGTCCAGAAAGCCCGTCATGCGTTTCGACCCCGACGCGCCAAGGCCCGCCATCGGTTCGTCCATCACGAAGGCATGGGGTTTCAGCGTCAGCGCCACGGCCACCTCAAGCAACCGGCGCTGGCCGTGGCTCAGTTCCGCTGTGCGGGTGGCGGCATGATCGGCCAGCCCCACCCGGTCCAGCGCCGCCTGCGCCTGTGCCACCAGCTCGGCGTCGCGCATCACCGGACGCAGGAACCGCCAGACCGAACCGGCCCGCCCCAGCGCACCCAGCACCGCGTTTTGCAGCACTGTCGCCTCCATCGCCAGCGACGAAACCTGAAACGTGCGCCCCAGCCCGGCCCGCGCGCGCGCCTGCGTGCTCAGCGCGGTCACATCGCGCCCTTCGAACCGGATGCGGCCCGCGTCGGGGGGCAAGCCACCCGCAATCTGTTTTATCAGCGTCGACTTTCCGGCCCCGTTCGGCCCGATCAGCGCGTGAATCTCACCGGGCATCAGCGTCAGCGTCACGTTGTCCGTGGCCTGCAACGCGCCAAAGGATTTATGCAAGCCGTCCACATGCAGCAGCGGTTCAGTCATGGGCCACCTCCCGTCCCGCCAGCGAGCCGATCAGCCCGCCGCGCGCAAACAACACCACCAACAGCAGGATCGCACCCACATAGATCAGCCAGAATTCGGACATTGGCGACAGCAGGTATTCCAGCAGCACAAACATCATCGCCCCCGCCACCGGCCCGAACAGACGACCAACACCGCCCAGCACGATAAACACGATGAATTCGCCCGACATCTGCCAGCTGAACATGGTCGGGCTGACAAAACGGTTGAGATCGGCAAACAACGCCCCTGCCAGCCCCGTCACCGCGCCCGAGATCACAAAGGCCACCAGCCGCAGCCGGAACGGTCCAAGGCCCACGGTCTCGACCCGCTCGGCGTTCTGGCGTGCCGCGCTCAGCGCCAGACCAAAGGGCGCGCGGGCCAGACGGCCCATCCACCACAGCACCGCCGACAGGATCACAAAGACCAGCGCAAAGAACTGCATCGGGTCCAGCGTGTTCAGCCCCGGAAACCCGTTTCGCACATAGATGCTCAACCCGTCCTCGCCGCCGTAGGCAGGCCACGAGATCGCGAAGTAATAGAACATCTGCCCGAAGGCGAGCGTGATCATGATGAAATAAACGCCCGAGGTGCGCAGTGACAGCGCCCCGATGGCAAGGGCTGCCAGCGCGCTGGTCACAATCGCCACCAGCCAGATCACGGGCATCGATTTGGTGCCCTCGATCACGATCCAGCTGTCGATCACGGGCGTATAGGTCTGTGCGTGATGGGCCAGTATGCCCATCGCATAGCCACCAATCCCGAAAAACGCCGCGTGGCCCAGACTGACCAGCCCGCCCAGGCCAAGGGCAAGGTTCAGCCCCACCGCCGCCAGTGCAAAGATCGCGGCGCGGGTGATCAGCGTAATCAGAAACGGTTCATCCAGCGCAAAGGCCAGAGCGGCGGCCACCGGCATCGCCAGATACAGCCCCGCGTTCAATAAGGTTTCCCGCCGCATCTCATGCCCCTCCGTACAGGCCGGTAGGCTTGAACAACAATACAAGCGCCATCAGGATATAGATCGACATCGACGCCAGCGACGAGCCGATGGTTGTCGCACTGGACGGGTCCATGAACAGGCCAAACAGCAGCGGCAACAGCACACCGCCCAGCGTATCGGTCAGCCCCACCAACAGCGCGCCGACCAGCGCCCCCTTGATCGAGCCGATGCCGCCAATCACGATCACCACAAAGGCAAGGATCAGCACAGGTTCCCCCATGCCCACCTGCACCGACTGGATCGCCCCCACCAGCGCACCCGCCAGACCGGCCAGCGCCGCGCCAAGGGCAAAGACGATGGTATACAGACGGCTGATGTCGACACCCAGCGCACCGATCATCTCGCGGTCGCTTTCGCCCGCACGGATCTGGATGCCGATGCGCGTGCGCGCGATCAGCTGGAACAGACCAAGGGCAATCAGCAGCCCGATCACGATAATCAGCAACCGATAAGACGGGTACAGGATTCCGCCGGGCAATGTCACCGGGCCGGACAGCGCCGCAGGCACGTCCAGATACAGCGGGAACGATCCGAACAGCCACCGCGTGCCTTCGGAAAAGATCAGGATCAGCGCAAAGGTGGCCAGCACCTGATCCAGATGGTCGCGGTCATACAGCCTGCGGATCACCACCATTTCAATGATGCACCCCGCCACAGCCGCCGCCGCCAGCGCCGCGCCAAGGGCCAGCACAAACGATCCGGTCCAGCCCGCAACCGCCGCCGCCGCAAAGGCCCCGACCATATACAGCGAACCATGGGCCAGATTGATCAGCCCCATGACCCCGAAAATCAGCGTCAGACCGGCCGCCATCAGGAACAACATGATCCCCGATTGCAGCCCGTTCAGCACCTGTTCGATCAACAACAATGGTGTCATCTGCCACCCCTGCCCCGCAATGCGACGGCAAGCCCTTGAATAATCATAGGTTTCAGAAACCGGCTCTGGCAGCGCACCCGCCAGAGCCGTTGGCTTTACATCTTGCAGTCAGCGCCGTAGGCATCGGTGTGATCGGTCGCGGCAACGCCGACGATCCGGTTGGTGACAACATCACCTTCCTTGACCACTTCACGCATATAGATGTCCTGCACCGGATGGTGGTTGGGCGCGAACGAGAACTTGCCGCGCACCGACTGGAAATCAGCCGCTTCCAGTGCCGCCTGGAAAGCCGCCGCGTCTTTCACATCTGCCTTGCCCATTGCCGAGATCAGCAGCAGCGCGGTGTCATACCCCTGGGCCGCGTAAAGCGACGGCAGACGACCATATTCATCCTGAAACGCCTGCACGAATTCCGCATTGCCCGGCGCATCCAGATCCTTGGACCAATGCGACGTGTTCTTGACGCCCAAAGCGGCCTCGCCGATCGCGCCCAGAATCCCCTGATCAAAGCTGAACGCAGGCCCCATCACGTTTTTCTCGACACCCGCACCCGCGTATTGCTTCATGAACGAAATGCCCATGCCACCGGGCAGGAAGAAATAGATGGTGTCAGCATCGCTGGCGCGCATCTGCGCGATTTCAGCGGCGTAATCGGTCTGGCCCAACTTGGTATAGACCTCGTCGGTAATGTCGCCTTTGTAAAAGCGTTTAAAACCGGCGATCATGTCCTTGCCCGCCGGATAGTTCGGCGCCATCAGGAAGACCTTCTTGATGTCATTCTCATTGGCCCAGCCACCCGCCGCCTCGTTAAAGGCGTCGTTCTGCCATGCGACGTTGAAATACAGCGGGCTGCATCCCTTGCCCGCCAGCGCCGAAGGGCCCGCGTTGGGCGACAGATAGAATTTGCCCTGCGCCGTGACACTTGGCACCACCGCCATCGCAAGGTTCGACCAGATGATGCCGGTCAGCACGTCAACCTTTTCCGATTGCACCAGCTTGTCGGCCAGTTGCACAGCGATGTCGGGCTTGCGCTGGTCGTCCTCGACAATCAGCTCAAGCATGTCATTGCCCTTGGCCGCCAGCATAAAGCCGTCGCGCACATCAATGCCCAGACCTGCACCACCCCCCGAAAGCGTGGTGATCATCCCAACCTTGACCTTGCCGTGGTCGTCGGCCAAAGCCGCCGTGCCCGCCAGAGCCATACAGGCCGCTGTTACCAGTGATTTCATCTTCATTTGGTCTTCTCCCTTGGTGGTGGGGGCATTGCGCCCCTCTTATGTCCTCTATCGCAGAATGCCCCCTCCTCAGGTCACCCTGCTACGAGTCTGATATTGCGGGTCATCCCACAGTTTGTCACGCATCACCGTTTCAATGTGCACTATCGCGGCCATTACGTCGGCCTCATCCAGATACAGCGGGGTAAACCCGAACCGCATGGTGTCAGGCGCGCGAAAATCGCCAATCACGCCGCGCGCGATCAGCGCCTGCATTGCCGCATAGCCATGTTCGAAACAAAACGAGACCTGGCTGCCGCGCTGCGCCGCATCGCGCGGGCTGGACAACGTCAGTTCGGGCACGCGGGCCTCGACCTCGCGGATGAACAGCTCTTGCAGCGCGACCGAGGCAGCGCGCACATCTGCCATCTCGACACCTTCCCAAACCTCCATCGCCGCCTCTAACGCGGCAAACTGGATGATCGGCGGCGTGCCTACGCGCATCCGTTCAATCCCGCCAGCGGGGCGGTAATCGGGATCAAAGGCAAAGGGCGCATCATGACCCATCCAGCCCGCAAGTGCCGGCTGCACCTGATCGACAAGATCGGGGCGCACATAGATAAACGCAGGCGCGCCGGGGCCACCGTTGAGATATTTATAGGTACAGCCCACGGCCATTTCGCAATTGCTGGCCGCCAGATCGACCGGCACCGCACCGGCGGAATGCGCCAGATCCCAGATCATCACCGCACCGTTGGCATGGGCAATTTCAGTAATCGCTTTCATGTCATGCTTGCGGCCCGTGCGGTAATCCACCTCGGTCAGCATCACCGCCGCCACCTGATCGTCAATGGCGTCGGCCACATCCTCGGGGGCGACTGTCTTCAGCTCAAACCCCTGATCCAGCGTGTTAATCAACCCCTGCACCATGTACAGATCAGTGGGAAAATTACCCGTGTCGCTGAGGACAACCTTGCGACCGGGCCGCATTTTCAACGCCGAGGCGACCGCCTGATACACTTTGATAGACAGCGTATCGCCCATCACAACCGACCCGGCGGGCGCACCGATCAGACGGGCGATCTTGTCGCCAATCCGTGCAGGCTGCGCCATCCATCCCGCGTCATTCCAGCCACGGATCAGCATCTGTCCCCATTCATCCGCAATCATGCCAGACACCCGCGTCGCTGCCGCCTTTGGCAACGGACCCAGCGAATTGCCATCCAGATACAGCACGCCCTCAGGCAGAGCGAACATCTCTTTGCGCAGCACCATTACAGCTCTCCTCTGACATGCCAAAGTTCGGGAAACAGCTCGACCTCAAGCATCTTGCGCAAATACGCCACCCCCGAGGTCCCACCCGTGCCGCGTTTGAATCCGATGATGCGTTCCACCGTGGTCACATGATTGAACCGCCAGCGGCGGAAATAATCCTCAAGATCTACCAGCTTTTCGGCCAGTTCGTATAATTCCCAATGGGTTGCAGGGTCCTGGTAAACCGTTTTCCACATATCCTGCACGGCAACATCCGCCGACCATGCCGCCTGTGACGGCGCGGGGTTCGGCGCGCTCACATCCAAACGCGCCGCCACAACGGCCAGCGCCACCTGATACAGGCTAGGCTGGGCCAGCTCGGCCTCCAGCGCTTCATGCGCCGCGCTGCGGTGTTCATGGACCTTTTTCAGTGCCACCTGACGGTTGCCCAGCAAATATTCGATCATGCGATACTGATGCGACTGAAACCCCGACGAATTGCCCAGGGACGGGCGGAACGCCGTATATTCGCTGGGCGTCATGGTGCGCAGCACATCCCAGGCCCCGTTCAATTGTTCAAAAATCCGTGCCACCCGGGTCAACATCTTGAAAGCAGGCTGCAAATCCCCCGCCGCAATGCGCGCGCGCGCGGTCTGCAATTCATGAATCGCCAGCCGCATCCACAGCTCGGATGTCTGGTGCTGCACGATAAACAGCATCTCGTCATGGGCGTCAGATCGCGGGTGTTGCGCCGTCAGGATCGCGTCCAGCCCCAGATAGTCGCCATAGGACATATCCTTGCTGAAATCGAGCTTTGCGCCGTGGTGGTCTGTCATTCGGTCTCTCTCAAAGCAAAACGTTGGATTTTCCCTGTCGCCGTTTTGGGCAGCGCATCCACAAAGCGGATGTCACGGGGGTATTTATAGGGGGCGATGGTTGCTTTCACATGGTCCTGCAAGGCTTTGATGAGAATATCATCCTTGGCCACGCCCTCGGCGACTACCACATGCGCCTGAACGATCTGCCCGCGCCCTTCATCGGGCTTGGCCACCACCCCGCATTCCACCACATCCGGGTGCGACAGCAACGCCGCCTCAACCTCGGGGCCGGCAATATTATAGCCCGCGCTGACAATCATATCATCGTTGCGCGCGGCAAAATGCAGATACCCGTCTTCGTCCATGGTGAAACTGTCACCGGTGATGTTCCAGCCGTTTTGCACATAATCAGCCTGCCGCGCGTCGGCCAGATAGCGACAGCCGGTCGGCCCCTGCACCGCCAGCCGGCCCACCGTGCCGCGCGGCACTTCGGCCCCGTTCGCATCAACCACTTTGGCGCGGTAACCCGTCACCGGCTTACCGGTGCATGCGGGGCGGTGATCGTCAAAACGGTTCGAGATGAAGATATGCAGCATCTCGGTCGCACCGATCCCGTCCAGCATTGGCTTGCCGGTCTTGGCCATCCATTCGTCATAGACCGGCGCGGGCAGCGTCTCGCCCGCAGATACCGCCGCGCGCAGGCTGCTCAGGTCTGCACCTTCATCCATCGCACGCAACATGGCGCGATAGGCCGTTGGCGCGGTAAAGCAGACTGTCGCGCGGTATTTTTGAATGATCTCAATCATATTCGGCGGCGAGGCAGTCTCCAGCAAGGTCGCCGCAGCGCCAAAACGCAGCGGAAAAATCGCCAGCCCCCCCAATCCGAATGTGAACGCCAAAGGCGGCGATCCCACAAAGACATCTTCGGGCACCACACCCAGAACCTCGCGCGCATAGCCATCCGCGATCATCAGCAGATCACGGTGAAAATGCATCGTCGCCTTGGGGTTTCCCGTGGTCCCGCTGGTGAACCCCAACAACGCCACATCGTCCCGCCCGGTCTGCACCGCGTCAAACTGCACCGGCTTCTCCAGCGCCAGCCGGTCCAGCTCGGCCTCGTGGTTCGATGTACCGTCAAAGCCGGTCACGCTGGTCAAAAACGCAGAGTCCTCGGCGCAGGCTTTCAGTTCGTCCAGCAGACGCGTATCGCACAGCGCGTGGCTGATCTCCGCCTTGTCCACAATCGCGCGCAATTCCCCCGCGCGCAGCATCGGCATGGTGTTCACCACCACCGCACCCGCCTTGGTCGCTGCCAGCCAGCAGGCCACCATCGCAGGGTTGTTGGCCGACCGGATAAGCACACGATTACCGGGCTTTACGTTCAGATCCTCAACCAGAACATGCGCCAGGCGGTTGGTCCAGTCCGTCAATTCCTTATAGGTCCGCCGCCGCCCGTTTCCGATCAATGCAGTGTGATCGCCAAAGCCTTTGGCCACCATATCATCCGTCAGCGCCACCCCGACATTCAAAGCGTCGGGATAGTCAAAACCGCTCAGATCAAAGTCGGGCCACTGATCCTGCGGCGGCAGGTTCTGGCGCGAAAACATGTCTACATGTGCGGACGGGCTCAACATCATTTCTCTCCTGCAAAATTTGCCAAAGTCTGACGTGCAATCACAACTTTCTGAACATCCGAAGCCCCCTCGTAGATGCGCAGGGCGCGGATCTCGCGGTACAGGCTTTCAACCATCTGCCCGCTGCGCACCCCGTCGCCACCATGCAGCTGTACCGCCGCATCAATCACCTTTTGCGCCTGATCCGTGGCAAACAGCTTGGCCATCGCCGCCTCGCGCGTAACCCTTGGCGCGCCGCTGTCCTTGGTCCAGGCCGCGCGGTAGATCAGCAGGGCAGCAGCATCGACATCCAGCGCCATTTCCGCGATATGCCCTTGAACCAGCTGCAATTCCGCCAGCGCCGCCCCCTGCACCTGCCGTGTCGTGACCCGCGCCAGTGACTCGTCCAGCGCACGGCGCGCAAACCCCAGTGCCGCCGCCGCCACGGTCGAACGAAAGACATCCAGCACCGACATGGCAATGCCAAACCCCTTACCCCTTTCGCCCAGCAAGGCCGAGGCCGGCACGCGGCAGTCATTGAACGTCAGCGTTGCCAGCGGATGCGGCGCGATCACCTGCAAGCGCTCGCTAATCTCCAGGCCCGGTGTATCCGCAGGCACCACAAAGGCCGACAGCCCCCGCGCACCCGGCACGTCTTCGGACCGGGCAAAGACAGTGTAAACATCTGCAATGCCGCCATTGCTGATCCATGTCTTTTGTCCATTCAGAACAAATTCATCCCCATCCCGCACCGCAGACATGGTAGAACTTGCCACATCCGAACCTGATTGCGGTTCGGTCAACGCAAAAGCCGAAATCGCCTGGCCCGTCCGCGTCAGTGGCAGCCAGTCGTCCTTTTGTGCCTCGGTTCCGAACAGCGAAATCGCCCCGGTGCCCAACCCTTGCATCGCAAAAGCAAAATCCGCCAACCCATCATGTCGCGCCAATGTTTCGCGGATCAAACACAGGGTCCGCACATCCAGATCGCCGCCGGTGTGCTGCAACCATCCCGCATCGCCCAGATCCGCCACCAATGCGCGACACGCCCCATCCACATCAGAATGATCCACAGGCAGATGCGCCGCGCACCACGCATCAAGCTCATCGGCCAATGCCTTGTGATGGGGCTCAAAAAACGGCCAGTTCAGAAACGATCGGTCAGACATATCCACAGGCCCTTCTTCTCTGGTACAAAAAATCCCCGCCGGAGGCTCCCATCCTCAATCTCCCTCGAAAACGGGGCGGTCCTTGGCGACAAAGGCGCGGTAGGCGCGCTCGAAATCCGCGGTCTGCATGCAAATCGCCTGCGCCTGGGCTTCGGCCTCAATCGCCTGATCCAGCGACATCGACCATTCCTGCGCCAGCATGGTTTTGGTCATCATATGGGCAAAGTTCGGGCCCGCGGCGATTTGCAGCGCCAGTTCGCGCGCCGATGTTTCCAGCGCATCAGCCGCAACGAGGCGGTTGAAAAATCCCCATTTTTCACCTTCCTCGGCGCTCATCGACCGGCCAGTGTACAGAAGTTCCGCTGCGCGACCCTGACCGATAATACGCGGCAGCATCGCGCAGGCTCCCATGTCACAACCCGCCAATCCCACGCGGGTGAACAGAAATGCGGTCTTGGCCTCGGGCGTGCCAATCCGCAGGTCCGATGCCATGGCAATGATTGCCCCCGCGCCCACACAGATGCCGTCGATGGCCGCTATCACCGGCTTGCCGCAGCCCAGAATCGCCTTGACCAGATCACCGGTCATACGGGTAAAGCGCAGCAGTTCCTTCATGTTCATATTGGTCAAAGGGCCAATAATATCATGCACATCTCCGCCAGAGCTGAAGTTGCCGCCGTTCGAGGCAAAAACCACCGCATGCACATCATCGGCATAGTGCAGATCGCGAAACCAGTCGCGCAGCTCGGCATAGCTGTCAAAGGTCAGCGGGTTCTTGCGGTCAGGGCGGCTCAGCCGCACCGTGGCGATGCCCCCGGCGATCTCGCATTCAAAATGGGTTACGTCAGAGCGCATTGGTCATCTCCTCTTGGTCTTGTGTCTCGGCCAGCCGCAGCAGGCGGGTGGCCAGCGTGCGGGCCTCGTCAGCGGTGAAATCACCCAGCATCTCGTCAATCCACCCCTCGTGGGCCGCAGCCTGACGGGCAAACTCGGCCAGCCCAGCATCGGTCAGGCGCACCATCATTGCACGGCGGTCCCCCGGCACCGGCACCCGTTCGGCCAACCCTTCGGCGGCCAGCCGGTCAGCGATGCCCGTCACATTGCCATTCGACACCCGCAGCACCCCCGACAGGGCCGTCATCTTCAGCCCGTCGGGATGGCGCGACAGGGCCGCCATCATGTCAAAGCGTGGCAGCGTGGTTTCAAATTCGCGCCGCAGCGCCTCGCGCAGGCGTGCCTCAATGCCACGGGTGACTTTCAGCAGGCGCA
Source organism: Pseudosulfitobacter sp. DSM 107133 (assembly GCF_022788695.1). Lineage (NCBI taxonomy): Bacteria > Pseudomonadati > Pseudomonadota > Alphaproteobacteria > Rhodobacterales > Roseobacteraceae > Pseudosulfitobacter > Pseudosulfitobacter sp. DSM 107133. The sequence goes on from NZ_CP085154.1 coordinate 2,576,037, forward strand.
ACCACAGGCGCAAACGGTCTTTGGCCGATGTCATATCTCGCCGCCCGACACCGACAAAGCGTGGCCGTTGACCATCGACGCCCCTTCCGAGGCCAGAAAGGTTACCGCCGCCACAACCTCGTCCACGGTAATCATGCGGCGCATCGGGTTGCCCGAGGTGATCCGCGCGGCGGCTTCTTCTTCGCTGATCTTGAACCGCGCCGCGACGCCTTGGACCGCTGCGGTGCCCATCGGGGTGTCGACAAACCCCGGACACACGGCGTTACAGGTGATCCCCTCCCGCGCGACCTCGGTTGCCAGCGCACGCACCAGCCCGATCACCCCGTGTTTCGCCGCCACATAGGCCGAAATATTCGGCCCGCCCTGCAATCCGGCGGTCGAGGCGATGGCAATCAGCCGCCCGCCCCGTGCCATGCTTTGCAAGGCCGCGCGAAAGGTCAGAAAGGTGCCGGTCAGGTTTACATCCACTGTGCCCTTGAACACATCCAGCGGCATGTCGCGCAGCTTCATCGACTTGCCCGCCCCGGCATTGGCAACGACCACGTCATAAGGTTTCGAGAACAAGGCGTTGACCGAGGCTTCGTCGGTCACATCACAGGTCAGGCAGGTCATTCCGCGCCCGCCGTCGGTTTCCTGCAAAGCATCCATGCGACGGCCCGCGATGGTCACCGCATCGCCCGCGTCGGCCATTGCCTGTGCAATCCCGCGCCCGATGCCCGAACCGCCGCCCGTGATCAAAACCTGTCTCATACCCGTTCCTCTGTCTCTGCAGCGCGGTCGGCCAGCCGCCAAAGCTGATCCCGTCCCGGGCCATAGGGTTGCGGCCAGATGGCCTGTCTGTCGCCAATCCGCGCGGCTTCGCGCAGGGTCCAATAGGGGTCCGCCAGATGCGGCCGCGCAAGACAGACCAGATCGGCGCGCCCTGCCATCAGGATCGAATTGACGTGATCGGCCTCGAAAATATTGCCCACGGCCATGGTTTTGATGCCTGCATCGTTGCGGATGCGGTCAGACATGGGTGTCTGGAACATGCGGCCATAGACGGGTCGGGCTTCGGTGCTGGTCTGGCCCGCACTGACGTCGATGATGTCGGCACCTGCGGCGGTAAAGGCACGGGCGATGTCGACGGCCTCTTCGGGTGTCACACCCATGTCATGCCAGTCGGTCGACGAAATCCGTACTGCCATCGGCTTGGCCGCGGGCCACACGGCACGCATGGCCGCGAACACTTCCAACGGATAGCGCAGACGGTTTTCCAGCGATCCGCCGTAGTCATCATCGCGCACGTTCGACAACGGCGAAATAAAGGACGAGATCAGATAGCCGTGCGCCGCGTGCAGTTCGATCATGTCAAACCCTGCGCGGTCGGCCATTTCCGCCGCCACAACAAACTCAGCCGTCACCCTGTCCATGTCATCGCGCGTCATGGCGCGGGGGGTGTCGTTGCCATCTGACCACGGCAGCGCGCTGGCCGAAATCAGCGGCCAGTTGCCCGCAGGCAGCGGCGCGTCCATCGTTTCCCAGCCCACCTGCGTCGATCCCTTGCGGCCCGAATGGCCGATCTGGCAACAGATCGCTGCGTCGGTTTCGCTGTGCACGAAATCCACCAACCGCTTCCATGCCGCCTCGTGTTCAGGCGCATATAGCCCCGGACAGCCCGGTGTGATCCGGCCGTCCGCCGACACGCAAGTCATCTCGGTATAGACCAGCCCCGCGCCGCCCTTGGCCCGTTCGCCATAATGGATCAGGTGCCAGTCGGTCGGGCATCCGTCCACGGCCTTGTACTGCGCCATCGGCGACACAACGATCCGGTTGGCCAGCGTCAGGTCGCGCAACTTCAAGGGCGCGAACATTGGCGCGCGGGGCGCATTGCTTGGGGCGGCACCGGCCTGCGCCATGAACCAGTCTTCGGCATCCGCCAGCCATTTCGGGTCGCGTTCCCGCAGGTTCTCGTGGCTGATCCGCTGCGACCGCGTCAGCATCGAGTAGTTCAGCTGCACCGGATCCATGTCCAGATAGCGCTCCACATCCTCGAACCATTCCAGCGAGTTGCGGGCTGCCGATTGCAGGCGCAGCACTTCCAGACGGCGGGCGGCCTCGTAGTCCACGAATGCCTTGCCAAGGTCCGGCTCGTTCACCACCGCCTCGGCCAGCTTGGCCGCCGATTCCAGCGCCAGCTTGGTCCCCGACCCGATCGAGAAATGGGCCGTGGCAGAGGCATCGCCCAGCAGCACGACATTCTCGTGATGCCAGGTTTCGCACAATACCCGCGGGAACTTGATCCAGGCCGAGCCGCGCACGTGATTGGCATTGGATATCAGCGCATGGCCATCCAGATGCGCCGCAAATATGCGCTCGCAAGTGGCAATGCTTTCCTCTTTGCTCATGTGTTCAAAGCCGAAAGCGTCATAGGTCGCCTGCGAACACTCGACGATAAAGGTCGCCGTGTCGGGGTCGAATTGATAGGCATGCGCCCAGACCCAGCCATGTTCGGTCTGCTCGAAGATAAAGGTAAAGGCGTCGTCGAATTTCTGATGCGTGCCCAGCCAGACAAAGGGGCAACGGCGCACGTCGATGTCGGGCTTGAAGGTGTCCTGAAACTCCAGCCGAGTCTTGGAATTCAGCCCGTCGCAGGCGACCACCAGATCGTAGTCGTCCATATAGTCGCTGGCGCTGCCGACTTCGGTTTCGAATTGCAGGTCGACCCCCAATTCACGGGCGCGCGCCTGCAAAAGGCTCAGCAGCGTCTTGCGTCCGATGCCGCAGAACCCGTGGCCGGTGCTGACGATCCGCTGGCCCTTGTGGTGCAGCGCGATGTCGTCCCAATAGGCGAAATGCTGGCGGATGGTCTCGGCGCTGACAGGATCGTTCGCGGCCAGATTGCCAAGCGTTTCATCCGACAGAACAACCCCCCAGCCGAACGTGTCATCGGGTTTGTTCCGCTCGATCACCGTGATCTGCGCCGACGGATCGCGCAGCTTTAGCGAAATGGCGAAATACAGCCCGGCCGGGCCCCCACCCAAACATACAGCGCGCATAACATCCTCCCTGATCCAAGCAAGGAGAAGGCTAGGCGCGATTCGAATTTACTTCAAGCAAAAATATTTTAAGCATGAAATATAATGGCCAATCTGGCATGATGCTGCATCTCTTCTGCCCACACAAAGCGCAGGAAACGCTGAAAAACCTTGCCGTGCGCGCGGTGGCGGCCTATCAACCAGCAACACTCATGGAGAGGTTATGACCTGTTAAAGTGGGGAGGCACAGCGCCCTCCCGATGCAGAACCGGACCACACCGCTGCCCGCGCGATACGTCGTCGGGCAAATCCTTTCTGCAATCTCGTCACACGACATTTTACCAGCGCGGGCCCGGCCCGCTCCTTGAACACGAGAGTTCATTCCAATGACACGAGACTATTCGAAATTCCTGCCCCCCGCAGGGTCCGCCCCCCTGCCCAAACCCGCGCCTTCGCCGCTGAAGCTGCTGGGGTGGAAGCCGTTTTTCGACCAGCAGACCAACCTCGAGAACCTTGCGACCACGCCGCCCGTGCGCGTTACCGAAGTGCATCGCTCTGGTCTGCGGGTGCTGGGCGACGGCATTGATGCCACCATTCCTCCGGGGCCAGAGGCAACAGTGGGCGACTGGTTTCTGCTGGACCAAACCAACCCCGCCAACAGCATCCTGCTGGACCGCATCAGCCTGTTCGAACGCCGCGCAGCAGGGCATGACCGCAAACGCCAGATGATCGCAGCCAATGTGGACACGGTGTTTATCGTGACCTCCTGCAACCGCGATTTCAACGTGGCGCGGCTGGAACGGTTCGTGGCGCTGGCCTTCGAGGCACAGGTGACGCCGGTGATCCTGCTGACCAAGGCCGACCTGTGCGACGACACCGCCCCCTACCTGGATGCGGCGCGTGCCATCTCGAACCGCGTTGTGGTCGAGGCGCTGAATGCCAAAAGCGAAGAGCCGCTTGCCAAGCTGTCGGGCTGGTGCACGCCGGGGCAGACGGTGGCCTTTCTGGGGTCGTCCGGCGTCGGCAAATCCACACTGGTCAACGCGCTGTTTCAAAGCAGCGTGGCCGACACCGGCGCCGTGCGCGAGGATGACAATCGCGGACGCCACACCACCACGCACCGCCAGCTGCACTTTACCGCAGAGGGCTGCGCGGTGCTGGACACGCCCGGAATGCGCGAGCTGCAACTGACCGATGTCGAAGACGGGATTGCCGAGGTCTTTGACGATCTGGTGACGCTGGCAGGCCAATGCCGGTTCAACGACTGCGCCCACGAGACCGAACCGGGCTGTGCTGTGCGCAAGGCGCTGGAGACAGGCGAAATCGACGCGCCCCGTCTGGCACGCTGGCGCAAGCTGGCGGCCGAGGAGCGGTTCAACACCTCGACGCTGGCCCAGCGCAAGGCGCACGAGAAGTCGTTTCACAAGAAGATCAAGTCGATCCAGCAGAAGAAGAAGCACTAGGTCTTCTTATCCTGATATCCGGACAGTGCTTTGCACTTTGATTGCAGAAGCTGGCGAAACCGGCCCGACCTCATGGTCGATATGGCAAAGCTCCGGCGCGCTTTCATGGCGCGCCGGTCCCATCGCGGGCATTGCTCCGTTCCGCGTTGATATCCATTGTGCAGACATCATCGCGCTGCCGCGCCCTCAGGAACGTTCACCACCATGTCAAATGAACTGCGTATCTTCGTGCCCCTGGCCATCCGGGCGATCATGAACAACCTGGCCCCCCGTATGGCGGTTTGCGCGCAAACTACGATCACGCAGTTGATCGACCTGAACCCGGTGATACCCGAACGTATCTCGGCCGGAGAAGCCTATGACATCGGCCTGACCAATCCACCATACGCGAAGGCGCTTTTTAGATCTGGCCACGCAGACAACACCAGCCACCGCGCCTTTGGCCGCGTGCCTCTTGCAATTGCCCGAAAGGCAGGCCCGGGTGGTGAGATCACAGAAGAGGTGAAAGACATCAAGGCGCTGCTGCATAGGGCGCAAGGCATCGGCTACACGGGTGCCGGGACAAGCGGCCAGACCTACCTAGATGTGATCAAACGGCTGGGCATGGGACGTGACGTTCTTCCCAAAAGTCACGCGATGGGCGGTGGCGCACCGGTGGCAGCGGTCGCGTCGGGCGATGCCGAGCTTGCCATTGCGCCGCTGACCACAGTTCTTTCAAGCCCGGGTGTCGCGCCGGCCGCCATCTTTCCTGTAGAACTGAAGGCACATATCGACATGTCGATTTTCCTCAGTTGCAAACCGCGAACCGGTGCGACGACTGCCCACGCATTTCTTACGTCAAGCGCGCTTGACGACGAATTGGCTGCGGCAGGCGTCTTGCGATTTCAACTGGATTGACCGCGCGGCGACGAACAGCCCAGCGAAATTTGCGCACTCCAATCGCCAGATGGCGCAATGGTTGCCCAGCCCCTTACCCCGCCTTCATCAACGCCTCCAGCACCGCCCGCGCACCATCCGCAATCGGCACCGGCCTGCGGGTCACGCGGTCGACGTTCACATGCACAAACCGCCCTTCGGCGGCGGCGCTGTCGTCGTCGTTGCGAAACAGTCCGATCTCGTAATGCACCGACGACCCGCCCAGCCGCGCCACGCGGATGCCTGCGTGCACCGCATCAGGAAAGGCCAGCTCGCCGTGATAGACACAGCCCGTTTCCACCACCAGAAACACCGTTTCGCTGGTCTTCAGGTCCAGCACCCCCTGCTCGATCAAATGGCCGTTCACCGCCGTGTCGAACAGCTGGTAGTGCATGGCGTTGTTCATGTGCCCATACATATCGTTGTCCAGCCAGCGGGTCGTGATGACGGAAAATGCTGTGTAGTCGGCCCGCGTGCCGGGTTTGGGACGGTTCACCACGCGGCCTCATAGATCGCTTGCGCGTCGGCCTCGGCCAAAGCGCGCGGGTTGTTGACCAGCAGGCGCGTCTGGTTCATGGCATCGCGCGCCAGCATCGGCAGGTCGTCCTGCCCGATGCCAACCTCGCGCAGACCTTTTTGCAGACCACAGCGGGTGGACAGGTCTTGCAAAGCGTCGGCAAAGGCGGTCGCGGCCTCTTGTCCCTGCAAATCTGCCAGTTCGGGGAATGTGATGCCAGCCAGCTCCGCATAGGGCGTGGGCGCCGTCACCGCATTGAACCGCAGCACATGGGGCAGCACCAGCGCGTTCGACAAGCCGTGCGGCACCTTGAAATGGCCCCCAATGGGATAGGCCAGCGCGTGCACCGCCGCCACCGGGCTGTTGGCAAAGGCCTGCCCCGCCAGCAACGAGCCCAGCAGCATGTCGCCGCGCGCGGCCATGTCGTGCGGCTCTTTCACCGCGCGTTCCAATGCGCCGCCCATCAGGCGCAGCGCCTCGACCGCCAGCGCGCGGCTGACGGGGTTGTTGTTAGGCGAGGCACTGGCATAGCTTTCGATGGCATGCACCATCGCGTCGATGCCCGTCGCTGCGGTGACATGTGGCGGCAGGTCGCGGGTCAGTTCGGGGTCCAGAAGGGCCACGTCGGGGATGATCAGCGGGCTGACAACGCCCATCTTTTCCGACGCCCCCGTGGTCACGATGCTGATCGGGGTCACTTCCGATCCGGTGCCCGAGGTGGTCGGCACCGCAATCAACGGCAGGCGCGGCCCCCTGGCCAGGTTCACGCCATAGCAATCTGCCAGCGTCTCGCCCGAACAGGCCAGAAGTGCGGCCAGCTTGGCTACGTCGATGGATGACCCGCCGCCCAGACCAATCACGCCACCCATGCCCTTGGCGGCCTCTGCTGCCTGCATGATCACCGCCTCGGGCGGATCGGCCTTGACCTCTGCAAACACCGCCGCACGCACCCCTGCCGCTTCCAGCGAGGCCAGCGCGCGGTCAACGATACCGGTTGCCATCATACCCGGATCGGTCACCAGCAGCACGCTTGCGCCACAGGTGGCAAGGGTCATGTCGCCCAGCTGGTCCAGCAGACCGTCGCCCATGCGGATGCTGGGTGTGGTGTTGAATGTGAAAGGAGTCATCGGTCTATCCTGCATCTGCCAGCAGGTCGTCGAACACCGCCTGCTGTTGTTTCATCTTGGCACCCATGGCGCGGGTCAGATCGTCGGGGCGCAGCATGCCTGCGTTCCATGTGGCGATCTGGTCCAGCCCGTCGGCAACCGAATGGTCGCGCACATAGGTCACCGCCTGCTTGATCCCCGCGATGGCCAGCGGCGAACGGGCGGCAATGGTCTGCGCCATCTCAAGCGCGGCTGCAATCACCGCGTCGCGATCGGCGTGAATGGCGTTGACGATGCCCCAGCCCCGCGCCTCGTCCGCCGTGAACCGCCGCCCCGTATAGGCCAGTTCGCGCACCACACCGGGGGCCATCAGCTTGGGCATACGTTGCAACGTGCCCACGTCAGCGGCCATGCCGATGTTGATCTCTTCGATGCCAAAGGCGGTGTCAGCGGCGCACAGCCGGATATCGCAGGCCGTAATCAGATCAATACCACCACCCAGACAGGCGCCGTGGATGGCCGCAATCACCGGCACCCGCATCTCTTCCAGCGCAGTCAGCGAGGCTTGCAGACTGAGCACCAGCTTGCGCATGGCATAGGCGGCGCGCCCCGGCTCTTGCCCCGTCAGTTCCATGATACCCTGAAAGGCGGCCAGATCCATTCCGGCGGTAAAATGCTTGCCCCGCCCCGAGATCACCACGCAGCGCACTGCGGGATCACTGTCCAGCGCCGCCGCGATGCGCGGCAGGTCGTCCCAGAAGGCTGGTGTCATGCTGTTGGCCTTGGCCGCATTGTCCATTTCGATATGGGCCACGCCATCCGCCACCGAGACGGCGAAAAAGGTCGAAGTTAATGGATCGGTCATGCAAAGCTCCTCCTGCGACAGCTGCATGGTGCCTTGATCGCACGGCAAGTGTCCAGACGGACAAGCCCCCGGCACAGGCTGTGACGCAGCGATACGCCTCGCAATGGCGCGGTACAGATACACCATGTCCCAGCTTGCCCTTGCCCTACCCGCCTGCGCGCGGCTAAGTTTCGTGTAAAGAAATCTGCTTTACGCGCGGAAAAATCACGCGTTGCGCAAACGCTCAAGGACCGATGCCATGGACGACAGCAAGATCCGCAACATGGAGCAGTTCGCCCGCGTCAGCGGCATCTCGCGCCCCACCGTATCGAAATACTTCAACGATCCTGCCAGCGTGCGCCCGAAAACCCGTGCCCGCATCGAAGAGGCGCTGGAGCAATACGACTATCGCCCCAATATCTTTGCCGTTAACCAGAACCGTCGCCTGACCAAGAACATTGGCATCGTGGTGCCCTATTTGGCCGATCCGTTCTTTGCCGAGATTGCACGCAACATCGAACAGCGCTGTATGCAGGCCGGTTTCTGGCCCACCTTGTTCAGCGCCCACGGCGACAGCGCGCTCGAGGTGGAAATTCTCGACAGCCTGCGCTCGCTCAAACCGGCGGGCGTGCTGCTGGCCCCCTTGGGGAGGGCGTCGGACCGTGCAGCGATCGAAAAGTTTTGCGACGACGTGCCAACCGTCCTGTTCGACAGCAACATCGACGGCGTGGGCGAAGCCTTTGTCGGGTCGGACAACACGCAATTCGTCAAACTCAGCGTCGAATACCTGTGCCGCACCGGCGAACCGCCCTGTTTTTTCGAAATGCCGCCCGTGAACCCGAACGCCAACAAACGACGCAACGGATACATTCAGGCGATGGAAGCCAACGGCTTTGCGCCACAGGTGATCCGGGTGGCGGGCGAAGGCTGGGGGTTCGAGGAGGTCGGCTATCTCGGCGGTCTGGATGTGATTGATCGCGGTTTGCTGACATCTAACACCGTCTTGTGCAGCAACGACCGTCTGGCCATCGGCTTTCTGGCCGCTTGCTATGAACGCGGCCTGCGCGTGGGCCGCGATGCGGACTGCGTGCTGCGTGTCGCGGGTCATGATGACCATCCGTTCTCGCGATTCGGCTGCCCGCCACTGACCACCATTGCGCAGGATTACGAAAAAATATCCGAACGCAGCGTCGAGGCGCTGTTCACGCTGATCGAGGGCGGGCGCACCGCAGGCCCCCGTATTGAAAGCCTTTTTGAGGGAAAGCTGGTCATGCGCGCCTCGGCTTGAGGGATTTTCTTTCCGCAATTTGTTTACGCGCGTAAAGTTTTTATTGACTCCGCGCTTAGTTTTTTGGTTCACTCCGGGCCAAGCATCCAATCACCAGGGAGGAAACCGGATGACCATAAGAACCGCATTTTGTGCGGCGAGCGTGCTTGCGCTGGCCACTGCAACCGGCGCTTTCGCCGAAAGCCACACAACAACCCTTACCATCGCAACCGTGAACAACGGCGACATGGTCCGTATGCAGGGCCTGACCGACGACTTCACTTCGAAAAACCCCGACATCGCCCTTGAGTGGGTGACGCTGGAAGAAAACGTTCTGCGCCAGCGCGTGACACAGGACATCGCCGCCAAGGGCGGCCAGTTCGACGTAATGACCATCGGCACCTACGAAGTGCCGATCTGGGGCGCGCAGAACTGGCTGGTGTCGCTGAACGACCTGCCCGCCGAATGGGACGCCGATGACATACTGCCCGCGATGCGCGGCGGTCTGACCGTAGACGGCGAACTTTATGCAGCACCCTTCTACGGCGAAAGCTCGATGGTGATGTACCGCAAGGACCTGATGCAAGCCGCGGGCTTGGAAATGCCCGACGCCCCCACATGGGACGACATCAAGGCCGCTGCTGCCGCAATGACCGACAAGGATGCCGAAGTTTATGGCATCTGCCTGCGCGGCAAGGCCGGCTGGGGCGAGAACATGGCGTTCCTCAGCGCAATGGCCAACTCTTATGGCGCGCGTTGGTTCGACGAAGACTGGAAAGCCCAATTCGACACCGACGCATGGAAGGCGACGCTGACCGACTATCTGGACCTGATGAACAACTACGGCCCTCCGGGTGCCTCCACCAACGGGTTCAACGAAAACCTCTCGCTGTTCCAGCAAGGCAAATGCGGCATGTGGATCGACGCCACAGTTGCGGCGTCCTTCGTGACCAACCCCAACGATTCAACCGTGGCCGACAAGGTCGGCTTTGCACTGGCCCCCGACAAGGGGCTGGGCAAGCGCGGCAACTGGCTGTGGGCGTGGTCGCTGGCGATCCCCGCAGGCTCGGACAAGGTTGACGCGGCCAAGAAGTTCGTCGCCTGGGCCACCAGCAAGGAATACACCGCATTGGTCGCAGCAAACGAAGGCTGGGCAAACGTGCCTCCGGGCACCCGTACATCGCTGTACGAAAACGAAGCCTACACATCGGCAGCTCCTTTTGCCGAAATGACGTTGAAATCGATCAACGCGGCTGATCCGACCAACCCGACCGTGGACCCCGTGCCCTATACCGGAATCCAGTTCGTCGCGATCCCCGAATTTGCGGGCATCGCCACGCAAGTGGGCCAGGAATTCTCGGCCGCCCTTGCCGGTCAGCAAACCGCCGAAGAAGCGCTGGAAAAAGCGCAGGCGCTGACCACGGACGAGATGGAAGCCGCAGGCTACTGATCTCCCAAGGTATCGGGGGGCGGCCTGGCTGCCCTCCGACACTTCTTTCCCTTTCAGACCTGTTGCCACGCGCGCCCAAGGGCACGCACCGGCAAGGAGAGACTTCATGGCCACCAAAGCTTCCCGATCCGCCGCACGATTGATGATGGCCCCCGCCGTGATCCTGCTTTTGGGCTGGATGCTGGTGCCACTGTGCATGACCCTGTATTTTTCGTTCAAGAAATACCTGCCCCTGCGCGGCGGTGATCTGGGCTGGGTCGGCTTTGACAACTATGTGCGCTTTTTCAGCTCCTCCGCTTTCTGGCCCTCGGTGATTGCCACGCTAGTGATTGTCGGCGGTGTGCTGGCGATCACGGTCGTCTTTGGCATCCTGCTGGCGATCCTGCTGGACCAGCCGATGTGGGGTCAGGGCATCGTGCGTATCCTCGTGATCGCCCCCTTCTTTGTCATGCCGACCGTGTCGGCGCTGGTGTGGAAGAACATGTTCATGGATCCCGTGAACGGGTTGTTCGCCCACCTTTGGAAATTCTTCGGTGCCGCCCCCGTCGAATGGCTCTCTCAGGCGTCGATGACCTCGATCATCATGATCGTGGCATGGCAATGGCTGCCCTTTGCCACGCTGATCCTGCTGACCGCGATCCAGTCGCTGGACAGCGAACAGCTTGAGGCTGCCGAGATGGACGGCGCCCCGCCCCTGTCGCGGTTCGGCTATATCACCCTGCCGCACCTCAGCCGTGCGATCACGGTCGTGGTGCTGATCCAGACCATTTTCCTGCTGTCGATCTTTGCCGAAATCTTTGTCACCACCCAAGGGTCGTTCGGCACCAAGACGCTGACCTATCTGATCTACCAGCGCGTACTGGAAAGCCAGAACGTCGGTCTGGGCTCGGCGGGTGGCATATTTGCCGTCATCCTTGCCAATATCATCGCCATCTTCCTGATGCGCATCGTCGGCAAAAATCTGGACGCATGAGGTAGACCATGGCACGCAACGTCACCAACCAACGCAAGATCGTCAACACCGCCGTCGCCTGGGGCATCGGCCTGCTGATCTTCTTTCCGATCCTCTGGACCATCCTGACCAGCTTCAAGTCCGAGGCCACCGCCATCGCCGATCCGCCGGTGTTCCTGTTCTTTGACTGGACGCTGGACAACTACCGCGTGGTGCAGGAACGCTCGGATTACATGCGGTTCCTGTGGAATTCGGTCATCATCGCGGGCGGCTCTACCCTGCTGGGCATCATCGTGGCGGTGCCTGCGGCGTGGTCGATGGCCTTTGTGCCGTCGGCGCGCACCAAGGACATCCTGTTGTGGATGCTGTCGACCAAGATGCTGCCGGCCGTGGGCGTGCTGTACCCGATTTATCTGATTTTCATCAAATTGGGCATTCTGGACAGCCGCATCGGCCTGACCGTTGTGCTGATGCTGATCAACCTGCCGATCATCATCTGGATGCTGTACACCTATTTCCGCGAAATTCCGGGCGAAATTCTGGAAGCGGCGCGCATGGATGGAGCCTCGTTGAAAGAGGAAATCCTCTATGTGCTCACACCGATGGCTGTGCCCGGCATCGCATCGACCGTGTTGCTGAACATCATTCTGGCGTGGAACGAGGCGTTCTGGACCCTGAACCTGACCGCCGCCAAGGCCGCGCCGCTCACCGCCTTCATCGCCAGCTACTCAAGCCCCGAGGGGCTGTTTTACGCCAAGCTCTCTGCCGCCTCGACCATGGCCATCGCACCGATCCTGATTTTGGGCTGGTTCAGCCAGAAACAACTGGTGCGCGGCCTGACCTTCGGCGCTGTGAAATAAGGATAAGAAAATGGGACAGATCACGCTTCAACAGGTCACCAAGAACTTTGGCGACGTGCAGGTCATTCCGCCGCTGGACCTGACCATCGAAGACGGCGAATTCACCGTCTTTGTCGGCCCCTCGGGCTGCGGCAAGTCCACGCTGCTGCGCCTGATCGCGGGGCTTGAGGACATCACCTCGGGCACCATCCTGATCGACGGGGCGGATGCCACGGCTATCTCGCCCGCCAAACGCGGGCTGGCCATGGTGTTCCAGTCCTACGCGCTCTATCCGCACATGTCGGTGCGCAAGAACATCGCCTTTCCCATGCGCATGGCCGGTGTCGACAAGGCAGAACAGGACCGCCGCATCGAACAGGCGGCCACCGCGCTGAACCTGACCGACTATCTGGACCGCCGCCCCGGCCAGCTGTCTGGCGGCCAGCGCCAGCGGGTCGCCATCGGCCGCGCCATCGTGCGCGAACCTTCGGCCTTCCTGTTCGACGAACCCCTCTCGAACCTTGACGCCGCCCTGCGTGTGGGCATGCGGCTGGAAATTTCCGAACTGCACAAGCGGCTGGAAACCACCATGATCTATGTCACCCACGATCAGGTCGAGGCGATGACAATGGCCGACAAGATCGTGGTGCTGCGCGCGGGCAATATCGAACAGGTCGGCAGCCCGCTGGACCTGTACCGCACCCCGCGCAACGTCTTTGTGGCCGGCTTTATCGGCTCGCCCAAAATGAACCTGATCGAAGGACCCGAAGCCGCCAAACACGGCGCCCACACCATCGGCGTGCGTCCCGAACATATCGACGTGGCCGAGGCAGACGGGCTGTGGCAGGGCCGTGTCGGCGTGGCCGAACATCTGGGGTCAGACACCTTCTTTCACGTCCACGACACCGGACTGGCCGAGATGCTGACAGTGCGCGTCGCGGGTGAAGTGAACCTGCGCCACGGCGACAGGATTCACCTGCACCCAAGGGCCGACCAGATCCACCGTTTTGACGAAAAAGGCCTGCGTATCCAATGACCAGACTGAACGGAAAATGCGCCCTGATCACAGGGGCGGCACGCGGCATCGGCTTGGCCTTTGCCCAAGCCTACGTCGCCGAAGGCGCGCGCGTCGCCATCGCTGACATTGATATCGCGCGTGCCCGCGCGGCGGCGGCCGACATAGGCGCAGCCGCCATTGCCGTGCACATGGACGTGACAGATCAGGCCAGCATCGACAGCGCGGTGGCCGAAACGGTGGCGCAGTTGGGACAGATCGACATTCTGATCAACAATGCCGCCATCTTTACCGCCGCCCCCATCACCGAAATCACCCGCGCCGATTTCGACCGTACATTCGACATCAACGTCGCCGGGACCCTGTTCACCCTGCAAGCGGTCGCCAAACACATGATCGCGCGCGGTGGCGGCGGCAAAATCATCAATATGGCCAGTCAGGCGGGCCGCAGGGGCGAACCGCTCGTTGCGGTCTATTGCGCGACCAAGGCCGCGATCATCAGCCTGACCCAATCGGCGGCACTGAACCTGATCGTCCACGGGATCAACGTCAACGCCATCGCCCCCGGCGTGGTGGACGGCGAACATTGGGACGGGGTCGATGCGTTCTTTGCCAAATACGAAGGCAAGGCACCTGGCCAGAAAAAGCGCGAAGTCGCCGCCGCCGTACCCCATGGCCGCATGGGCACCGCCGCCGATCTGACCGGCATGGCGGTGTTTCTGGCCAGTGCCGACGCCGATTATATCCTCGCGCAAACCTATAACGTCGATGGTGGCCAATGGATGAGCTGACGCCGCTGCGCGACGCCACGCTGGCCAACCTGCCAAATGCCGTGTCCGTCCCCACATACGACCGCAGCGCCCTGACACCGGGGATCGTGCACATCGGTCTGGGCAACTTTCACCGCGCCCATCAGGCGTGGTATCTGCACCGGCTGATGCAAATGGGGCTGGCCCACGACTGGGCGATCATCGGGGCCAGCGTGCGCCAGTCCGACGCGCCCAAGCGCGCGCGCCTGCTGGCGCAGGACTGTCTGACCACGCTGATCGAACTCGACCCTTCGGGTGTCTCGGCCGAGGTTGTCGGGTCGATGATCGGCTATCTGCCCATCGAGGATGCCAACACCGCGCTGATACGCCAAATGGCCGATCCCGCGACCCGTATCGTCGCCCTGACCGTGACCGAGGGTGGCTATTACGTCGATCCCGTGACCGGGGGCTTTGACGCCGCCCACCCCGACATGCAGCACGACGCCGCCCACCCCGACACGCCGCGCACCGCCTTTGGCGCGATGGTCGCCGCCCTGCGGCAGCGGCGGGATGCGGGCACCGGTCCGTTCACGGGGCAAAGCTGTGACAACCTGCAAGGCAACGGCGCGATCCTGCGCCAAACCGTGGTGTCACTGGCGCGGATGAGTGATACGGCGCTGGCCGACTGGATCGACACCAATGCCAGCTTTCCCAATGCGATGGTCGATTGCATCGTGCCCGCCACCGGCCCTGCCGAACTGGCACTGGTCCGTGACATCGGCATCGACGACACCGCCCCCGTGACACACGAAAACTTTCGCCAATGGGTGATCGAGGATGACTTCTGCGCCGGACGCCCCGACTGGGACCGCGCGGGGGCGACATTTACCGATGACGTACATGCCTATGAGGCAATGAAAATCCGCATGTTGAACGCGGGCCATCAATTGCTGGCCAATGCGGGCGAAATCCTGTCAGTGCCGACGATTTCCGGCTGCATGGCCCACCCGGCCATCGCCGCTTTCTTTGCCCGCGTGGAACAGGCCGAAATCACGCCCCACGTCCACGCCGTGCCCGATATGACACCCCAGACCTATATCGCCCTGATTGCCAAACGTTTCAGCAACACCGCCATCGTCGACACCACCCAGCGCGTCGCCTTTGACGGATCGTCGCGCCACACAGGGTTCCTGCTGCCGACGGTGCGCGACGGGCTGGCCGCAGGCACACCCGTTGACGGGCTGGCGCTGGCCGAGGCGCTGTGGGCGCGCATGTGCGAAGGCACCCGCGAAGACGGCAGCACGATCCCGCCCAACGATCCACACTGGCCCGCCCTGCAAACCGCCGCCAAAGCCGCACGGCACGATCCGGCGGCATGGCTCGCGCAGCGCCAGTTCTATGGCGATCTCGCGACCGCCCCGACCTTTGCCCGCGCCTTTGACCACTGGCTGACCATGATCTGGACCACCGGAACAGAAGCGGCACTCAGAGCCTATGCCAACGGTTAATGCAGCCTGGCGGATGGCGGTCTGGAGATGTCCAGATCGCGGGGGGCTGCGGGGCGCATCCGCTGCAGACCCAATCCGAAATCTGTCGCCAGCGATGTCACTTGCGCGGCCACATCCGCGCGCACCAGCAGCGTGGCGATCAACATCGCGTCTTCTTGCGCGCCAGTGGCGGCACAGGCGATAAAGTTGGCAAAGCACGCCTCGTCCGCGCCCAGACATTTGCATTCGACTGCATGACGCATCAGCGGGCGGCGGCCGTGGCGGGCGCACAAACGACACAGCTGTTCAAACGCCTGCAAGGTCCGCCGCCCCCGGTCCCGGCCCAACGTGCGGCTCAGATCGCTCCACAGCATCGCCTGACCGTCCGGCCCGTCGCTCCAGAGGCGCAGATAGATCACCGACGCGGCCTCCACGCCCTCCAGCTCGGTCAACAGCCCCACGGCTGCCCCGCCGCGCCCCTGCACCGCGCCGCTCATTTCGTCAGGATCAGCTTGCCCGCGCGGGTGATGCGCAGGGTGTAGACCTGACCGTCCAGCACAATGCGCGCCTGATCGGCCCCATCGGTCAGCACGCGCGCGTCATGCGAAGGCACGGTGTCGGTGACCTGCGGCTTGGTGGAGACTGTCAGTGTCCTGTTGCCAGAACCGTGGTCCGCCGTGTGATACATACGATCAATTCTGTTTTCCATGCGCATGGCGCTGTCCCTTTTGTTTTGCAACCGTCGGGCTGGCCCGGTGCGTGACTCGGGGTGGCTGGACCTCTCCTACAATACCTGAGTGATTTAATCGGAATTGTCAAACAGGGAAATCGCATGGCGGTATCAGTTTCGCTGTGTTCCGGTGCAGGACGGCAACAGAGCGAAATGCCTGCCTGCACACCGCGCATTTTGCGGCAGACAGTCAGGTGTAAGCGCATTGTTTGAAAACGAAAATTTTGCGCTCTTACAGCAAGACACGTTTGCCTTCAAACGCGCCTGCGATCTGAAGTTGTTGCAATTCAAACCGACCGGCAGCGTCAGAAAATTCAATCTTAACGCGAATCGCTCAAACGGTCAGCGCCCCTTGATACGGATCGAAAAGCTGCGCTGCGCACCGGCGGGGGGCGGCGGGAACGGGCTGGCGCGGCGGACCAGTTCCAGCGCCGCCTGATCCAGCTGTGCCGAACCGGAACTGGCCGCAAGACGGGCCGAGGCCAGCGCGCCATTGCCCGCCACGCTAAAGGCAATCGTCGCCGATCCACGGCTGCTGGTGCGCGGGCGTCTTTGACGTTCAATACGGGCCATCACCTGACCGGGGTAATTGCTGGCAGCAGCATTGGCCCCCTTTGCCGCCTTGGCCGCCTTGCGCAGCGACGCGGCCTTGGCCTGTGCCGTGGCCTGCCCCTCGGCGCTGCCTGCCCTCGCGGCAGTTCTGGCATTGCCCTTGGGCGGCGGCTTGGGCGGTGACGCTTTGGGTGCGGGGGCCGGTTTCGGGGCCATCGCCTCGACCGATTTGGGCCGCAAGGCGGGGCGGCGCGAAACTTGTGTCGCAGCCTGATCCGGCAAGGGTTCCTGCACAGCCGGTGTCACAGGCTGCGTTACTTGCGGCGTCTCCTGGGCGTGCAGCGGTGTAGCAGGTTCGGGGGACAGCGGAACCGCAAGACTGCTTTCAGCCTTCAGCGGCGGGGTCTCGACCGGCGCGGCCGGTGTCTGTTGCACCGGTTCTGCCTGCTGGGCGGGCGGTTCGGGCATCTCTTGCACAACCTCCACCGCATCGGGGGTCATGACCCCAGCCGCCATATCCGCAAAACTGTTGCCCAAGGCGGCTACCGTGGCCTGCGCGCCGCCTTCGATCTGAGCGGTCTCTTCCCTGGCCGTGAGACCCAGAAACGCGGCATGGGCCGCAACCGAGCAGCCCAGGAACAGCGCAGCGACTTTCCACGAACGGCGGATCATTGCAAAGCTTTCTCGGTCACGATGACAACACGCGCCACCCCTGCGGCCCGCAGCGCGCGCGCGGTTTCAATCACAGTGTGCGCAGGTGCCGCGCGGTCGGGGATCATGCGCGCCGTTTCAAGGACCGCAGGCACCGCGACCATAAACGCAGCCACACCCACCGGCTGGCCGCGATGGGTCAACGTGCCATCCGCCCCGATCACAAGCGCATCCGCGGGCGCCTCGCTCTGAAGATCCGCAGTTTCCACCAGCTTCAGATCAGGGTCCAGCGGGGCGGCCAAGGTGCCCGCCACCATGAAGAACACCAGCATCAGAAAGACCACGTTGATCAGCGCGATCGTCGGTTCCCGTTCGGATGTCTTGCGCGGAGCTCTCATGAGGCCCCCATCACGTTGACGGCCAGATCGGGAATGCCGCGCACCGCAACCAGAATATCGGTCATCGCCTGCGCGTCTACCTCGGCACTCAGGTTTACCAGCAAGACCAGGGGCTTGCCCGCCTGAAGGTCACGCAAACGCACCGGCAATTCCTCAACGCCCAGCGCCGCGCCGTTCAGCGTTAAACCCGCCGGCGTGGCCCGCAGAAACGCCAGCGCCTGATCGCCCAAGGCCGCCGCCCCACCCGAAGCGGCCTGCACTTCGACCTCGGCGAATTTGGAAAACGTCGAGGACAGCATGAAGAACAGCAGCAACAGAAAAATGACGTCGATCAACGACGTCATCGACAACCTGCGCCGTTTGCGTGTCGCCCTAAGCGGCATCACGCACCTGTTTCACCGCGTCTTCGGCGGGTGCAAGAATGGTGGTCAGCGCCTGTTCGGCAAAGACCCGTTCGCCAGTCATGCGCGCCTCGAACCAGGACAACACAATCGACGTCGGCATGGCCACGGCCAGCCCCACCGCCGTGGTCAGCAAGGCCACCCAAATGCCCCCCGCCAACAGCGACGGATCAACAGACGAACCCGCGTTCTGCAAAGCCTGAAAGGCTTCGATCATGCCCAGAACGGTGCCGAACAGTCCCATCAGCGGCGCCAGTTGCGCAACACTGTCCAACGATCGAAAACCGCGTTCCAGCGCCAGAAACCGGCTTTCGGCCTCGGCGTACAGTCGCGCGGCGCGGTCTGGTCCAGCAGGGGCCGACATGGCGCGCGCCACCACGGGGGCCAGATAGCTGCGCGAGCTGTCCAGATCACGCTGGGCGGCGTCGCGCGCCCCCGCGTCCCAATGCATCAGCGCATGGCGGATCGCGGCGTGCTGCCCCACCCGCGCGGCGCGGAATTGCCAGAGTTTGTACAGAACAACCGCAAAGGTCAGAACCGAAACCCCCACCAGAACAGCGACCACGGGGCCGCCCAGATCGTAAAGACCCTGAAGCCGTGACAGATCAAACATAACCCTATCCTTGCAATGCGATATTCAGACGGCTGGAGGTGGCCAGCCCTTTGGTGCAGACGTCCGACGCCACGCCATCCACGGTGCATGTCCCTGCCCCGTTAATCAGCAGCGACCCGATGCGCCCGCAGGCGGTGTCGGCAATCTGAAACTGGCGCACACGCGGCACGCCCACGGGCAGCGCGCCAAAGTCGAACAGCGTCAGCATCATCACCCCGCCGTCGGCTCCGAACAGCACGGTTTCATAAACCGCCTGTTCGATTGGCGCAGATCCGGTATTGGTGGCGACAAAGGTGATCCGGCAGGCTTCGCCCACCAGATCCGCCGCGTTCAGCTCAAGTGCGACACCGGCGGGCGGGGTCGCGTCTTCAGCCCGTACCGCCGTGCCAATAAACATGGCAGCGACGGTAAGACAGGTGCCTATGTGGCGAAGTGGCTGCATGGGGTTTCCTTTTCCTAGCGCTTAGAAGGTTGTGGACAGGGTCACCTTGAACGTCCGGCCCGTCGCGTTGCGGGTGGACAGGCGCGGCTGGTAGGTCTTGTCAAAGAGGTTCTCGACGCCGAAGCGGATCGTCGTCCCCTCCATCACACCGTTCTGCGGCACATAGGTGGCGCGCAGATTGTGCACGCCAAAGCCGGGGGACACGGTGCCACCTTCGTCATAGCGTTTGGCCGCTTCCACTTCCCAGCTCAGGTCAAGCTCGTCGCTGAACTTGCGCCCCAGCGTCAGACGCAGGCTGTCCTGCGGGTTCTGTGCCCAGTCGCCTTGCGCACCTCCGTCAAAGGTTGCGGTGCCTTGTGAAATATGGACGTTTGCATCCAGATAATAACCGTTCTGCATGGCATAGGCGGCCTCAAGCTCGATCCCCTCGCGGTCAAGCCCCTCGACTGTCGTACCCGGACCGCGGCCTTGATAGGTGGTCAGGTCGGTCAGATGATCGTTGTAATAGTTGACCTTGAACGCAAGGCTGTCGCCGGTTCGAAACACGTCAACTGCATCATAAGCCACGCCGATTTCATAGCTGCGTCCCTTTTCCGACTGGGTGATCAGACCGGTGTCGATGTCGTCGATGATCGGAAGGTTTTCGGTGTAAGAGGCCGAGCCGAACACAGCCCAGCCGTTTCCAAACGCATAGCGCGCCGACACGCCGCCCATCAGCGCGTCCTTGTCGTAAGACGCATTGCCGTTGATCGGGTCCTGCGTGATCGTCTGGTTTTCATAGCGCAACGCAGGTGTGATCGTCCAACGGTCACCGATCTGCATTTCATCGACGGCATAGAACGCCAGCGCCTCTTTGGTCCCGCCGGGGGCGGACCCTGCGCTGGCATCCGTGCGTTTGCGCTGGATGAATTCGATGCCGGTGCGAAGTTCGTGGTCAATGGTGCCGGTGCTGAACAGCGCCTCGTTC
This sequence comes from Pseudosulfitobacter sp. DSM 107133, assembly GCF_022788695.1. Classification (NCBI taxonomy): domain Bacteria; kingdom Pseudomonadati; phylum Pseudomonadota; class Alphaproteobacteria; order Rhodobacterales; family Roseobacteraceae; genus Pseudosulfitobacter; species Pseudosulfitobacter sp. DSM 107133. The sequence continues at coordinate 2,596,412 of NZ_CP085154.1, forward strand.
TTCACGCGAAACGTCGTGGTGCGATAACGGTTGTCCGCATCCAGCAACGGGTTGGGACCAACGATGGCTTCGCTTTCCACCAGCTCGTCCGAATACAGCAATTCAGCCGTGACATTCAGCCACGCAACGTCGCCGGGATTGTAGTTGTAGCGCAGGGTGGCAACTTCGTTTTCGATATACCGGTCGACGTTGCCAAAAGCGGTTGTGCCGAACTGGTCATAGGGCACGTCAAACTGTTCCTGCTGGGTCTTGGAATAGCTGAACTCGACAAACTGGTCGTTGCCTGCCCCAAAGGTATAGCGCGCCTTGAGCAGGCCCGACGGATCGTCGATGTCGCCCGCGTCTGGGTTGATCTGGTTGCCCTCCCCATCTGTGCGCACGCCCAACTGGCGGCGGGAATAGTTGAACAACACCTCGAACTGTTCATCCGGCTGCCATGCCAGCGTGGTCGAAGACGCCAGCCCGTTGCCGTTGGTGGAAAATTCCAGCGTTTGCCGCCCGGCAAAGCCCAGCTCGCCCTTGGTCAAATCGCTGGCGTCGATGGTCTCCAACCGCACCACCCCGCCAAAGACACCCGAACCATATTCAAACGACCCCACCGATCCGCGCAGCACTTCGACCTCGCGGTATAGAAACGGATCGGTGTAAAGCTGCGAACCGATGCGGTACAATTCCTCACTGCCCCGTGCCGCACCGTCAATCTGCACCAGAACCTTGCCATCGGTGCCATAGGTGCTGTTGGCCCCATAACCGCGAATGTTGATGCCCGAGCCTGCCGCGGTGGTGCCGTTCACCAGCGTTACACCGGGTACTGTTTCGATCAGCTCGGCGATGGTGCCGGCCTGACGGTCCTCGATCTCGGCCTGGTCGACAACGGTGACGGGCACGGCGGTGTCGGTCTGCACCGACCGCTTGCCTTCGCCCAGCACGATGGTGCCCAAATAGCCCTCGCCCTCTTGCGCATAAGCGCCGGAAGCCGCGCCAATCACTATCAGCGTGGCGGTCGAGGCGCACAATCGGCCCTTGGTGGTTCGAAATGTCATGGCAGAGTCCCTTCGCGGTCATGGCAATGGCCTTGTGCTTGCGAAAGGGCTGGCTTGGCGTTTGATTTTTGTATGTTGGACAAACTCGAAACTTGTCTCTTGCAGCCCCCTAATTAATCAGACTAAAACTGTCAAGAATTAATGGCGGCGGTTTTCACCCCTGCCCAGCCACGCCCCCCGATCCCCGGGCCGCAGCCAGTTCACCCATTCACATTGAACAAAACCCGAGGGGGCATCATGGGCCAGACCACACAACCATCCGCCGAAGACATTCGCGCCGCGCGTATCGAACATGCCAAACTGCGCGAACGCGACCTTGCCGACAAACTGGGCATCACCGAAGCACAGCTGATCGCCGCGCACACCGGTCAGGGCGTCACTCACATCGCGCCGCATCCCGACAACATCATCGGGATTGCCAGCCAGTTGGGCGAGGTCATGGCCCTGACGCGCAACATTTCCTGCGTGAACGAAAAAGTCGGCCACTATGGCAACTACACCTCTGGTGCGCATGCCGCGATGGTGCTGAACGACAGGATCGACCTGCGCATGTTTCCCAGCCACTGGTGCCATGCCTTTATGGTGGAAAAGGCAACCGACACCGGCACCCGCCGCAGCTTGCAGGTGTTCGACGCTGCGGGCGACGCTGTGCACAAGATCTTCATGCGCGACGCGACAAAAGTTGCTGCATGGGACGCCGCCAAAGCGGCCCTTGCCCTGCCCGACCAGCCCACCGCGCTGGACCTGGCAGAACGCGCGCCCGTCGAGGCGGCCAAGCCCAACCCCGAAAAGCTGGACGTGTTGCAAACGGAGTGGTCCAAGATGACCGACACCCACCAGTTCATGCGCCTGACATCGAAACTGCGGATGAACCGTCTGGGCGCCTATCGCATCGTTGGCGCGCCTTTCGTGCGTCCGCTGGCGACCGGTGCGATTGACCGGATGCTGAACGACGTGCAGGCGGCAGGCATCGAGGTGATGGTCTTTGTCGGCAACCGTGGCTGCATCCAGATCCATACCGGCCCGATCGAGACGCTGAAACCGATGGGCCCTTGGCAGAACGTGATGGACCCCGGCTTTAACCTTCACTTGCGTCTGGACCATGTTGCAGAGGTCTATGCCGTCGACAAACCGACCCAGCGCGGCAAGGCCGTGTCGGTCGAAGCATTCGACGCCGAAGGCGGGCTGATATTTCAGGTGTTCGGTGTGCGAAAGGACGACTACGACAGCCGCCCCGCGTGGCGCGAGATCGTCGACGCCCTGCCCGCGCTGGAGCTGAAGGCGGCAGAATGAAACGCAGATCCCTGATGCTGGGATTGGTGACGCTTGCCCTGCCTCTGGGCGCGCTTGCGCAACCCTATGATACCAGCCGCGTCGTCGCCATTGGCGGTGCCACCACCGAAATCGTCTATGCCTTGGGGGCGGCCGACAAGCTGGTGGCACGCGATTCTACGTCGACCTTTCCGGCCCGCGCGCAAACCCTGCCCGACATTGGGTATATGCGTGCACTGGCCGCCGAAGGCGTGCTGAGCGTGCAGCCCACACTGATCCTGACCGAACCGGGAGCCGGCCCGCCCGAGACGATATCCGTGCTTCAGGCCGCGTCGGTGCCGATGGTGGTGGTGCCCGCGCCCTTCTCCGGCGAAGGGATTCTGGCCAAGATCACAGCCATTGGCGATGCGCTTGGAATGCCGGACAAGGCGCAAATGCTGAGCGACCAAGTGCGCGCCGGACTGGACGATGTGGCAACGCAGGTCGCCAACGATGACACTGCCCCCAAACGCGTTCTCTTCGTGCTCAGCACGCAGGGCGGGCGCATCATGGCATCGGGCACCAACACGGCGGCAGACGGGATCATCGCGATGGCGGGTGGCATCAATGCCATCGACCAGTTCGAAGGTTACCGCCAGCTGACCGCCGAAGCCATCGCCGTTGCAGCCCCCGACGTGGTGCTGATGATGGACCGCGAAGGCGATCATGCCAGCACCGCCGAAGCGCTGTTTGCCATGCCCGAAATGGCCACCACCCCGGCGGCCCAAACGGGCGCGCTGGTCAAGATGGACGGGCTGTTGCTGCTGGGTTTTGGTCCGCGCACACCGCAGGCGGCACAGGCGCTGCATGACGTGTTGCAAGGGCAAAGCTGATGATGGCCAGCGACACCACCACCGACCAGCCTTTTGTCCGGGGGCCTTTTGTCGACAGGCGCAGCACCGCGCGGCGCGCGCATCTGTGGCTGGGTCTATTGCTGGTGCTGGTGTCGCTGGCCAGCCTTGCCGTGGGCGCATCCGGCACATCGCTGTGGGGGGCCTTGCTGAAACTGGCGCAGGGCGAGGCGCTGACCCTGACCGAACGGGTGGTGCTGTGGGACATCCGCGCGCCGCGTCTGGTCATGGGCATCTGCGTGGGCAGTGCGCTGGCCGTTTCGGGCGCTGTCATGCAAGGGCTGTTCCGCAACCCGCTGGCCGATCCGGGCATTCTGGGCGTGACCACCGGCGCGTCTTTGGGGGCGATCAGTATTATCGTTCTGGGTGCCACCCTGCCCGCAGTGGTACACGCCACGCTGGGCGCGGGGCTGTTGCCGGTGGCCGCGTTTCTGGGTGCGTGGGGGTCGATGCTGTTGCTCTACCGCGTTTCGACCCGTGCCGGGCGCACCTCGGTGGCGACCATGCTGCTGGCAGGCATCGCCCTTAGCGCGCTTTTTGCAGCCTTTTCCGGCGTGTTGATCTTTCTGGCCGATGACATGCAACTGCGTGAACTGACCTTCTGGTCGCTTGGCTCGCTGGCCGGAGCCTCGTGGGTCAAACTCAGCATTGCCGCCCCCGTCATCGTGGTGGCGGTGGCGCTGGCCTGCACATTGGGGCACGGGCTGAACGGGCTGGCTCTGGGCGAAGCTGCGGCACATCACATGGGCATTCCGGTCGAGCGGACCAAGACCGTTGCCATACTGGCCGTGTCGGCGGCCACCGGCACCGCCGTCGCCATATCGGGCGGCATCGGGTTCATCGGCATCGTGGTGCCGCACCTGCTTCGGCTGGCCACGGGGCCGGACCATCGCGGGCTGCTGGTCAACGCGGGCCTTCTGGGTGCGTCATTGCTGCTGGCGGCAGACATGATCGCGCGGGTTGTCGTCAGCCCTGCGGAACTGCCCATCGGCATTCTGACCGCCCTGCTGGGCGCTCCGGTTTTCCTGTGGATATTGCTGCGCAAGCGCGGATTGGTGGATATGTAATGCTGAAGGCACAGAACATCTCGGTCAGCTATGGCCCCAAACAGGTTCTGCACGGGCTGAACCTCACCGCCCGGCCGGGCACCCTGACCGCCATCGTCGGCCCCAACGGGTCGGGCAAGACCACGCTGATGCGCGCCCTGACCGGCGACGTGACCTTTGAGGGCAGGATCACGCTGGGCGACACCGACATCGCCAAGGCCAAGCCCTATGATCTGGCCGCCCAGCGTGCGGTGTTGCCACAGGCGACGCCCCTGTCCTTTCCGTTTCAGGCGGTCGAAGTGGTGCGGCTGGGCCTGCGCGGCGGCATTGAAACCAACGACCGGCTGGCGCTGACCGCCCTGTCGCGGGTCGGCCTCGACGGCTACGCCAACCGCTTTTACCAAGAGCTGTCAGGGGGCGAACAACAGCGCGTGCAACTGGCCCGTGTGCTTTGCCAGGTCTGGCGCCCAGTGGTCAGCGGTGTGCCGCGCTGGCTGTTTCTGGACGAACCGGTCTCGAGCCTGGATATCGGCCACCAGCTGACGGTGATGCAGATCGCCCGCGACTTTGCCCGCGCGGGCGGCGGTGTGGTGGCGGTGATGCACGACCTGAACCTGAGCGCAATGTTCGCCCATCAGGTCGTGCTGATGCAATCGGGCCGCATTATCGTGCACGGCACGCCCGATCAGGTGCTAACCGACGCGCACGTCTCGCACGCCTATGGCTGCGACATCCGCACCCGCACCGTCCCATCCGATGGCGGCTGGTTCATGTTGCCACAATCGGCCCGCGGCGCAGAGGCGCATCCTGTCACACCTTAGGGTCAGGGCGTCACAGCGCCCCGCCCACCTCAGTCCATTTCTTCCTGACAGGCAATCGCGGCCTCCAGCGCCTGATAGCTGCCGGTCAGATCAATCGACATCACCTCACCCTCTTCGGTGTACAGCGTCATCGTATTCTTGGCCGCTATGTCGAGCAGAAAATCAGGGTTATCAAACGCAATGTCAGCCCCCGGCACATCTGCAAGATAGATGCCAACCGCGTCTGCGTCATAGTCCTGACCGTCAAGCGAAAACAGAACCGGATAAGACGCGCCCTCTTCGATGTCGCCCCAGGCCATGTTGAAGGCCGTCACGTATCCGCCCCCGTCACGCCGGTTGAAACCGATACGCACGACAGAGCCGTCTTCGAATTCCGACTGGATCAGGCACCCGTCGCCAAGCGTCGGATCAATCATGACGTCCCAGTAATCCGAGCTGCCCCACGCCTCAAGTGACTGTGCATCGACAACGGATGCCACAGTGCTTGCCGCACATAGCACAGCGGCCGCAATCGCTGTAAATCTCATTTCAAAGCCCTCCCGTTCAAGCCACGGAAAGCCTTCATCGATTCCGGAAAAAAGACAATCCTTGATCTGTCAAAAAACTTGCCAAAGCAATTTTGCGTTTCAAGGACAGCAGCAAAGGTTGAAAGCGTAGATTTCACCAATGCTGCACTGACGACAGATCACCGCATTCAGTAGGGTCCGGGCCCATTCATCTGGCGGCTTTTACGCATTCCATCAGCAAGAAGATCCGCCATCCGGCTTGTATTGACGTCGTGTGTGTTGCGCAGACTTATCTGCAAATTCCGCTTTTGACATTCGTGAAAGCCTGCGTTGTTGTGCCGCTTCAACGTTCTCGTCGCCCCACCAATTCGGGGTTCGAACCGTCACTGCGATCCCTGCCCTGACGGCTGCCCTCAAGCCTTCGAGGTTTGCACTTGTGACCGCCATCCGGCAGGCAAGACCGGCATCGTCAAGCGCGCGAAGTGCTGCGTCCCGAAATGCGTAAGGCGGCTCCAGAACGGCCAGCACGATTTGGTCAAATGGTCCAGGCAGACTACCCCGCGCGGTGGTTCGACAAGCTTCGCCCCCTTGGCCGCGCTGGCCCGATCAAACGCCGATCACGCCGGACGGCAGGCCAACGGCTGCGGCATCTGTGCACATAGTGCCGCCCAGCCGTCACATTCGGTTCCCGCACCAAATTCTTCTGCCCCCTGCTGTTCGCGCACCAGTGCACGCCCTTCGCGCACGGTCAGGATACGGCGCGCCGGTTGCGCCTCGGCGTTGGATGGCACCGCCATCAGCACCCGCATCCGGGTTGCCGTATCAAGCGCCGCCAGCGCCACCTCACCCGCCAACAGCGTTTCCGAAAGCGCACCGTTCGCCAGAACGATCTCGTGATTGCTCAGCACAAGGTGGATATAGTCCACCTCACGGCAGCCCTGCATCTGCCGGACCCCGCGCAGTTCGGTCAGCGCCTTGGCCGGCACCAGAACACCCGCCTGCCCCGCCCCGCCTGGCAGCAGCATACGGTGCTGTGGCGACACCATCAGATCACCTTCGGGCAACCCGCCCCCCAGCGCACCCGCGCAAATCTGGATCGGTTTGTGCGGGTGCGCGTCGGACCCGAACACAAACCGGCGGCTGGCGATGACGCGCACGGGCCGATACCCGTTGTCCAGTGTCCAAACCCTGTCTCCCACGGCCAAACTCTCGACCGGAACCGCGCCCTGTTCGGTTTCAATCATCGTCCCCGGCGTAAAGCAGACCGGTGAATAGGCCATTTCGGCAAAGTCTTCGACAGAGACAATAGTCAGCGGCTCCCCGCTCGGGGGCTGCGCGCCAACATAGCAATATCCCCTGACGTTAAAGGCGTCGAAGTTCAGACTGACTGCAGCAAGCTTATAGCTGTCGCCCAGCGAATCCTCGACCGTTAGCAAATATTCGTTTTCGATGATCGTGCCGTGACCCCAGAACTGCCCGTCCAGGGTTTGCAAGCCCCACAGGTATTGGCCAAGGTCATCATCCCCGAACGTGGTATCGTCATCGTGAACTGAAAGCGTATCAATGGCCGCAGCGGGGTTCAGACTGATCCAGTCTGAACCAATGTTCCAGGCCCATCCGTCCGTGCTCATGACGGCGCCCCAGTTCGACGTGTTCATCTGGGAAAAGCCGAAGAATGAAACAGATTCGATTGCCATGCGATATTCCCTTTTTGGCCCCGCAAGGTAGCGCATGAAAATAAACACCGAATGAAGAGCGCCAGATAGGCGCGGCACGCGCAATGATCCCCCCACAGCAATGCTGGATCGACCCCCTGACCTCTTTGGGACATCACACCATGACATGCCCGAGATGCAGCCCGCTGCCGGCACATGAGCGTTGGAAGAGGCAACTGCCATGGGGCGCCTTCTTGTCAATTTATGGATATGTAATTAGAAACCAACATTCCAATAGGAATGACCGATCATGCTCGACAAGTTGGAAATGTTCATCGCCCTCGCCAAGGAAGGTCACTTTGGCCGTGCCGCCGAACGTTTGAATATCGCGCAGCCGACCCTTTCGGGGGGAATAAAGCAGCTTGAAGACCAGCTTGGCGTGCAACTGGTGTACCGTGGATCGCGCTTTGGCGGGTTGACACCCGAAGGCCAGACAGCGCTGGTCTGGGCCAGGCGGATCACCCGAGACGCCCGCCAGTTGCGCGAAGAAATGCAAACCGGTCGCAAGGGGTTCTCGGGCGAGATTCGTCTGGCGGTGATCCCCACCGCGCAAACCTGGGCCGGGCGGCTTTGCACCGCCTTTGCCGCACTCCACCCCAATGTCCGCTTTACAATCCTGTCGCGCAACTCGCGCGAAATCCTGCAAATGCTCGAAGAATTCGAGGCCGACGCCGGCATTTCCTATCTTGAAAACGAACCGCTGGGCCGCGTTGATACCGTCGAACTCTACGATGAAAGCTATATCCTGGTGTGCGCCGGTTCCGCGCCATTCGCCCAAAAGACCAGCATCGCGTGGTCCGAGCTGAAAGGTCAACCGCTGGCGCTGTTGACGCCCGACATGCAGAACCGCCGGATCATAGATCACCTCTTTGCCGGGGCCGGCGTTGTCCCCACGACCTGCATCGAGGCGAATTCGATCATCGCCCTGGTGTCCAGCGTGGCCTCGGGTCATTGCATGACAGTACTGCCAAAAGACATCGCCCAGTTTCTGGCGGGCGGCAAGGATCTGGCCCTGATCCCGCTGGAAGGCAAGCCCGAGAAACAAAAGGTCGGCCTGATCCTGCCCCACCGCGACCCGCGTACGCCGATCCTGTCTGCCTTTCTGGCGCAGGCGCACAAACTGCCGCGCACCGGTTGATCGGAAACCCCGATCACCCTACGGAACACCGTTATTGATCTGCTCCTGCATTGGTGTGCCATTGCATGCAAAACGGGAGTACGACAGCCATGGCCCAATCCGCCGCCGCCATCGAAGACATCGCAAGGATCGTCAACGCGCATACCCACCTTGAAGGGCCCTTGCTGCCGCTGCTGCACGCCCTTCAGGACAGCTTTGGCTGCATCCCCGCCGAAGCCCGTGCACCAATCTGCGATGCGTTGAACATTTCACGCGCCGAACTGCACGGCGTCATCAGCTTTTACCATGATTTCCGTGACAAGCCCGCCGGTCGGCATGTGCTGAAGATCTGCCGCGCCGAGGCCTGCCAGTCGGTCGGCGGCGCGATGCTGGCCGATGCGACATTGGCCAAGCTTGGGCTGGACTGGCACGGCACGACTGCCAATGGTGCGGTGACCATCGAACCGGTCTATTGCCTTGGCCTGTGCGCCTGCGCGCCCGCCGCGATGGTCGACGACCGCGTGATCGGGCGGCTGACAACGGCCAAACTGGACAAGGTTCTGGCGGAGGCAGGCGCATGAAAATCTATGTTCCTATGGACAGCGCCGCCAAGGCACTGGGGGCCGAAGATGTCGTCGCCGCCCTGCGCGCCGCCGCCCCCGATGCGCAGATCGTGCGCACGGGTACGCGCGGCATGATCTGGCTGGAACCGCTGGTCGAGGTCGAGATTGACGGCGTGCGCCATGGCTATGGCCCCGCAGAGCCCGAAGATGTGGCCGCGATCCTGGATGGCAGCAGCGCCAAGGCGCTTGGACCCGTTGACGATCTTGACTGGATGAAACGCCAGACCCGCCTGACCTTTGCCCGCGTCGGTGTGATCGACCCGCTGTCGCTGGCCGACTATCAGGCCCACGGCGGTTTGGCGGGCCTGCGGCGGGCGCTGGATATGAGCGGCCAGCAGATCGTGGATGAAATCAAGACTTCGGGCCTGCGTGGCCGGGGCGGCGCAGGCTTTCCCACCGGGATCAAGTGGCAGACCGTACACGATGCCGATGCTGCGCAGAAATACATCGTGTGCAACGCTGATGAGGGCGACAGCGGCACATTCGCAGACCGGATGATCATGGAGGGCGACCCCTTTACCCTGATCGAAGGCATGGCCATCGCGGGGCTGGGTGTCGGTGCGACGCGGGGCTATGTCTATCTGCGCTCGGAATATCCCGACGCGATCAAGGTCATGCGCCGCGCCGTCGACATCGCCCGTGAACAGAACGTGCTGGGCAGCGACGTGCTTGGATCAGGGCAAGGCTTTGACATGGAAATTCGTGTCGGTGCCGGAGCTTATGTCTGTGGCGAGGAAACCTCGCTGCTGAACTCGCTGGAAGGCAGGCGCGGCGTGGTGCGGGCCAAACCGCCCCTGCCCGCGCTCGAAGGATTCCTTGGCCGTCCGACCGTGGTGAACAACGTCATCAGCCTGGCCACCGTGCCGGTGATCTTTGAGCGCGGCGCGCAGTCTTATGCCGATTTCGGCATGGGCCGGTCACGCGGCACGGTAACCTTGCAAATTGCCGGCAATGTGGCGCGTGGCGGCCTGTTTGAAACGGCATTCGGGATCAGCCTGGGCGACGTGGTGAACGATCTGGGGGGCGGCACCGCATCGGGCCGTCCGGTCAAGGCCGTGCAGATCGGCGGGCCTTTGGGGGCCTATTTGCCGGTGTCGAAATTCGCAGCCCCCATGGGCTACGAAGAACTGGATGCCAACGGCGGTCTGCTTGGCCACGCCGGCCTGACCGTTTTTGACGACACCGCCGATATGCTGGGCATGGCCCGCTTTGCGATGGAATTCTGCGCTGTCGAAAGCTGTGGCAAATGCACCCCCTGCCGTATCGGCGCGGTGCGCGGTGTCGAAACCATCGACCGGATTGCACAGGGGGACGCCGACGCGCTGCCGCTGCTGAGCGATCTTTGCGAAACCATGCAGGACGGATCGCTGTGCGCTCTGGGCGGCCTCACGCCCCTGCCGGTGATGTCCGCCGTTACCCATTTTCCCGCCGAATTCTCCCGCTCCAAAGAGGCCGCAGAATGAAAGATTTCATCATCCCCGCCGACAAGGACATGGGCACACCGGCCCGCAAAGGCGCGCCCGTCACGCTGACAATCGACGGCTTCGACGTCACGGTGCCCGAAGGCACCAGCGTGATGCGTGCGGCGGCCGAGATCGGCATTTCGGTGCCCAAACTGTGCGCCTCTGACAACCTTGAGGCCTTTGGCTCCTGCCGCCTGTGCGCCGTCGAGATCGAAGGTCGGCGCGGCACGCCAGCGTCCTGTACCACCCCCGTCAGCGCGGGCATGGTTGTAGACACACAATCGGCAAAGGTGCGCAAGATCCGCAAAGGCGTGATGGAGCTGTATATCTCGGATCACCCGCTGGATTGCCTGACCTGTTCGGCCAACGGAGACTGCGAACTGCAGGATATGGCGGGTGCCGTGGGACTGCGCGACGTGCGTTACAAAGCGCCCGAAGGCACCGCACTGGCCAACCATTTCGAGGTGCGCAACACAAGTGGCGAAGCCAACCCCGAATGGCTGCCCAAGGACGACAGCAACCCCTATTTCACCTATGACCCCGCGAAATGCATCGTGTGCAACCGCTGCGTGCGCGCCTGCGAAGAGGTGCAGGGCACATTCGCGCTGACGATCGAGGGGCGTGGCTTTGACAGCCGGGTGTCATTCGGGGCCAAATCCGACACCGCGCTGGCCTCGGACTGTGTGTCTTGCGGGGCCTGCGTTCAGGCTTGCCCCACCGCCACATTGCAAGAGAAAAGCATTATCGAGATGGGCACGCCCGACCGGTCGGTCGTGACAACCTGCGCCTATTGCGGAGTGGGTTGTTCGTTCAAGGCCGAGATGCAGGGCGACCAGCTGGTGCGGATGGTGCCCTATAAACACGGCAAGGCAAACCGCGGTCACAGCTGCGTCAAGGGACGCTTTGCCTATGGCTATGCCAACCACCGCGACCGCATCCTGAACCCGATGATCCGCGACAGCATCGACCAGCCGTGGCGCGAAGTGTCATGGGACGAAGCGCTTAGCTTCACCGCCAACCGGATGCGCGGTTTGCAGGAAAAATACGGCCAGAAATCCATCGGTGTGATCACCTCCAGCCGCTGCACCAACGAAGAAACCTATCTGGTGCAAAAACTGACCCGCGCGGTCTTTGGCAACAACAACACCGACACCTGCGCCCGCGTGTGCCATTCGCCCACCGGCTATGGCTTGAACCAGACATTCGGCGCCTCTGCCGGTACGCAGGATTTCGATTCCGTCGAACACAGCGATGTTGTGATCGTCATCGGAGCGAACCCCACAGACGGCCACCCGGTCTTTGCCAGCCGCCTGAAAAAGCGCCTGCGGGCCGGGGCCAGGCTGATTGTAATCGACCCGCGCCGCATTGATCTGGTGAAATCGCCCCACGTTGCCGCCGCCCATCACCTGCCCTTGCGGCCCGGCACCAACGTCGCCGTGGTCACTGCCCTGTCGCATGTGATCGTCACAGAAGGCCTGATGGACGAGACCTTTATTCGGGAACGCTGCGACTGGGACGAATTCCAGACCTATGCCGCATTCGTCAGCGATGCCCGCCACAGCCCCGAGGCAAACGAGATGCTGACAGGCGTACCCGCCGCCGACTTGCGCGCCGCGGCACGGCTGTTCGCCACGGGCGGCAACGGCGCGATCTATTACGGGCTGGGTGTCACCGAACATTCCCAAGGCTCGACCACAGTCATGTCCATCGCAAACCTTGCCATGCTGACCGGCAATATTGGCCGCAAAGGCGTGGGCGTGAACCCGCTGCGTGGCCAGAACAACGTGCAGGGGTCCTGCGACATGGGCTCGTTTCCGCACGAATTGCCCGGCTACCGCCACGTCAAAACCCCCGAGGCGCGCGATCTGTTCAAACAGGTCTGGGGTGTCGAAATTGACCCCGAACCGGGCCTGCGCATCCCCAACATGCTGGACGCCGCCGTGGATGGCACGTTCAAGGGGCTGTATTGTCAGGGCGAAGACATCCTGCAATCGGACCCCGACACAAAACACGTCGCTGCGGGTCTGGCGGCGATGGAATGTGTCATCGTGCATGATCTGTTCCTGAACGAGACGGCGAACTATGCCCATGTCTTCCTGCCCGGCTCGACCTTTCTGGAAAAGGACGGCACCTTTACCAACGCCGAACGGCGCATCAACCGCGTGCGCAAGGTGATGGCACCCAAGAATGGCTATGCCGACTGGGAGGTGACGCAGCTTTTGGCAAATGCCATGGGCGCGGGCTGGTCCTATACCCACCCCAGCCAGATCATGGATGAAATCGCCGCCACCACCCCCAGCTTCGCCGGCGTCGACTATGCACTGCTGGAAGCCAAAGGCTCGGTGCAATGGCCCTGCAACGAGGCACACCCCGAAGGCACGCCTTTGATGCATGTCGATACATTCGTGCGCGGCAAGGGGCGGTTCATTGTCACCGAATATGTTGCCACCGATGAAAAGACCGGCCCGCGCTTTCCCTTGCTGCTGACCACCGGGCGCATCCTGTCGCAATATAACGTCGGCGCGCAGACACGGCGCACCGAAAACACCGTCTGGCACGAAGAGGATCTGTTGGAAATTCACCCCCATGACGCCGAAAACCGTGGCCTGAAAGACGGCGACTGGGTCCGGCTGGCCAGCCGTGCGGGCGAAACGGCCCTGCGCGCGCGCATCACCGATCGCGTCAGCCCCGGCGTGGTTTACACCACCTTCCACCACCCCGACACACAGGCCAATGTGATCACCACCGATTATTCCGACTGGGCCACGAACTGCCCTGAATACAAGGTGACAGCGGTGCAGATCTCGCCCTCGAACGGCCCGACCGACTGGCAAGAGGACTATGCCGCTCAGGCCGCACAGGCCCGGCGCATCCTGCCTGCGGCAGAGTGACCATGCGCGCACATATCAGCACCGCAGGCCGGGCGCACCGCGCCGAAGGCACGCGCGCCATCCATCGCGCCCTGCCCGAAGAAGTGCCCGTCGCGCTGGTCTTCAACGGCACCACGCAGGCGGTGATGATGGCCACGCCCGCCGATCTGACGGATTTCGCCCACGGCTTTGCCCTGACCGAGGGCATCGTCACCGATCCGGCCCAGATCGAAGAGTTCGAGATTGTCGAACACGGGCGCGGTATCGAGGCGCGGTTCTGGCTGCGTGCCGACCGCGCCGAAGCGCTGAGCACGCGGCGGCGCAACATGGCGGGGCCGGTTGGCTGCGGATTGTGTGGTATCGACAGCCTGGAACAGGCACTGCGCACGGTGCCGCCTGTCACCTCTGATCTACAGCTGCCCCCCAAGGACGTGGCGCAGGCCACCGAATGCCTGCGCACCCACCAGCAGCTGCACGATCTGACCCACGCCACCCATGCAGCGGGATTCGTCCTGCCCGGCACCGGCGTGACCCTCGCCCGCGAGGACGTAGGCCGCCACAATGCGCTGGACAAGTTGATTGGCGCGCTGGTGCGTCAGGGCATCGACCCCGCGTCCGGGGCCGCTGTCATGACCTCGCGCCTGTCGGTCGAGCTGGTCCAGAAATGCGCCCTTGCCAACATGTCCGTTCTGATCGCCGTCTCTGCCCCCACAGGTGCCGCCGTGCGACTGGCCGACACTGTCGGCATCACCCTTGCCGCCTTTGCACGGGGCGGCGGGTTCGATCTGTATTCCCATCCCCACCGCATTTCCGACGAGGCCACCCATGTCGCCTGACAAAATGATCCGTATGGCGAACCAGATCGCCACCTTTTTCAAGACCCAACCCGACGCAGATGCCCCCGCAAGGGTCGCCGCGCATATCTGCGATTTCTGGGAACCGCGCATGCGCACGCAGTTGCAGGACTATGCAGCCACCGGCGGGGCCGGACTGGACGACGTCGTGCTGACGGCAATCCCGCTTATCTGAACGCCGCTGTCAGGAAAATCGGCGGGCTGACCTCAGGACTTTTCGCACGCAACAGCGATGGTGAGGCGCGCGGCGTCTCGGCGTTGTTTGTGTTGGGGCTGCTGCTGCCAGCTCCGCTGTGGTTGCTGGCCTCGGACTGATTGTCTCGGGCATGTCAAACCCGGCCAAAGTGCTGAACTTCCTTGATGTTTTTGGCACTTGGGGCCCAAGCCTTGCCTTTGTTATGGGCGGGGCCGTCGCGGTGACTGCGCCGGGCTTTGCCTGGCTGTTCTGAAACCGGCATACCCCCTATTTCGAGACCACTTTCCACCTGCCCTCAAGCCGTGATCCGGACCCGAAGCTGCTGGCCGGTGCGACGATCTTTGGCGTCGGTTGGGGGCTGGGCGGCTTTTGCCCCGGCCCGGCGCCAACAGCCCTGATGTCTGCGGCATCTATGAACCTGACACAGGGTCAATCCAGTACATTTGCGCGGACCCAGCAACCAAAAAGGCCGCGCTGATTGATGTGGTCTGGAACTTCGATCCCAAGACCTATCGCTTTTCGACCGAAAGCATGGATCAGCTTCTGGACATCGCGAAGGATCAGGGCTTGAGCGTTGAATGGGTGCTCGACACGCACCCCCATGCAGATCATGTCATGGCCTCGGCACATCTAAAGGTACCGCAAGGGCGCACCGAACGCCATCGGGGCGCTGGTGCCGCAGATCACCAATATCTGGGCCGACCTCTACAATCTGCCTGACGCATTTGACCCGAACCGCGATCTTGACCACCTGTTCGAAGAGGGCGAAACCTTCAAGATCGTCAGCCTGGATGCAAAAGTCATGCTGTCGCCGGGGCACACGCTGGGGTCGGTCACCTATGTCTGCGGTGATGCGGCTTTCGTGCATGACACGTTGATGCAGCCGGACGCCGGCACCTCGCGTTCGGACTTTCCGGTGGGCGATACCAACGCGCTTTGGGACTCGATCCAGGACATCCGCCTGCATCTGAGCGAGGTGAAAGGGCCCGTGATGGACCGCCTGCAACGCAGCCACTTTCTGGACGAGCTGACCGGAGAGGTTTTCCTGAGCCGGCACGCTGCGATCTGTCGGCTCGCTCCGTCCGAATAGACCAAAGACGTGAACAGATACCGCGCAACGGTGCCGGGTCTCCGAAACGGACATCGGCTAGGGTGGGCCGCAGCCTTTTGATGGCAACGTCAACATTGCAACACATCCCCCGGGCTCGCCCCCCCGGTATCAGAAATTGATCCAAATCAATGCGCCGTTTCTTTGGCAGGCCATACTGATCGCAGCGCGCAAAGGAGCACCGCAATGAAAAATGCAACAGTCTCAGTTATTCTCGGAATAGACGCCCGGCCCGCAGATCTGCAATCCTTGAGCCAGACGGCCCTTGAAAACAACATGCATCTGATCGTCTTTTTGTTGTGCGCCCTCCCCCCCGTCCCGGTATTTTCCATGGGCATGGGCGAGATCAGCACCTATTCATTGCCCGACGGCTGGCAGGCCGATGTCGATAACGCAAACGCCGCTCTGGAAGCGCAACGTGCCAAAATCTCGCAATATCTGGCCGACCAGGGCGTAAGCGCCGAAGTGCGCACCGTATTCGGAGATGCCTCGGGCCTGCGGACCGCTGTGGCCCGTGTCGGCCTAACCTGTGACACCATCATTATCGGCAATGATCTGCGCGCGGATGATCGGTTGTTCAGCGATATCGTTCACGCCGCTCTTTTCGACTCCTCGGCTGCGGTCATGCTGAACGCATTGAACGCCGTTGAAACACTGCAACCCCGGTCGGTCTTTGTGGCCTGGAAAGCGGGTATGCCTGCAACACATGCGCTCCGTGTGGCTCTCCCGGTCCTGCGCACAGCGCAAGAGGTCACAATCGCCCTTTTTGATCCGATATCAACGCCTTCGCAAGACGGCGAAAATCCCGGCTCGGACGTGGCTGCCTGGCTGAACCATCATGGATGCACCGTTTCACTACAGCAGTATCCACGCGGTGGGCAGGAAACCGGAACGGCTATTATCAATCAGGCCAAAGAAATCGGAGCAGACCTCATCGTTATGGGGGCCTATGATCATTCGCGTTTGCGCGAAACGGTCTTTGGAGGCACCACCCGCACTCTGATCGCACAACGCGACCAGCCTGTCCTGCTGTGTCACTAACCAGGCCTGATGTTGCGCAATCTGGATAGTCCTGCTTCTTTTCAATCAGATGCGTTGACATGGACCAATTCAAAGCACGGCCTTCAGGCAAGGCAGTGCAGAATGACGATCAGCAACAAACAAAGGGGCTTACATGATGCGACTGCGCCTAACAGCCATCGCCGGCATATCCAGCGCTCTTCTGTCAGCTTGTAGCGCAGGGTCCATCACGGGGAATGATGCCGTTCGCAAAGGCCGGCTGATATATGCAAAAGAATGCGCTGCCTGCCATGGCGCGCGTGCTGAGGGCGCGGGTTCGACATTATCCGCTGTGGGGGCAGTGCCGCCGGATTTGACAGGGCTCAAGCAACGTAACGACGGGTATTTCCCACGGGAGTTCGTCCGGCGGTTCATCATGGGCCGCCTTGAGAAAGACGACCCTGCGTCTCCGATGCCCGATTTTTCCATGGTCGGACTGCGCCATGTGTACCCGAATGGGGGCGCAGATGGAGAGGTGTTGGAGACGGATTTCGCAAATCTGCTCGACTACCTCGAAGCGATACAGGAGTAAGTCTAGGGTCCAGGGTCTAGACCCTAAGCGATTGCAAAAATTGCAGGCGCATCGAAAGACACCGTTCCGTCGGCATTGCGATACTTGCCAAGCCTGTCTGCTGCGGCAGCTTTCAGGGCCTGCATGATCTGGGGGGGCGCCTCGGAGGCAAGGGTCCAGCCGCCAATCTCGGTATCGAGCCATCCATCCAGAGAGCTATGACGGACCAGCCCGGTTTTGCGTATCACTTTCGCGTCAGCCGCCCCCGCCTGCATCAGCAATTCTTCGAGAGTTCCTGCGGCACCAAGGCAAAACGGGGCTTTGAGCGCCTCTGCCGCCTCGGGGCCCATGATATCACCAAGAAGCGGAATGAGATCGCAATACCCCGGAGAGTCCCGCCAGGGCGCAAAGACCGAAACCGCGACATGCCCGCCCGGGCGGCAGACACGTTTCATCTCGCGCAGTGCCTTCACGCGATCCTCAAAGAACATCAACGCAAATTGGCAGGTCACAACATCAAAAACGTTGTCATCAAAGGGCAGTGCTTCGGATGACGCTAGCTGGTAGGTTACCCTGGCCTCAAGATCTTTGGCGACGCTCAGCATACCTTCATTAATGTCTACGGCAGTGACGCGCGCGCCCTGTTCCAGCGCCGCCCGCGCAACGACCCCCGTACCTGTCGCCACATCCAGCACATGATCACTGCGACCTGCGCCCACAGCCTCGACC
Organism: Pseudosulfitobacter sp. DSM 107133; assembly: GCF_022788695.1. NCBI lineage: Bacteria > Pseudomonadati > Pseudomonadota > Alphaproteobacteria > Rhodobacterales > Roseobacteraceae > Pseudosulfitobacter > Pseudosulfitobacter sp. DSM 107133. The sequence continues at coordinate 2,614,235 of NZ_CP085154.1, forward strand.
AGCCAGGGCGCGAACTGTCCAAACAATGCGGGAACAAAAAATGCCTCATAGATCCGGGCCGCCTCGGCGGTAATCTGACCTGTGGCTGCGTCTTCTCCTTGCTTGTCCATAATCCTGTCCTGCGTTCACAAAATCCGAGGTCAAAGCATAGCATAAAAGGGCCAGAACAGCCTAATTCGGCGAAACGGCTGACGGAGCAAAGGCGCTCAACCGCGCAGAGCCAATTCTGGTTCGTAGCGCTGCCATGACGAACTTGTCCCATAGTGTTTCCTTCCATCCCGACGAAAGGATCACACCATCAAACCCTGGGATCTAGGGTCAGGACCCTGGCAGTGTTGCGTCGTGCTGGATCGTCGCTCGGCGCAATTCATGTCGATAGGCTGCCCTTGGGGCCGGATGCATTCACAAAGTATCAGAACGAACGGACAAGCCTGAACCCCAGATGATCCGGCGGCAGGCCCACTGCGCAGCCGCCAACGCTGGCGTCACGCACAAAGTGAATAACCGCGGCGTGATGGGCACCCGCAGCGATCCGCACCCCGCAGTAGTCGGCACTGCGTTCGAGGCTGCCGTCAGGGCGTATCACGCCCCTTGCAAAACAGCCGTCTGTCCATTCCCAGACATGACCCGCCATATCCGCGATGCCCAAAGAATTCTCCCCCAAAGCGCCGACAGGTTGCAGGGCAGCCTCCCGATCTACGCGCGCTATCTTTCCGTTTTCATATTGCGCAAGCATGCGTGCCCCGGGATCTTGTGTGAAAGTTGCCGACACACGACCGGCTTGCTCTGGATAGCGTTCCGCTGCGGCCCTTTGCCATTCTCCGACTGAAGGTAACCGCCAGCGCTGCCCGGTCTGACCGGACATCCAGTCTGCATAGCGTGTCGCGTCGCGCCAACTGACCTGAGTTTGTGGCAATGCAGCGCCAGCAGTCCGCGCGTCGGTCGTGACCGCGTCACAGATGCCCATCTGCACACATTCCGAATATTGGCCGCGTGTAACCTGATACTTCATGATCTGAAACGAAGGCACCTGAAGCGTTTGCCCGGGTGGGTCGATCGTCTTGTCATCTTTGGAGAAACTCCCCAAAAGATGCACTCTCACTTCACCCGCGGGAACTGAAACGACTTGCACGTCGGAAACAGACGACGGCCTGTCTCGCAGCCAGGCAAGACTGCCAAGAAGCAAAACCGTCGCCGCCAGCAGGCCAGCACGCTGTACGGTGAGAGAAGCAACTATCGATGGCATTGGATTTTCCCTTCCAAAGGCAGAAAGGGCGCCCGTTCATCGGCCGCCCCGACCCCGTCAGATCACGGCAAAGCGGATTTCCCTTCATATGCTGCATCATATTCAACCGGCGCCTGAACCTGTTCCATCAGCTCATTGTTCCAGACACCGCTGACGACCACATGTGCAGTGGCGCCCAGGTTCACCGCCTCGATCAGGTTGTGGTTGACATAGGCATAGACCCCCGGCTGCAAGAACTCATAGAGCGCCGCCCCGGCAGATCCTCCGGCGATGAACCATGTTTCCAGATCCCGCGCCGGCGGGTTGTTGAACTTGCCACGTTCCCAGACCAGATCACCATGACCGCCAATCAGGTGCGGGCGGGTGTCACGGTTGGCCTGGCTGTGCACAAACAGCACCTTTTCCCCCTGGCTCGCGGTCAAGGCATTGTCGCCTGTCAAGGAACCGACCTTGCCATTGAATACGACATGGCTCGGGATCAGCCCGTTCATCACTTCAAGCGTTTCCGGATAGCTTTCCCCGACATCTTCAAAACGTTTGTAATCGCCCGCTTCATCCTTGGGGATGTAAAAGTCGTTTTCGCCGATGTAGTAAATCTTGTCATAGGATACCGGCTTGCCTTCGTGGTCGCGCAGGCCGTCACGGGGCAGGACCATGATCGCACCCGACATGCCAGAGACAACGTGCCAGGGGATCATCGGGCCGCCTGGCGCACAATGATAGACAAAAGTACCGGGACGGGTTGCCTTGAACCTCAGCACCGTCTTTTCGCCGGGGTTCACCAAAGTCAGCGATCCACCACCCAAAGCACCGGTTGCCGCGTGGAAGTCAATGTTGTGCTGCATCAGGTTTTCAGGCGAGTTGTAAAGCGTCAATTCGACATAATCGCCCTCGTGGACAACCATCAGCGGACCGGGGATCGAGCCGTTAAAAGTCATGGCCTGAAGATAGGCTCCGCTGTCAACTTCGACTTCCTTCTCGACGATCTGCAATTCGAACTCGACGATACGGGGTTCCGCCGGGGCGGTTTGATCATGCGCGTGGACCATCGGTGGCCGCACGAGCTTGTGCTTGATCCGCTTGAGGTTGGACAGGTCCACCGGCTCAGCCATCGAAGTGTCCATGATTTCTTCAGCACTGGCGGTTTTCGCCAGAATTGGAAGCGCGGCCATGCCTGCGGCTCCCATCAATGCGGCGCGTCGTGTCAACATCTGTCATCCCCTTTTCGGACTGGATTGCTGTTGAAACGTGAATAGCCCGGTCAAGCGGGATGAACGTTGCGCAGGCGCAAACTTCACACGGTAAGCCAGCCGAAAGGCTGCAACGCTCTTTGTTCACCTCCGGGCACTGCGGAAATACAGGTTCATTGCGCGAGCGCAAAGATGGCACGCGGCCTGAGGTGCAAAATGGGCAGGTCGTCAGGAGACCATCATGCGAGACCCCGTTTTGGATGACCCGGATTTGCCGCTGTCAATGCTGTTTGAGCATTGGCCCGAAGCCGCACCGCTGTTCTTTGAAAAACATATGCTCTGTCCCGGCTGCCCGGTCGCCCGCTTCTATACGCTTGGCGATGCCTGTTGCAGATATGGGCAGGATGAGCGCATATTTCGAGAAGAGCTGAAACGACGCGTCGATGCTGCCGCAGGCAGCGGTCAGTGACCGCAGAGCTGTACAAGCCGGTGCGGCGCCGTCACGACGATATGCTTGCGGGTTGATCGCACGATGCCGTCCTTCTCCCATGCAGAGAGTGTCCGGCTGACCGTATGAAGCGTCGTGCCTGTCATGTCCGAAATATTTTGGCGGGTGACGGGAAAACCGACTTCAATGCCCGCATCCGTCTTGCGGCCACTTTGGTTGACCATGCGCAGTATCGCGGCGGCCACCCTTTGCTCGACAGCCTGCGTTGCGATCTCGGTCATGGTATCCTGAATTTGGCCGAGACGCCGGCCCAGTGTCTTATAGGTTTCCGTGGCAAAGCCGTCGTATTTTGACGTGAACCCCTCCCAAAGATGCGAGGGCCAGGTCAGCACGATCGACTCAGCCGCGGTGACGGCCGTCGCCGGATAGGTATCGCGGTGCAGCGCCGCCGCAATACCGAACAACTGGCCGGGCGAGATATGCAGCACAATGATCTGGTCCCCTCCCGGTGTTGTGCGCACAACGCGCAGATAGCCATCCAACAGCAGATGGAAATGCGTGGCGTCCATTCCTTCACAGAACACTTGCGCGCCTTCATCGAAACGTTGCGTGCGGGCCTGATCAAGGATTTCACGGATCTGCGCACGGCCCAGAAGGCTGAAGGGCGGCAGGCCGCTAAGCAGGCTTTCATCAAGTTTTGCCACGAATGTCCTGCGAGTTTGTTTAAGCTCAACGTTTGGTCGCCACACATAGCCCATATCTGCATCAGACGAAACAACGCGATCGTGATGAAGGGAATTCAAGATGATCAAGAAACTGATGGCAGGCGCAATGCTGGCAATAATAGCCGCAAGCGCCAATGCAGAGACCTTCGAGGTCAGAATGCTGAACAAGGGCGAAGAGGGCGCGATGGTCTTTGAACCGGCTTACATCAAAGCCGAAGTGGGCGACGTGATCCATTTCGTGCCGACGGACAAAGGGCACAATGTTGAAAACATCAAGGGCATGCTTCCCGACGGGGTTGAGCCTTTCAAAACCAAATTCAATGAAGAGTTCGAGTTGGTTGTCAAAAACGAAGGACTTTACGGGGTCAAGTGCACCCCGCACTACGCCATGGGGATGGTCGCGTTGATTCAGGCGGGAGAGCCGGTCAATCTGGATGAAACCGCCGCCGTAAAGCATAAGGGCAAGGCAAAAAGCCGGATGGCCGATCTCTTTGAAAAGGTCGAATGATCCATACAGCTACGACCGCAGAATGGGGCGACATTTCACTGTCGTCCCTTTTTGTTTGTGCCACAAGAATATTTGGGGCTCTGGCCCCTGTAGATTTCGGTCCGCTCCGCTTTGGCTTTAACCCCCACTTCTTTTGGCCCCAAATATCCCGGGGGACGGCCATAGGCCGGGGGGCAACGCCCCCCTTAGGGTCAGGCCCGCGCAGTTCACAGGGCCGGCACGCCGATCACCAGTGGGTGCAATGCCAGCAACCCGGCGAACACCACCAATCCCGCGATCAGCCGCACTATGACACCGGTCCACGAGGCCGGCCTGTGAAAAAGAGGCGCGCGCGCCACAGCGGTGTCGAGAGCTTGCCACCGGTCCGCCCCCATCTCGCGACGTTTGCGCCGGTTGACCAGCACCCTGCCCGCGATGGCAAAGCAGCCCAGAACCCCGAACATCAGCACATGCGCCAGGTCTCCGTTGGGCAGCAAATGCAGCCCCGCCCAAAGCGCCAGCGCCAGCAGTACCGGATGGCGCGTCAGCCTCACAATGCCGGCGCGTTTGGAATCAAAGGTCTCGTTCCGGGCGCCGCCAAAAGAAAAGGGGTTGGGCCGCGCAATGGCAAAGGCAAGGATTAGGCAGACACCCAGCATCCCCAGATGCACCACATGTCGCTGCCAGACCATCTGCGGCCAAAGAGAAACAAAAGGCGCCTGTCCCGCGGCCCAGATCAGACACCCGAGCATCGCCGTGGAAAGCAGCGCGTAACCGATACCAAACCCACGGGGGCCGATCCGGTCGATGATGCCCGATTTCACCCCGGGCCTCACCGGAATCGAATGGGTGGCGAAGAACAGTACAAAGACAGTTGCAAACCCAAGCCAGCTCAAGACGACGCCTCCGCTTTCGCGCGCCAAAGCGCTGGCCCGTATGCCAGCACAAACCCCGCAAAGGCCAGCAGCCACAAAAGCCCCGACGCATTGGTGGCCCCAGGCCACAACGGCACCAGCCCACGCGCCAGTGTTGCCCCGACGATACACAGATATATTCCGACGGTCATCCCGTCCGCGCGCAATGCCTGCCCTGTGTGCCCCAGGGTTGCACGGGTCATCACCGCCAATGTCATGGCTCCGATCGCACCGCTCATCCACAGATGCTGTGCTGCCGCCGTATTGGCACCTCCTGCAAGCTGTGTCAGGCCAAGGGCAAGCGCGCCTGCCGGAATGAAGGCATAGGAAAGATGTAAGACCCAGACCAAAGGATCGCGCCATGTCTGATGCGGCTGCCAACGCACCTGCCGCGCCAGATGGCACAGACCGAACAAACAAAGCGCGACGCCGGTGTAGGTCTGGGCAGGCCGTACCACCCAAAGCAGCAGCACCAACAGACTGAACAGCAGTGTCAGGCGGTCAAAACCCTGCATCGGTGGCGCGGGTCTTGCGCGGCGTTCCATCCGCACCAGCCAGTTGCGTGTAAACGACGGAATGATCCGCCCGCCAATCACCGCGATCATCATGACGGCTGTGGCCACCCCCAGCCGCAGCCCCGTGCCCTGCGCCGCAAGCTCTGCGCGCATGGCTTCAAAATGGAACAACGCATTGGCCAGCGCAAAGACGGCCAATAGCCCAAGCACGATCAGGTTTCGCCAGTTTCGCCCGGAGAGGATTTCACGCAGGATCACCGCGCCCAGCACCACAGGAAAAGCCAGATCTACAATTGGCGCGAACGCTTCCGGCAAGCCGGCAGAGAAAAACACCGCCACCCGCCCTGCACACCAGAGGAGAAAAAGCGCCGCAAGCCGCCAGCCGACGATTGGCAACCGCCCTGTCCAGTTTGGCACAGAAGTTAGCAAAAATCCCGCCAGCACAGCGCCGAGATAGCCGAAGAGAAACGCATGAGCGTGCCAGGACAGCGGGTCGAAGCGGCTTGGCAAAACGTACCGACCGCTTAGAACAAGCAGCCAGATGCACATTGAAAGTATCACCCAGACCGCGCCGAACAGAAAGAACGGGCGAAACCCGTAGCTAAAAAGCGCGGGCCCCCGCCACGCGCGGATCTGCTCGGAGGAGGAGCGTGCCATCAGCTTTGCTCCGCCATTGTTCTGATCCGGCTGATCACCGTGCCGTCCGCAGCGCACGTCAGCCTGACGCGGATGCCACGATAAAAGAATGTCAGGCGAAAACGCCCTGCGTCCGCGTCCTGACCAATCTCATATTTGCTGGTGATCTCGCCGCGCCGCATCCCGTCCTGCACCGCTCCGGGTTCGATCCCCAGCAGCGGGCCAAGGTCGTTGGCATCAATCACCGGTTGTTCTGAACGCATATCAATCTTCATGCCGTCTCCGTCTTATCTGCAAGGTCCATCAGACGTCTTATGTGTTGAGCAAAGACCCATGTGGCCGGCCCCCCGATCACGCAGCCAAGTACAAGGGACCATCCGGTGCCCAGCACGGGCACGTCGAACCAGCTCAAGATCAGCGATGCAAAAAATACATTCACCGCAGCCGCTCCTGCCCCGAGGGGATAAAGCACCAGTGCAATCTTGTATGTGGCCCACCCTGTCTGTTTCATCGCCGCGACACCAACCATTGCACCGCAATCATTGCCGCAATCAACGACAGGCAGGCCAGCGCATACCAGAATTCTGCCGTTGCCGATTGCGCCTGCGGGATCGGGCGGTCGAATTGCTCGGCCGCGCCCGAAGACGCGAATGCGCAGAGCGCGCTGAAGTATGGAAGAAGAAAACGCATGTCAGGTCTCCTGTGTCAAAGTGCGGTAAATGTCGGGCAACGCAAGGGTCAGCCTTCTTCCGTCGGGCAGAAGCGTAAAGCCGCCCCGCCCGAAGATGCGCGCAAACCAGTCCTGTCCGTCTGCATCGATGATGATGCCGTGCAACGCCAGCCCCGCGTTGCGCGCTTCGCGCACCGCCATATGGCTGTCCTCGATACCATGCCGCCCTTCATAGTGATCGAGATCATTGGGTTTTCCATCGGTCAGCACGATCAGCAACCGCCGCGCGCTGGGTTCCTCGGCCAATTGCGCCGAAACATGGCGGATCGCTGCGCCAAGACGTGTATAGTGCCCTGACGTCAGCGCACCGATATTGGCGCTGATCTGCGGCGACATCAAATCGTCAAACCCCTTGCAGCGGGTCAGGAACACGCGATCCCGGCGCAGCGACGAAAATCCCCAAATGCCCAGCCGGTCACCCAGCCCGTCGATGCCGAAGGCAAGCGCCGCCATCGTATGCCGCGCCACGTCGATCACGCTGGTATCGCCGATCGCAGCCTCGGTTGATCGGGAATTGTCGATCAGGAAGGCCACGGACATGTCCCGTTCGACCTGCCGTGCCGATTGCCAGATGCGATCCGACCCGCGCCCCGTGGCCCGCAGATCGGCCTGCGCTCTCAGCAGCGCATCAAGGTCCAGTTCGGCTCCGTCCACCTGACGGGGTTGCACGACACGACGCGGACGCAGCGCCTCGAACTGGCGGCGCACGTCGCGCACGCGGCGCGCGTCTGGCACAAAGGGTTGGCCTTGTGGCCGCGCCGGAGCCTCCAACACGCGGCAGTGGGCAGGCATGTAGCTGCGCGATTTGTGGTTCCATTCGGGGTAGGTAAAGATACCTGACAGCGCCTCGTGATCGGCATCCGCAGGCGACAGGTCCAGATGCAGCCGCAGGCGGGTCGCGGCCTTGCGCTCGTTCTTCGTCAGGGTGATCTCGTTCTGATCGTCGGCGGCTTTTTGGGCATTCTCGTCGTCGTCATCATCGACGCTTCGGTTGATGTTCATCGACTCGACCCATGACAGGATCGATTCAAACCGGTGCATGATGAAACTGTCCTTGCGGTCGTTCTGTTCGTGATCCTTTCGCGTGCCCAGTTTGCGCTGCGTATAGGCCGCACCTGCCGGAGCCGCTTCGGGGTCTGCCAATTCCGCGGCGCAGGCGCGGCCAGCACCCGGTGTGCCAAAGCGCAACCAGATTGGAACCGGCGCAAAGGGCATGTAGCCGCGCGGCTCAGGGTGCACTTGGGTCAAGGTCCCCAGCCCGGTCAGTTGGTCGCGGATCATGGCCTCGATCCGCGCTTCCCCGGCTGGGCGGATCACTTCGGGGCGTTGGGCGGCACAAAACTGCGCCATGGTCTGATAGAGGTCGCGCAGGCCGGGACAGGCCGCATAGGCCGCACCGGCAGCGGCAACATTGGCGCGGATCTGTGCGTGATCCCGTGCAGGACCGGTTTCGGGCAACTCCAGATCGCCAGGCTGCGCCACCGCGGCCAGCGCCGTCAGCCAGAAATATGCGGCCCGGTTCAGTGCGATTTCGGGGAAAAAAGCCAGCACCGGCGGCAAGCTCAATCGTTCTCCGTCAAAGCACGCAACCCATTCACGCTCCTGCCCTGCCCCGAGCTTGCGCCGCAACGGCCGACGGTGCTGCATCGGCGTCGCCGGCGCCTCGCCCAGTTCAACCCCCGGCGCCCCGCCAAGCGCACGAAAAAGCATGGCAAGACTGGGGCGCACCGAAGTCAAGGCAACCGCCGCCTCGGGAAAGACCACATCAGCGCCGATCCCTGTGGCCAGATCGTGCCAGAGATTGCCTATGGCTTCCTCGGGGTCCATGAAATCGAGCAGATGCATGGTGTCTATCCGTAGATCGTGCTGACAAGATCGCGCAGCGATTGCTGAACATCCGGCTCATCGCTGAGCGGTTCGACCACGGCTGCTTCCAGTGCCTGTTCCACCCCCATGCCGCCGGCCATCAAGGTCGCCGCGTAGATCAGCAGCCGGGTCGAGACACCCTCCTCCAGATCCATGCCCGACAGCTTGCGGATGGTGCCTGCCAGACGGACCAGCGGCGTAACGCGGGCGGTTTCCAAACCGCTTTCCCGGGCAACCACGGCAATTTCAGTCTCGGGCGCGGGAAAGTCGAAAGAGATCGACAGGAAGCGTTGCCGCGTCGAAGGCTTGAGCCGTTTCAGCACATTCTGGTAGCCAGGGTTGTAGCTTGCCACCAGCATGAAACCCCGCGGCGCAGCCAGTTCCTCGCCGGTGCGGTCGATCATCAGACTGCGACGGGTGTCGGTCAGCGGGTGCAACACCACGATGACGTCCTTGCGCGCCTCCACCACCTCGTCAAGATAGCAGATCCCGCCTTCGCGCACGGCGCGGGTCAAGGGCCCGTCGACCCAAACGGTTTCCCCGCCCTTGAGCAGATAGCGGCCAATCAGGTCCGCCGCCGACAGATCGTCATGACAGGCCACTGTGTAAAGCGGCTTGCCCAGCTTTGCTGCCATATGTTCGACAAATCGGGTCTTGCCGCAGCCGGTCGGCCCCTTCAAAAGAAGGGGCAAACCGTTGTCATGAGCCGTTTCGAACAAAGCGCATTCACGACCGGTTTCGCGGTAAAACGGCAGGGTTGGTGTTGTGGCTATGTTCATGATCACTCTCCGGGAACAGGGTTTGCGGGGCCGGGCTCGATCACTTCGTCTTTACGGACCACCAGCATCGCGTAGAGGAACAGCAGCGCGCCGATCACCACAGCGAAACCCGCACCAAAGCGCATCAGGTAGAAGATCGACAGGCTGTCCTGCACGTCCATGTAATAGTCCCCGACCACACGCTGCATATGGGTCTGGATGGTGCCGGCAAAGGTCAGCACGAAGGTCATGAAGGCCATGCCACCGGTCATCAGCCAGAAGGACACCATATTGAGCACCTGATTATAGGGCGCGCGCTGACGCAGCATCGGCATCGCATAGCTGAACATCGCCAGATTCATGGCCACATAAGCGCCATAGAATGACAGGTGCCCGTGCGCCGCTGTGATCTGGGTGCCGTGGCTGTAAAAGTTGACCCCGTGCAACGTGTGCAGGAACCCCCACACACCTGCGCCAAAGAAGGCGACAGTGCTCGACCCCAAGGACCACAGAAGTGCCGCCTTGTTGGGATGGTTCTTGCGGCCTTTCCAAACCATGACAAAGGCAAAGGACATCATCAGGAAGAAAGGCACCACTTCAAAGGTCGAGAATATGGAGCCGACCCACTGCCAATAGCCGGGCAGCCCGATCCAGTAGAAATGGTGTCCGGTGCCGAGGATACCGGAAAACAGCGCTGTCGCCACGATGACATAGAGCCACTTTTCGACCACCTCACGGTCCACGCCAGTGAGCTTGAGAAGCAGGAAAGCGAGAATCGCCGCCATGACCAGTTCCCATGTCGCTTCGACCCAGAGATGCACCACAAACCACCAATACATCTTGTCGAGTGACAGGTTGTCAGGGTTGATAAAGGCAAAGATCCAAAGCAGTGACAAAAGCCACAGGCCCGTCAGCAACACCCCCGTGATTGCGGTCTTGCGGCCCGCAAGCACTGTCATGGACACGTTCAGCAAGAAGATCACCGCCGCCAAGAGTATGCCGAATTTTACCCAAAGCGGCTGTTCAAGAAACTCGCGCCCGCCATGGATGCCGACAAGGTAAGACCCCACAGCCCCGAGCGTGCCGACGAGCAGGATAACCAGTTGCAGATACGCCAGCTTCACCGACCAGATCTCTCGTTCCGATTCCTCGGGTATCAGGAAATAGGCCGCGCCGAAGAACCCAAGAAGCAGCCAGACGATCAGCGCATTGGTGTGGATCATTCGGATGATATTGAAGGGCAGCAACTCGGACAGGAAATTAGGCGAGACATAGATCCAGCCTGCCAGCAGACCGCCCAGCACCTGAATGGCGAAAAGCGCCATGGCCGCCAGAAAATACCAGTATGCAACTCTTTGTGATTGATACTTCATAGTTATCGCCTCCTTATCCGGCATCATTGGGCGGCCAGCCCTGTGTGTCTGTCTGATCCGCCCATCGAAGGAATTCCGCGAGGCCGCGGATGTCCTCGTCTGTCAGCTCATAACGGGGCATCTGGCGACGGCCTTCGATGCCGCTGGGCTGCGCTTCGATCCAGCCCTTGAGTATCTCGAAGGCGCCTTCGGGATCATCTTGCACCCCCCAGCGGGTCATCACGTTGCCGACTTCGGGGGCAAAATATGCGCCTTCACCGTGCAGGCTGTGGCAATTGATGCAGGAGTTTTTCTCCCAGATATGTTTGCCATGGATCACCTCTTCGCTCAGCGGCATGCCAGCGGTCGAGACCTCGACGACGTATTTATGAGAATGGACGGTCATCCCGATGAAGACCGCGACAAAGAAAATCGAGCCTCCATAAAAGATGTTGCGCGCCCGCGATTTGGTCAGAAATTCAGCCATGCGATAGGGCTCCTTGAACTCGGCACAGCCTCTTCTAACGAAGGTAAAATTCTCCGAGTTTGTGCTGGCGCAATGTTTGGGGCGATTGATACAGGCGCTGTATTCTTCACCCGTCAAGGACGCCGGTCCATGACAGGACCGGATGGCAGAAATCCACGCGCAGCGCGGCGCGATGTGCGGTACCGCGTTGTTGGCGCGATCAAGGGGGAATTGGTCGGAAAATCTACAGCCGGATAATGATATTTTCCTGCTATTGTATTGGTAACGCCTCCACAAGAAAACGCGGTCAACCGGTCCTTCGACCAAGTGAAAGAACCATGCGCATGAAAAAAACGGGCCTCGATGCCATGGACATTCGTATCCTGAGTGCTGTGCAGCTGCACGGGCAGTTGAGCAAGACGCGGCTGGCCGAGCTTGTGAACCTGTCTCCCACGCCGTGCTGGGCGCGCCTCGACCGGCTGAAAGCCGCAGGCTATATCCGCGGTTATCATGCCGAACTGGCGTTGGAACGTATCATAGACTTCACACAGGTCATCGTGACAGTGTCTCTCGGGTCGCATCGCAAATCAGAATTTGATCGCTTCGAGGCACATATCCACAAACTTGACGGGGTGACCGATTGCATCGCCACCGGTGGTGGCATGGACTATGTGATGAAAATAGTAACGCCCAATCTCGCCGCGTTTCAGGAGATCATGGACGAGATGCTTTCGGCCGACCTCGCGATCGAACGCTATATGACATACATCACGACGCGGCAGGTCAAAACCAGCCAGCCCAACCTGACAAAACTGATCGCAAAAAGCCACTGAAAGCCCGCAAAGTCCGAACAGCCTTTGCGCGGCCTGAAAAACGGTCTGATCGGCCTAATCCAAGCAGGTTATCAGACCGCATCGCTGAAAGATTTCAGACTAAATCACCCTCAGGTTTCAACACTTCGATGGCCCGTCAGGCCACCTGCTATGAGGGCGAAAATATGACACAAGCAGACGACTTCGGCTTTGGCACACAAATCCGCAAATCACCCTACTTCGATGCCACGGTGCGCTGGGGCGCCAAGGGTTTTTCTGTTTACAATCACATGTATATCCCGCGCGATTTTGGCGACCCAGAGCAGAACTTCTGGAGCCTCGTAAACGAGGCGATCCTGTGCGATGTGGCCGTTGAGCGTCAGGTTGAAATTACCGGACCGGATGCCGCCAAATTCGTGCAGATGCTGACGCCGCGCGATCTGTCGAAGATGGCCGTGGGCCAGTGCAAATACATTCTGATCACAAATGCCGATGGCGGCATTCTGAATGATCCGATCCTGCTGCGTCTGGCCGAGAACCATTTCTGGATTTCGCTGGCCGACAGCGACATCCTGCTTTGGGCACAGGGCGTTGCCGTGCATTCAGGCATGGATGTGAAGATCTGCGAACCCGACGTGTCGCCGCTCCAGCTTCAGGGGCCGAATTCCGGCCTGATCATGCAAGAGCTGTTCGGTGACAGCATCATGGACCTGAAATACTATTGGCTGCGCGAAGTCGATCTGGATGGTATTCCCCTGATCGTCTCGCGCACAGGCTGGTCGAGCGAATTGGGCTACGAGCTTTATCTGCGCGATGGCAGCCATGGCGACGCGCTTTGGGAGCGGATCATGGCGGCGGGTATGGAGCACGGGCTGAAACCTGGTCACACATCTTCAATCCGGCGGATCGAAGGGGGTATGCTCTCGTACCACGCAGATGCGGACATCCACACAAACCCCTACGAGTTGGGTTTTGATCGCCTTGTGGACCTCGACATGGAGGCGGATTTCATCGGCAAGGCCGCGCTGCGCCGCATCAAGGAAGAAGGCCCGAAACGCAAGCAAATCGGTCTGGTGATCGACTGTGATCCGCTGACGGGCCCGAACACAACTTTCTGGGCGATCAATCAGGGCGGGACAGAGATTGGTCAGGTGACATCGGCAGTCTATTCGCCGCGCCTTGAGAAAAACATCGCGCTGGCGATGGTCGCGGCGGATGCGGCGGTGCTGGGGGCCGAGGTAGAGGTTGTGACAAAGTCCGGCCCGACAAGGGCGACTGTCGTCGAGCGCCCGTTTTACGACCCGAAAAAGCAGATCGCGGCAGCCTAGGCTTCCTGTATCACAAGCGGCGCGTACACTTCTCGGGGTGCATGCGCCGCCGCGCGCCACATCTTCATAAGAGACTTCAGACATGTCCGATCTTTCCATCGAGCTGCATTGGCAGCGCGCCGAGCCTGTTTTTGCGGCAGGCACCTATTCAAACGCCCATACCGTGCAAATGAACAGGTTGTATGACATCGCCGTGGACTCTGCCCCTGATTGGGGCGGCGATCCGGCAAATACCAACCCCGAACAGGCCCTCGCCTCGGCGCTGTCCAGTTGCCATATGATGACCTTCCTCGCGCTGGCGGCAAAGGCGGGCTGGCCCGTCGCAAGCTATCACGACTATGCCGAGGCCCATCTCGGCAAGAACCCCAAAGGGCAAATGTCGGTCACGCGGATAGATTTGCACCCTGTGGTGCGGTTCGACACCGGCTTTTCCGTAACCGACGCGCAGCTTGCACAGATGCAGGACCGCGCGCACCGCTACTGCTTTATTGCCAACACCCTTGCGGACAGTGTCGAGATCAACATCCGTTAGGCCGGCGTCAGGAGCCCTACCATGCAATCCACCGATATTCTGCTGCAAGACCTGGGCGAAGACGGCATTCTGCGCCTTACGCTCAATGACGTGAAACGGCGCAACGCATTGTCAGAGGCGATGCTGGCCGCCCTTGGCACCGCCTTTGCACAGGCCGGCGATGATCCGTCCGTGCGCGTGATCATTCTGGCCGCCAACGGTCCGGCGTTCAGTGCGGGCCATGACCTGAAAGAAATGACCGCAGGACGCGCGGCGCCCGATGGCGGCAACGCCTATTTCGCCAAGGTCATGGCCATGTGTTCGGGCGTGATGCAAGCAATCGTCAACTGCCCGAAGCCGGTGATTGCCGAAGTCGCAGGCATCGCCACAGCGGCAGGCTGCCAGCTGGTGGCAAGCTGCGATCTGGCCATCGCATCAGACCGCGCGCAATTCAGCACTCCGGGAGTTCATATCGGTCTCTTCTGTTCGACCCCGATGGTCGCCCTGTCGCGCAACGTGTCACACAAACACGCGATGGAGTTGCTAATGACCGGCGACATGACCCATGCCGCCCGCGCCGCCGAGATCGGATTGGTCAACCGCGTGGCCACCGAGGACGCCCTGCAAGACACCACAATGGAAATGGCCCGCAAGATCGCCTCCAAATCCAGCATGACACTGGCCACGGGCAAGCGCGCCTATTACGCACAGCGCGAGATGCCGCTGTCCGAGGCTTATGAATATGCCTCTGCGGTGATGGTTGGCAACATGATGGCGCATGATGCGCGCGAAGGGATCGGCGCGTTCATCGAAAAGCGCGCGCCCCAATGGCAGGATGCCTGAGAGATGAACATGAACCCCTACAACACCGGTCTGGACCGCAACCCGGCAAACCACCAGCCGCTGACGCCGCTCACCTTTCTCGAGCGCGCGGCCTCGGTGTTCCCGGATCATACGGCGATCATCCATGGCCCGATGCGCCGCAGCTACGCCGGGTTCTATGCGCGCTCAAGGCAACTGGCCTCGGCACTGGCGCAACGCGGTATCGGGCGGGGTGACACTGTCTCGGCCCTGCTGCCCAACACATCGGCCATGCTGGAATGCCACTATGGCGTGCCCATGTGCGGGGGGGTTCTGCATTCGATCAACACGCGGCTTGATGCGGCGATCATCGCCTTTCAGCTTGATCATGCGATGTCCAGGGTCGTCATCGTTGACTCCGAGTTCATGCCGCTTATGCGAGAGGCGCTGGCCCTGGCCAATGTCGCCCCGCTGGTGATCCAGGTTGACGATCCCGAATATGACGGCCCAGGGGCTGCGTTTGACGGGACCGGTTACGAGACCTTTCTTGCACAGGGCGACCCTGCTTTCGCTTGGCTCATGCCCGAGGACGAATGGGACGCAATTTCGATCAACTACACCTCCGGCACGACGGGCGACCCGAAAGGCGTCGTCTCGCACCACCGCGGCGCCTATCTCTTGGCGCAGGGCAACGCGCTCACGACCTCAATGCGCAAACACGCCGTCTACCTGTGGACGCTGCCGATGTTTCACTGCAACGGCTGGTGCTTTCCGTGGACACTTTCGGCCATCATCGGCACGCATGTTTGCCTGCGTCAGGTCCGCGCCGAGCCAATCTGGAGCGCATTGTCCGACCACAAGGTGACGCATCTGTGCGGTGCGCCAATTGTCATGTCGCTCCTTATTTCTGCACCCGCAGAGGTGCAGCGCGCGCTGGATCACACCGTGCAATTCTTCACCGCTGCCGCGCCGCCACCTGAAAAGCTGCTGGCCGACATGAAAACGGCAGGCTTCGACGTAACCCACCTGTACGGGCTGACAGAAACCTACGGGCCTGCGGTTGTGAACGACTGGCACGAAAGCTGGTCATCCCTGCCCGGTGACGAACAAGCGCGCCTCAAATCCCGCCAAGGGGTCCGCTATCTGCCGCTCGAGGGGCTTGATGTGCTGGACCCTGAATCCATGCTGCCCGTGCCGCGTGATGGCAAGAGCATGGGCGAGGTCATGTTCCGCGGAAATGTCGTGATGAAGGGCTATTTCCGCAACCCTGTGGCCACGCAAGAGGCCTTTGCAGGCGGCTGGTTCCACTCCGGCGACCTAGGCGTTGTGTATCCGGATGGCTATATCCAGCTCAAGGACCGCTCGAAGGACATTATCATTTCAGGCGGCGAGAACATTTCGTCCATCGAGGTGGAAGAAGTACTCTACAGCTACCCTTCGATAGAAATTGCAGCTGTTGTTGCCGTGCCCCATGAAAAATGGGGCGAAACACCCTGCGCCTTTATCGAGCCGGCTTTGGGCCACGAGATCGACACGGACGCACTGCGCAGTTGGTGCCGCGACAGGCTGGCGGCCTACAAAGTTCCGGGAACCTTTGTCGTCACGACCATCCCCAGAACTTCAACCGGCAAGATTCAAAAATTCGCCCTGCGCGAACGCGCGAGAGAAATGTTTGCCAAGACCTGAGCCGAGACAGCAACAATTGCAGCCGAAGGCATCGCAAGTGGTAGCCCCTGTTTGCCCCGTGTCGGCAAGATATTTGCCGAGGCTGTTCAGACACACGTCTGCTTCTGACCAGTGCAAAATCACTCAAAAAAGTATTGCTATGCAGGAGCTATCCACACAGGCCATTCGCCGCATGGGCCTGATATGAGAGGTGGAGAAGGTCAGGACTGCGGACGAAGCCGACCTCGGGTTTCCCATGTTTTCTTATGCAGCAATTCTTTGCGAGTGCGGCGCGACCGTCGCTGCGTTGCAGTTGATATCACCAGACCGGCCATTCAAAGCTACAACAATGCTCGGGTTTCGAACCGCCCTTTCGCTGCAACCGCGATCAACCATCGAAACGCGGATATATGGCACTGTTATTTCGTTGCGCGCACCGTTCTGTAATCGCACGTACGATGCGGTGCCAGTTCACCGTCAAAGCTGACCACTGCCCTGCGCGCCCTGAACAGCACGACTGATTTCTTGCTCATATTTTGTCTTCGCCCCTGCATGATCGGAAGTCGCCTATTTCGGCAGATAGCATCGCAACCTATCGCGCCGCGCCGTTTGCCGAGCCAAAATTTTGCAGAGCGCGGGAAGCCAATTCGCGGGTCAGCGAAAAAGCGGTTGTCCTGTGTGCCAGTGCCGCTGCCTGACCGCAGTAATGGGCGCTGAAATCCCGGTTACCATGACCTTCGGCAGCGGATTTCAACGGTCCTGCCGCAGAAAACCCCCTTGGAAACGCCGGTGCATCCTGCGCAACCGGGCCAAGTTCCGTGACCATCCGGTTGGCAAGAACCCGCGTGGGCCTTCCAGAGATCACGTTAGAGACCAATGTGTCGATGTTCGCGGCGTTTTCCAGCGATTGGCGGTAAGCGGGGCTGATGCTGGCCTCGTCCGTAAACAGGTAGGCGGTCCCAATCTGCACGGCACTGGCCCCCAGGGCAAAGGCCGCAACAATGCCGCGCGCGTCACCGATGCCGCCCGCGGCGATAACCGGCAGATCGACCGCGTCGGCTATCTGCGGCACCAAAGACAGCGTCCCCATCTGGCTGCCCAGGCTTTCGGTCAGGAACATACCCCGGTGCCCTCCTGCCTCGAAACCCTGGGCGATGATGGCATCACACCCATGCGTGGCAAGCCAGCGCGCCTCATTCACTGTTGTGGCCGAGCTGATGATCTTGCAGCCGGCAGCCTTGACCCTTGAAACAAGCTCCGGTTCAGGCAGTCCGAAGTGAAAGCTGACCACAGACGGCGCGAACTCCTCGACAACTTCGCATCGTGCCGCGTCGAATGGCTGAATGGGGCCCGCCGACAGGGTCTTGGGTACATCCAGCCCAAACTCAGCGTAATAAGGAGAAAGCCTGTCAAGCCAGGCCGCGTCATGTTCCGCATCGTCCTGCGCCACGGTATGGGCGAAGAAATTCACGTTCAGCGGCTTGTCCGTTCTGTTCTGCGCATCAACCAGCAGAATACGCAATTGGTCTGCATCGAGCGTCGCACAGGCCAGAGAACCAAGCCCGCCCGCCGCGTTAACCGCAACCGCCATATCAATACTGCTGGATCCCGCCATGGGTGCCTGGATGATCGGGAGATCAATCGAAAAAAGATCGCGTAGTTGATTGTCAGGCCACATGGCCGGTTCCTTTCTATCGCCTATCTGCGCAGTCGTTAGACTACCGCTTGTGCCAGAAGTTGGGTTTGCCGCTCGTGGGCTTGTGCCCGGATCACCGGATTGCCCGGTGATTCAACTTCCCTATCCCGTCGCCACTTCGCGCTGCAGCAAATGGTTGCCCTTGTCGCGTGCCAGCCAAATGCCCAGTGACCCGATGATCACCAAGTTCACAACGCCCGCCAACGCGGCCACGGCAAATGTCAGATCGTAAGTGGCGGTCATGTCGTAGAGATACCCACCGACCACGCCGCCCAACCCGTGCCCTGCCCACGCAAAGGCAATGATGACGCCGGTACAGGTTGCACGCGTTGCCGTGGGTGTGACACGGCGGATTGTCACCAGCACCCCGGTCATCACGCCTGCATAGCCAAAGCCGTAGATAGGCGCGAAGGTCATGAGTTGGTCGAGGCTTTTGAGTTGCATGAACACGAACACCAGCGCGGTTTGCCAGGCGGATGCAGTAAGGTAGGCAGGGATTGCGCCAATCCAATCAGCCAGCTGGCCAAAAGCGACGCGTCCTGCGATGGCGGCAAGCATCATGACCGTGACGATCCCGCCCGCCTGGGCGGCAGGGATGCCGCAGCCCTGAGCGTAGGGCACAAGGTGCATCAGTGGCACCGACATCAGCGAACAGCACATCAGCACGGCAGCCCCCATGATCAGCACGGAGGAGATGGCCGTCAGAGTAGGGGCTTCGTCGGCGGGCAGCGTTGTGTGCGCGCGCGCGGCCGGTGGTTGGCGAATAAGCAGGGCCAGCGGCACAAGCGTGGCCAGCGACACCAGCCCGAGTGAAAGGAGCGCACCACGCCAGCCGACCGCCTCGATCAGCAGCGCCGACGCCAGCGGAATACCGCCCTGGCCCGCCGCCTGCCCTGCGGCGACGAGTCCGATGGCAAGACCTGCGCCGGTTCGGAACCAGCTGCCCACAGCGGCCATGAGCGGAGCGAAAAGCGCGCCGCCCCCGAAGGCTCCGGCGAGAAAGAAAAGCGCGTAGAGGTGCCAAAGGTTGTGCGCCTGCGAAGCGGCCAGCACCGTCAGCCCGGTTACTATCGCGCCGGTCAGCACCACGCCGCGCACGCCAACCCGGTCGGTGACGCGGCCCATCACGATGCCGCCAAGGCCAAGGCCGATCAGGCCGAACGTGTTGATCAGCGCGATCTCGCCCCGGCTCCAGCCAAACTCGGCCTCCAGCGGGACGAAGAACGGGGAAAGCCCGTTGACCAGCAGGCCCATGGATATGGCGAGCATCACGGCCGAGGTCGCAGCGATCACCCAGCGATACTCAGGTTTGGAATACATCATCATCAGGATCCGCCTCTCGCTCACGCGACTTTGCTGTTGCTTGCTGTCACAGAGGAGCCGCGCGGATGCACCCATTTCGGCAGGAAGCCATAGGCGTCGCCGACGCTGTCCGGGTTTGCCTCGATCCCGACACCGCCAAGCAGCGCTTTGAGGCGTCCATCATTGCTGGCGTCGAAGGTCTCGGTCGCGCCGCCCAAGTGCTGCCCGCCGATAAAGACCTGCGGGATCGTGACGGCGCCTGCCCGGTCGGCCATGGCGCGGCGGACCTTCGTGGCCCAGCGGGGATCGGCGAACTCCGGCCCGTCCAGATGGACCGCGCGGTATGGCACGCCGAGTTGCGTCAGCAACTTTTTCGCGCCCCAGGCGAATTCGCACCATTCGAGGGCGAAGATGACCACCGGCTCATCCGGGTCCGAGATGATCGCATCGACATGGGCCACCGCCGCAGGATCCAGCGTCACAGGTTTGGTCGCTGCGGGCACAGTCTGAATGGGCCCAGTGTCAAAACGATAGCCGGGAGTCGAGGCCGCTATTGCCATCTCATCGGCATCCATCTCCTCTTCGATCCCCTCAAAGAGCGGTGTAGAGAGATAGCGTTCGCCCGTGTCCGGCAGCATGGCGAGAATGCGCGCGCCCTTCGGCGCTGTCTGCGCCACCTTCAGGGCAGCGGCCAGCGTCGCACCGGCCGTGATGCCGACCAGCAGCCCTTCGCGGCGGGCAAGGTCGCGGGCACAGCGGATCGCATCGTCACCGCGCACAGCCTGAATGGCGTCAATGTGGCCGGAAGCGATCACATCATTTGCGAGCTTTGGAATGAAATCCGGCGTCCAGCCTTGCATCGGGTGCGGACGAAAGACCGGGTGGCTGGCAGCGGGGGATCCATCGGGGTTGTAGCTTTGCCCGATGCCCGAACCGAGAAGGGGAGAATTTTCTGGTTCTGCGGCAACCACTTTCGTTTCCGGGCTCTTCGCCTTGAGAACGCGGGCGATCCCTTTCAGGGTTCCACCCGTGCCAAAACCGGTCACGAAGTAATCTAGCGGCGTGTCGGAAAAACTGGCAAGGATTTCCTCCGCAGTGGTGGCCGAATGGATATCGGGGCCAGCCTCATTCTCGAACTGGCGGGCCAAGAACCAGCCATGCGCCTGCGACAACTCGCGCGCCTTGGCCAGCATGCCGGTGCCCTTTTCGCCAGCCGGAGTAAGCACCACCCTAGCGCCCAACATCCGCAACAGTTTGCGCCGCTCGACCGAAAAGCTCTCGGCCATGACGACCACCAGCGGATAGCCTCTTGCGGCGCAGACAATGGCCAGACCAATCCCGGTATTGCCGGAAGTTGCTTCGACGACGGTTTGTCCGGGCGTCAGCGTACCGTCACGCTCGGCTGCCTTGATGATCCCAAGGGCCAGTCTGTCCTTGACTGAACCGCCGGGATTAAAGCTTTCGACCTTCACGAACATCTCGACACCGTCAGGTGCGAGCGTGTTGAGGCGGATGATCGGCGTGTTGCCGATGGTGGTCAGAACGGAGGAATGGATCGTATTCATTCGACGGGTCCTTCTGAAATCTTCGCGGATGCCGATGTTTCGGCGACTGGTTTCATTCGGCTCTTGGGATAGGGAGCGCCCGATTTCTTCCCGACGGCGTCCAGCCTTCGCATGCTGCTTTCCGACCAGGTCGTATCGTGGTGGTAAAATTGCGCGACTGCTGGCGTGGCATCGATGACGTACCACGGCAGTTTGGACTCCGTGTAGATGTGCACGTCGGGCGGCATCACGGCGGGATCGTCCAGCGTACCAACACGCAGAAAACGCACATGATCGTCCTGTTGGTTGATCAGATAGTTGCTCCAGAGCGCGACTTTGCAGTTCGTGCATCTTGCGACGCGTTGACCCTTGCCGCTGGGTGTGTCCAGTACGCGCGTTTCGATCTCGCCGGACTGCACGATGACCCTGTCAGCCTCGATCAGCGCGTTTATGGCATTGGATGAACCGGTTTGCGTCTGGCACAAGCGGCAATGGCAAGCGTGCACGATCATGGGCGTAGAGGTCACGCGATACCGAACAGCGCCGCAAGCACAGCCACCTTCGCAGAAAGTTTTGGTTGAATCAGACATTTGAGTTTTCCTTTCGAATGATTTTTCAGGCGGCACGGCGGTCCACGCTTGTGGCGATGTGGCGGGCGAGCCAGCGGGCATCATCCCCGACGCCATCGATCAGCGAAGACTTGCGGGTGCGCATGAAGGGCAAGCCCAAAGCATAAAGACCGGGGGCTACAATGCCGCCGTTGTGTACAAGCCGCCCCTTGGCGTCGAACACCGGGAGGTGCAGCCAGGAATAATCGGGCGCGAACCCGGTGGCCCAGACGACCGTCTTGATGGCCCCGCAAGAGATATCCAGCGTCAGTCGCGGCAAAGTCGGCAGCCATGTCGGCGCAAAGCGCACCGGGGGGGCTTTCAGGTCCAAACCCGTCGTCGCCACCCAATTATCCATCTGGGTCAGGGCCCTGTTCATCTTCAGGTCCGACAGGGACGCGGCATTGGCCAGTGCGCCGGAGAACATTAGCGATGTGTCATGCATTCCGGCGAGACGCCCGACAATCTCTATGCCCATGTTCTGAAGGGCGTTGAGGTCGAGAAACTGCCGCGCCGGGTCGCCGACCAGCTGCAGGGAAGGAACGGAACGGGCGCGGGCGATATCATCGACGGTGTCCGCCGTCGCCGACAGCAACCCCGCGTGTTCCATCCACCACTGGATGTCGTGGCCGCGATAGTGGCGCGGCATGCGGATGTGATTGCCCGCAGCAAGTATCACCGGCCTCCCCGATGCATGGATTTCGGCGGCAAGCTGTACGCCTGTCGCGGAGGCTCCGACGACCAAGACGCCGCCTTTCGGAAGGTCGGTAGGGTTGTGATAGGACAGCGGCGACACCTGTACGATATGCTGCGGCAGGTCGTCTGCAAAGGATGGGACGCTGGCGCGGTTGCACGCGCCGCTGGCGAGGACGACGTTCGCGGCCCGCCAAATCCCCTTGTTCGTAGCAACGATGTAGCCGTTGGCATCGCGAGAGACAGAGGTGACTGTCACACCGGTCTGAACCGGCGCAGCCGAAGCATTGGCATACTGCGCCAGATACTCAACGACGCTACGGGCCGTCATGAACCCATCAGGGTCAGAACCAGAATAAACATGCCCCGGCAACCGGCTTTGCCAGTTGGGCGTCAAAAGCCTCAGGCTGTCCCACCGCTCGCGCGCCCAGGAGTTTCCGACCACGCCGCGTTCCAGCACGACATGCGGCTGCGACAGCGCGGTCAGGCAGTGGCTCATGGCAAGCCCGGCCTGACCGGCACCGATGATGATGTTTCTGATGTGTCGCATGGCTCTCTCCATTGGAGTGTGCCGGTTCGGCAGGCAGTGTGGTCAACTGCGCCGTCCGACCGTTTTCAGTAACCGATTTCCCGAAGGGACCGAGGCCGCGCATGGATCACATCGCCGCGGCCCAGGCCGATATCTTTCAGCATCCGCTCGTCCATCTTGTGCAATTGGGCGATGCTGCGTTTCTGAAACGCACGGCGGCGGGACGCGGCGAGATATGACTTCAGGCGGTCCCGAAACGGGCGGCCCGGATTGATCAGCAGGGTGTTTGCAGTGGTAAACATGGGTTTTTTCCTTTCTTGCACTTGGGATCGGGTGGCCGCCCAAGGCGGCCCCCTTTGGTTGGTGTTGGCGCTCAGGCGACGCTGACGGCGACGTTTGTCGGGTTGGCGATGACGTCGAACATCGCCGAGCGTTTCTGCGACTGGGCAACCAGCGCGCGGATGTCATCGTCACTGGCATCGGCGTCGATTTCGAAAGTTACACGGATCGCGGAGAACCCGTTGCGAACCTCGGCGTCCATGCCGAGGATGCCCCGCACATCAACGTCGCCTTCTACCGTTGCCCGTACCGAATGCAGTTGAATGCCGCGATGCTGGGCCACTGCCGCCACACCGCCCGTCAGGCAACTGGCAAGAGCCGCCAGCGCAATCTCGGTCGGTGTCACGGCACGGTCAGCGGCAGCGAAAACCTCCGGGTGATCGGATTCGATCGAGAAGTCGCGCTTGCGCTGGTTTTCCTGGCCAAGACCGAAGTAGCCGTTGATTGCATTGCGGCTGTAAGTGCCTTCGATCCAGTCACAGGTGCTGCGCCATGTGAACTGCGCCGCTTCGGGCGTCTCGGTGAAGGCGCCGCGCGCGCCAAGCAGCGCTTCGGTGTTGACGCCATTTTTTACGATTTTTGTCTGTACGTTCATGGGTATTTCCTCAGAATTGGGTTTCGTGTTTCATTCAAAGGCGCCGGACATCCGATCGCCGATGAGAAGAGTTTTAGAGGGCTGGGGGGTAGCCGGATACTTCACGACCGAAAGCAAGCCACTACAAAAACCAGAGTAACGTGCTACAGATTGTGAAGTGAAAAAGATCAATCTCTGCCTCAGGAGGCTGATATGAACTACAACCAGTTTTGCCCGATCGCGAAAGCAGCCGAGATCCTGGGCGAGCGCTGGACAATCCTGATCCTGCGCGAAATCCTCATGGGCGGGCGGCGGTTCAGCACCCTGCAGCGCGGATTGGGAGATATTTCACCGGCGCTTCTGACCAAGAGGCTGAAACAGCTTGAAGAACAGAATATGGTTATGCGTCGGCGCATTCCGGGCCAGAAAGGTTATGAGTACTTCCCGACCGCCGCCTGCGAATCCCTTTTGCCGGTTCTGTTCGCCCTTGGCGAATGGGGGATCGTATGGGCAAAAAACACGATCCTCGACCAGGATTTCGATGTCGAGTACCTCATGCTCAACCTTGAGCGCAGTATTGATCACGAAAAGATCAAGGGGCTCGAGACGATCATCAAGTTCCGGTTTTCAGATCTGGATGAGCAACGGGACTGGTGGCTGGTCGTAAGTCCGGAAAAGTCGGAGGTTTGCATCAAGGATCCAGGCAAGGATATCGATGTGTACTTCAATTGCGCCGTTCAAACATTGACGGACATCTGGATGGGCGACCGAACCTATCGCGATGCACTCAAGAGCGGCGACCTGAGGATGGACGGAGATCCAAGCCTGACCCGAAACGTGACGGCTTGGCTGAAGCCGGCCCTCTTTGCCAAGTCTCCCCGTGGTGCTCAGTCTGCCTGACGGCCGGTCCCTGTAACTCTTAGGGTCTGGACCCATTAATCTTACGTTGTCAGTTTGACAGATTTTTCCGCTGACAAGCAGCATCTGTGCAGGAATAGTGGTTCTATTTCAAACAGATGCGCCGCCTCCTCTCGGGACATTTCTGCGCAATGCCCTGCCGGGCAATGGGCTGCGGGAAAATCCGTCAAACCCGTCACGCCGAAGGCGTGCCAGCATAACACGGCGCTCCTACGGAGCGACGGGCGGCAATTTCACTTCATTTCAGTGTCTTGGGCCGCTTGCAAATAGAACCACTATTGGCAGCACGACCCAAACCACTGAAATTTCGTGAAATTGCCGCTGACGACGTAAGATTAATGGGTCCAGACCCTAACGCAAGACTGATGAATACCGTTTCGCGTGGTTTCTATTTGATCTGGCTGGTAAAGAATTCAGGCATTCGAGACGTCAGACGTCGTTATTATTCTGCATCCACGCCGGTATCCGCGCCGCCAAGACCAAAGTCAGTGCGCAGCGGAGCGCCCTTCTTGTTCTTCTGGCCTTTGACCACCACCCGCACGATCCAACGCCGCGCGCCTGACGGATCGACCACCAGATAAAGACCGTTCCCATCACCATGACGCCCAGCGCCAAGATTCTCGACCAGCTTCTTGGTCAGCTTGCCAGACAGGGCCATTTCAAAAATACCACATTCCGCACCACTCAAGGCAAACGAACGCAGGCGATAAATCCATGGAAACAAAGGAAAAAGACCGCCCAAGGCGACCCGTTCAAAATCAGGAAAAGTGCATATTGGCGGAGGAGGTGTCCGCCCGCGTGCATTCCAACCCATTCCAGTAAATTACTAGATTCAACAACTTAGACCCGCCTAAGTCTTGATTGTTCCAGTGCCGTCCCCCATATTCCAGATATAAATGGAGGACGGAATGGCGGACGCGAAAACAGCAATCGAACGAACCGAACCAAGTAAGCGGGCTGAGAAGGCGCTGTCCGCTGCATTTGTGCGCACCGTCACCGCCCCCGGCAAGTACACCGACGGCCACGGCTTGTTCCTCAAGGTTGATACCTCAGGCGCAAAGCGTTGGGTGCAGCGCATTATGATACGCGGCAAACGCACAGAGATAGGCATGGGCAGCGCATCGCTTGTCACCTTGGCAGAGGCACGGGAAGCCGCCCTACAGAACCGCAAACTAGCGCGGGCGGGTGGCGACCCCCTGCAATCAAAACGCGCCTCAGAGGCTTTGCTGACATTTGAGGAGGCATCGCGCAAGGTTCACAAGATCCACGAACCGACATGGCGTAACAAGAAACACGCGGCGCAATTCATATCGACGCTGGAAACCTACACCTTCCCCCGCATCGGCAAGTTGAAGGTATCAGAGGTGACAACGGCGGACGTGCTGGCCGTGCTGCAACCCATATGGCTGGAAAAGCCCGAAACGGCGCGGCGGGTGCGCCAGCGCATCGGCACCGTGATGAAATGGGCCGTGGCAAACGGATGGCGGCAAGACAACCCTGCGGACGCCATCGCCCAAGCCCTGCCCAAACAGGACAAGACCCAAGCGCACCGAAAAGCCCTGCCCTATGACTTGGTGCCTGAATTTCTTGAAGCCCTAAAAGCCTCGGATGCAGCGGACGCTACCAAGCTGGCGTTAGAACTGGTTATTTTAACAGCGTCACGTTCTGGCGAGGTGCGATTGGCGGAATGGTCAGAGTTTGATCTAAACCAAGCCGTCTGGACGCGCCCAGCGCACCGCATGAAAGCCAAGAAAGAGCATCGTGTCCCCTTATCGCCCCGCGCCCTAGAGGTGCTGACACAAGCCCGCAAATTGGGGTCTGGCGAGGGTCTAGTTTTTCCTGGCACCAAACACGGCAAGCCGCTGTCTGACATGACGCTATCGAAGCTGACGAAGGCGCTGGGCTATGACGTGGACGTGCATGGGTTTCGCACCTCGTTCAAGACATGGACACAGGAACGTACCAACACGCCCCGCGATGTATCAGAGGCGGCACTGGCCCATACGGTCAAAGACAAAGCAGAGGCGGCCTATGCGCGGTCAGATTTTTTTGACAAGCGTAGGAAGCTGATGGAACGTTGGGCAACATTTATCTTTTCAACTGGTGCCAATGTAGTGAGAATTTCATGAGACGTATGTTTGTCGAAGTTGAGATAGCTGAAAAATGCTATCCAATAGAGGCTGCTTTATGGATCGCTCTGGGTAGGGTTCCAGAATTTCAGTTTGATGGCCACGGTTTTGATGCCCGGGGAAGCTTGGAAAGTGAAGCTAACGGTTACACGGTTGAAGACCTCCGTTATTTTTTGCCACCAGAATTCGAATTGCATGGGGTCGAGCTTGAATTTCAGAGGTACATCGATGCGGTCTTAGATTTCCCGGGCCACCGCTCGGTCGATGAGGCTAACGCCGAAATATCTAGTCGTAGAGCTTGGCTGGCTTCCAGTGGTAACCCCGACCCGTTAGTAGGTGAGAGAGTTTGGCCAAGTCTTGGCACCGAAGAGATAGCCGAATTACGTTGGGTAGAAACAAAAGAAGCGAAACTTAAATTCGCAGTTGAACGGTCAAAACTAGATATTCAAGCTGCACTTATGGATGGCAAGTTAGTATTTACTGGGGTCTGCGTTGATCGGGAATTTGATCTAGAAAGTACTGATTATACAGACATGCCAGAGCCGCAGGAATTTCAGCCAAATTTGGTCGGCTTCGCGGGGATTGACTGGAAAAATCATGTCGTTTTGGGAGACAGCTGCAAGTACTTGCTAGCAACCATACCCACCCAACAACTGTTCGAACTCTTCCCACTCCCGGTAAGTGCTGGCCCCTTAGCTAATGCAATCGTCAGTGGCGGCACAATTATCGTAGAGAGCGATGCAGAAAGGCGCGAGCCCATTAATAGCCTCAGAAATAGACCAACAAATCCTAGAAAGGACATCTCAAAAGCTGTATTCAATGAGTTCAAACGCAGGAAGCGCAAAGGACACTTGGCCGAAAAGCGAGAGTCCGTCTATGCAGAAGCTATCGAATGGTGCAGTGAAGTTTTGGGGGAGAACATTCCGCGCAGCACAATGCAAAGATACTTATCGAAACTATTTGAACCGTAGGGTTCCCAGACCGCAACAACTAACCCTGCTCATTTTTCTGCCCAGAAACCGCCCAGATTTACAAAGTTGGGCATCTACCTATTGGGCAAGAAATCTAAGAATTGGGCACGCATCTATTAGAACCTTCCAAGAAAGTCGGACAAGATAGCTTTGCAACCGAAAGCTACTTGAAAGGTCGAAAATTGGCAGAAACACACCTCAGACGCCCCGCCGTTGAAGCCGCTACTGGCCTCAGCCGATCCAGCCTTTACGCTATGATGGATGCTGGCGACTTCCCCCGCCCTGTGCGCATTGGCAAGCGTGCCGTTGCATGGCCCGAAAGCGCCGTGACCGCTTGGCTGGCATCCCGTCCCACCGCAGACCGCGATGGATAGAACAACGCCCACGCAGTAACAAAACTGGCGCGGGCGCTGGGTAGTCTACACACCTTCCAGATACCGCGCTGCAACCCACAAAACAAGGATGCAGTGAAATGCAGATCCAAGTAACGCTCGCTCTGAGCGAACAATCCCGCACGTTTGAACTCAAAGGCCGACTTGGCTGGGCAATGGTGCAACTCGCTAACGCTGGAGCAAAAGGCGTCACCCCTATTGAACGCCCAGCGCCACGTTGGTCTGGCTATGTGTTCGATCTGCGTGAAATGGGCATTCCCATTGCCACGCACCTGGAGCCACACGAAGGCAGTTATCCCGGTACACACGCTCGCTATGTGCTGTCCTGTGATGCCAAAGTTGACCTTTTAGGACAGGAGGCCAGCGCATGAGGGCCACAAGCACCGCAGCGCCGCTATATTTCCTCTCTGCGTTTGAAAGGCATTTGGTGAAGCGGCACAACCTGCCCAACCACATGGCCCGAACGCTGCAAGACATTCGCGGGGGCCATCGCTGATGGCGGGCAAACCCTACAAGCACAAGAAAAGGGGGGCTGGGCGTTTCGTCCAGCTTCCCGAATGGGTGCTAGCAACGCAGGCATGGGCCACCCTGCCCCCCGGCCCGCGCGCGCTCTATATCGAACTCAAGCGGCGCTACAACGGCTTGAACAATGGCGAGATATTTCTAAGCCACCGTGAGGCGGCGATTGCCTTGCACGTTCACCGCAACACCGTTGGCCCGTGGTTCAAGATGTTAGAGGAACGCGGCTTCATCCACATGACACGCGCACCTCATCTTGGCCCCGCTGGCGTCGGTCGCGCATCGACCTGGGCATTGGCGGAGGCGTCTACAATAGAGGGAAATAGAGCATCCTTGGCGTTCAAGAAATGGAAAACCCCCGCATGAATACCGTGCATACCTTGTCACAAATACTGTGCATGGTTTTGCGCTGGGCAAGGTCATGCATTGAATATGTGACGCATACTAGCAGATCGACACCCAAGAGCGTCACAGCAAAGGTGACATGTATACATTTAGCCATAGGCAGGGATGAAAGGCGGGGGGCGGTCAAAGGTCTGAACCGCGTGGTTTCGGGACCGGGGTAAGCTGCACAAAACCCGCGTCCACAAATTGGGGATTGGGTTTCAGCGAACCGATAGAACGCAAACTTGGTTAATGATTTCGGAAAATATCAGAAGGCACCCCATGGGCGGCTATGGATCTGGACGCAGAGGCTACAAACAAAAAGCAGAGCATAGACCAAAGGCGAACGGCGCACTAACGTTCAAACTGGACCATCCGATGGGAGAACTCTCTCTGAGATGAGCAGCCTCTACTACCAAAATAACTTGGAAATATTTCATGGGTTTAAACAGCCGACTTTCCTTCTCAGATCTTGAGGCCATTATTTTTCCATCACCACTCAAGGATGGGGGGTGCGGTCTGACCATTGGGAGAGGACTTCCATCAGGAACCTATTCTGGCGAATGGATGGTCTATTCACATCCTCTGCTTACTGTTTGGACAGCCAGTCAATCCGAAGCGCGAGCGTTCTCGCCATCAATCAGAGACGTTTGGGAAATTTCTGAGACCGATATAGAGAGTGTTGTTGTTTGGCCCTCTCCAAAATGGACCTTCGACCGTGGGATGTTCACCAAAGTCTGGAACCCCCACATTAACCTTCATACGAAGGAGGTATTTTCTTCAAAATGGGAGAAGGGCCGTACGTATTTTACCGTTCTGAGCGTAAGGCAATGGGGCAAGACGGAGATGAAAAACCTCTGCGATGAGGTTAGTGTTGGTCCTTTGGGACACTTGGTTTCGATCAAGAGTTAGCCCCTGCAAAAAGCTGAGAGCGAACACCCTCAACTTACCTAATGCTTTTGTAAAATTATTGGAGGCACCGCATGGGCGGTTATGGATCTGGACGCAGAGGCTACAAACAGAAGGCAGAGCACACGAAGTCGTTGGATGTGAACCGATTGCACCGTGAAGGCTGCCTAAGGCCCGGCAGGCGTGGGCATTGGGTTTGGTCAAGGGATGGCACGGAAACCGGACGCGTTGGCTATCACGCGACCGAACGTCATTTGGTGCTGGACTACAAGGTGCGCGTCTATGGCGGCGATTGGGAAACCATCACGCAATCAATCCCCCTGACCTATGCAGAGTGCAACTACGGCGGCGCACGCCCCTATTTCAGATGCAACGGCATCGTGAACGGTCGGCATTGCACACGCCGCGTCTGCAAGGTCTTTGCTGGTGGTAGATATTTCCTCTGCCGTCATTGCTACAACGTCGGATATGCCAGCCAGTCAGAGCCGCGCTATGACCGCATGTTAAGGCGCGCGAACAAACTGCGCACGGCGCTGGGCGGCGAAGCTGGCACCGCCAACTGGATAGCGCCAAAGCCAAAGGGCATGTGGCAGCGGACGTACCAAAGAAAGCGGTTTGAGATTGAGTGGTGCGAGAACCAAGCAGACCGTCTTTTTCTCAGCAAATTTGCGCACCTTCTCAGCGCAGAGGAACGCGAGATGCTTTTCTGACGCAATTAACTATTCTGCACTCTCTAGCCTGACAATGTGTTCACCGATTTCACGTGGGCCTGTAAGAGTACGAAGACGAATTTCTTCGCGGTCAGCCTGTGCCGTCAGTTCCCTCAAGTGTTCTTGGATGCGCTCAACGGACTTGGGCTTTTTTTCAAACACTCTGTGTTTCGGAAAACCAACAAGCATTTCAAAACGCCTAGACTTCAAAGCTTCCGCTGGGGTTTTATCACGCTGCACTGCCAAATCCCACATGCGCTGCTTCATTATCCCAACACTCGGTGAAGGGGCATCAATGTTGAAATCGTCTATGTTCGCGGAAAGAATCTTGCCATCATAGTCAATCTTAATCCGAGCGTTTGCACGACGACGACGCGTCCTCCGATTTCTTACATCCTCGTGGAAAAATCGTAGCAAGGATGAATTTTCTCTTTCAACAATCCCCAGCACCTGAACGGGTAATCTAAGTTTAAGCTCATCAACTTCTCTGAGAGCATATTCCACCACTGAAACTGCTGTATCTACTGCCTGAGATTTGGGAACTTCATAGAAAGAAGACAGTGTTTCCATCCATAGCTGCGAAACCTCTTTACAGGATATGCCCGTTACACTGTGAGTTTCGCCAATGGAAATATTTCCAACCGGGAAATCTAGCTGTTCCAAACTGGCCGTACCAGATGCTAAAAATTCGGTTAACCAGCTAATCGCAATTTCGACCGACAGCACCACGGACCTTGCCCGGCCTTCATACAAGCAAGCTAAGCGGGACAGTCTGTTAGCCGCTTCGATGTGAAATCCATCATCACTAATCGCAACAACTCCGACTACAAACCTTTCCCAAGAAGCATCTTTAGGATTGCAGATAATGGGTGCCCAAGTGACTGACCTTGAGGCATCAACAGTCGGGAAATCCTCGAATTTCACTCCAAAATTCGTCATATCATTGTTTCCACCATTAACGCCGTTCTACACTGGCCTGATACTTCAGCCAATCGGAGTTCAAGAAAATTTGTGACGGCGTTCTTGCTGGCATCATCCAGCCCGAACATCTTGGAAAGGTATTCGACTTTTGAACGTTTGTCTAAGGCATGAGCTTTAATTTCAAACAATTGAAGTGAGCCTAAGCACGTGCTTTTGTTATCGTCTGTTAGAAAGGGAACCGCCCAAATTTGCAGTTTATTCATGTAACTGCCTTCGGGAATCAAATCGTTAGGTTGCCACATCTCAGACGTAAGAGCCTGTCCGTGGTCAATCACCCAAACATCTACGCTTCCATCTGGCTTCGTTCCACCAAACAAAACATTTCCGAGATTTCGGTCAACATTGGCTACCCAAGTGTCGAAGGCATACATCTCTCCAAATTTCCCCCATTTTGCCAATTCAGGAACGAAACGGGAGAGACAAGCTTTAGCTTCAGCTTCGGATGATAAGTCGGACAAATTTGTAACAAACTTTAAGTTTGGCGACCCCACATCCTTTGACGCCAGCACCAACCGGGCTCCGTCTGGTAGCAGTGGACCTTTTGAAATTTGTCGATTTCCCGCAGGAACAAGGCCCAGGTAAGTGTCAGGAACTGGCAGCCCTAAGTCCTTAAGTATAAGAAAAGAAATTAACTCATTGAATAGCTCTTTTACTGGCAAATCCTTAATTATTGCAGCAACTGGCACACGACCGTCTGAAGTGGCGACCAGCGCCTTGAAGGTCTGATTTACGTTGCCATGCCTGAAAGGCAGCAACTCGCCAGCAATCGTTGCAAAATTTATCATCAATGCTCGCTCAACGTGAAAATGGAATACCTTGGAACACTAGTTGCAGTAAAACCGGCAGTCCATTCAAAACTCAATTGGCGGCCTAATTGGGGGGCGAGCTCAGCAGAAAAACAGCTAAACCGCTGATAAATAACATTAAATAAAACTATTTTGGCGGAGGAGGTGGGATTCGAACCCACGGAGGACTTTCACCCTCGTCGGTGTAGGGTAGACAGCCGGGTCCCGAAGGATAACCAACTGTCCCCCTCCGAACCGTGCTTGCTACTTTCATAGCACACGGCTCTCCAGTTCTCATCACACAGGGAAATCTTGGAGGAGCGGGTGGGATTCGAACCCACGGGACCCGCGAAGGCCCGGTCGCTTTCAAGGCGACAGCAATCGACCACTCTGCCACCGCTCCTCTGCTTCCTGCTACCTAGTCGCAACATCGGCGTTTGCCAAGTCTTTGATGGAAATTCCATCGTAGCGTCCCTGATGAATGCCTAAATGGCATTCATGACATACTGGGACTTGCTTTCGGTTTATGGCTTGCAGGACCTGTGTAAAACCTTTCGCCTTGCCTCTTCTGATGTGCTTCACGTGGTGCATTTGCACCCTATCGTCGCCATCACAGATTACGCACATTTCTTCCAGCTTTGTTCGCGTTCTGAGGTTGATCCCAAGGGTAATTAGGTCCGCAGGACCCTTACCCCCCTTGAAGTTCATGCGATCTTTCTTCCAACTGGTATTTAGGGCCAGTTCAGAGTATTTGATCACCTTCCCAGCATTGTCCTTTTTCTTCGGGACTTTGCAGCGAAGACCGATTCTTGCGAATAGTCGTTTTAACGAACACTGTCTTTTACGACAGAGTGTCTTCGCGCACGAGAACTGCAAAAGGTATTGCAGGTAAGCTAAGCGTCTCGGATTATCCACGAATGAATAATAGTTCCGATAGCCACGCATGATCGCTGAATAGGCTTCTACGATCTCCCACTCTTCCTTATGTATCCAAGCCAACTTGGCTTGAGGCTGGTTATCGCTGTCGAGGAATCCCTTCTCCTTTAACCTTTTCAGAATGTTCTGAATAGGAACACGCATCATTGTATTATGCGTTGTAGGGAGTCTTCTCTTGATTAGGGTGTTGCCCCTTGGGGGTTTCATCCTTCTCATGATGTCTTCTCCGGAGCCAATAGTGATATTGGTTCCGAGGAAGAGGGCTTCTTCTTTCCTTGCGTTCCTTATGGCTGTCTTTTCTTCACTGAGTTCCAGTTTGAGGTTCTTCTGAAAGAACTCCGTGGCTTCTTCTTTGAACTTTTCCGCCAGAGAGCGGGGTCCGTCGATAGCAACCAACCAGTCGTCAGCGTATCGCACATATTTTACCTTGATGATATCAGGGTCGTTATGAACGATAGATGATGTAGAGAGTTTCCCCTTCATCAGCTCGGCGAATCTCTCGGGAGAAACTCGCTTTTTGCCAGCCTTGATCCTTTTTAACTCCTTGTCGAAGAAGGTATATTCTGGGTTGACCTTTTTACGGGTCGTTCCGTCCTCACGCAACTTCTGGTTCTTCGCGATGAACTCGTCCACCCACATATCGAATTCGTGTAGGTAGATGTTCGCTAAGATAGGGCTGATGATACTCCCTTGGGGAGTGCCAAGAATCGAGTTATGGGAGACTTTGCCTTCCATATACCCGGCCCTGAGAGCTTTCCAAATCAGGTCCAAGAACTTTTGGTCCTTGATCCGTTTGGATAGGATGTGGATTAGAGTTTGATGATCAATGTTGTCGAAACATCCTTTGATGTCTCCCTCCACGAACCAACTGACTCCGTGCCATCCACGAACTTGTTGCAAGCAGCTGTGCGTTCCCCTTCCATTTCTGAAACCATGAGAGGTGTCCAAGAAAGTAGGATTATCCCCATCATAGATACATTCAAGTATCATGCGAACAACCTCTTGAACCACTTTGTCCTTAGGCGATGGGATCCCAAGCGGTCTCTCTTTCCCGTTGGCCTTTGGGATTTTAATCCTCTTGGACCGAGTGAAATCGAAACTTTGATCTCTCATCTTCCGGATGATGTTCTTAATGGTTGTCATAGAGAAACCATCAAGGGTTGTTTCATCCGTCCCTTGGGTCATGTTCCCAGGGGCGCTCTTAATCCTCTCGTAAGCCGTGATATAGAGATCTTCCATATACAGCATCCGATATAGATCTTGATTGACCCAGTTGGGGTTAGCGTTCAGTTCCTTGACTTTCTGCAGTCTATTCAGGCCTTTAAAATCCATCCGGATTAACCTTCCTTTCTTACAGATGAGAACCTGTCGTCCTTCACCTTCTCCCCGCATTACCGGGACATTATGCCGTTTGGCGCGGCTATTACGACGACTCCGAGACCGTAGGAATTACTCCCCTTAGGCCTTCCCGAATTCGACACGACATCGGTTATTGACCGCACTTAGATTCCCATTTCGTCTTTCAACCACTTCTCGTGGCATCCCTCTCCCAGTGCGTCCTCCTCGACTTGAAAACCTTCGTGGAGGTGGGAGATAATCGGCAACGCGAGATTTTCCGAGTAGGGTCGCGGTATTCCCGGGCAGACTTGGGTTCAGCCAGTTTAGGCTTAATCATATGCGATTTAGCTGCAATGCTCTCTTGGCTACATCTCGTTCGCCTCATCATCGCTTTTCCAAGGATGCTATGTTCAGCCGGCACTTTCGCTTCGACCTAACCTTGGTGCTTTACACACTAACACACAGTGTGATGTAGACCTCCTACATTACCAATATCGCGCCTTAGACGGCGCACTTTCAAGACCGGTGCATTCGACCACTCTGCCACTCCTCCGACTGGGGTGGAATAGTGCGGGTGAAACGATTCGGCAAACCGCGATTTTTACAAATCTGCGCGGGGAATATTGCCGATAGGTTCCACCCGCGCTTTTCACAGGCCGCTTCACGCGCTAGAATGCGCCCAATGCCCCCGACAGAGGGGTTATCACGCGTGCCATTGTGGGCACACCGGCCCATTGGGGTGCCGGAGACAGGCAAGGACTTTATGACGATGGCTTGGGCAGTCTTCTCTACACATTTTTCCAATCGTACCAAAGGCTTGATTGCCACAACCTGCGCTTTGGCCCTGCTGGCCGGATGCGACGAGGGCGGTCAGTTCAGCCTTGGGCAGGGGCTGGGCGTCAAATCCAACGGCAGCGAACAGGTCAGTGCCACCAAACGCACCCGCAAGACGGTCGAGCGTGACATCGAAGCCCCCGAGGTGTTCTCGGCCACCGAAGCGGGCCTGTGGGACGGTCGCCCGTCGCTGGGCGGTGTCTGGGTGGCGCACCCCGATGTCAACGACCCCGAGCGGGTGATTATCCGCAACCAGGCCAACGGCAAGTTCGTCGTCGGCGCCCTGTTCCGCCGCGAGCGTGACATTCCCGGGCCACGGCTACAGGTATCATCCGATGCCGCATCCTCGCTGGGCATGCTGGCCGGTGCGCCGGTTGAACTGAACGTGACCGCGCTGCGCAAGGAAGAGGTGGCCGAGGATGGCCCCGCCGATGACCTGCCCGCCGGGACCACGGCGGACGCCGAAACCGCCGCCCTGCCCGCCGCCACAGAGGTTGAAGCCACATCGCTTGATCCGGTTTCGGTCGCGGAAACCGCGCTGGCAGACACCGCAGCGCCGGCGGCCCCAAAACCCGCGCCCAAACCGAAACCCCGCACCTCTTCGCTGGACAAACCCTATGTGCAGATCGGTATTTTCTCGGTCGAAGCCAATGCCGAACGCACCGCCAACCAGATGCGCGGCGCCGGTGTTGTGCCACAGATCAAACCCTTCGACTCAAATGGCAAGACCTTCTGGCGCGTTGTCGTCGGCCCTGCCGTAACCGCATCCGAACGCAAACAGCTCCTTGCCAAGATCAAGGAACAGGGCTTCTCTGATGCCTATGCCGTGACCAACTAAAGGACACCCAACCGATGATCCGCACCCTCGCTGCCGCCTTCGCGCTGATCCTCACCACGCTGCCCGCGCTGGCCTTCGACACCCGCGCAGGGGCTGCTTTTGTCATCGACCAGACCACTGGCACAGTGTTGCTGACCAAGAACGCAGACCAGCCGCTGCCGCCTGCCTCGATGTCCAAACTGATGACGCTGTATATGGCGTTCGAGGCTTTGGGCGATGGCCGCCTGACCCTGAACGAAGAGCTGCCCGTGTCGCAACATGCGATGAACTATGCAGGCTCGACCCTGTTTCTGAAAGCGGGCGAGCGGGTGCCCGTCGAAAGCCTGTTGCGTGGCATCATCGTGCTGTCGGGCAACGACGCCTGTGCCGTGATTGCCGAGGCGCTCAGCCCCGATGGCACCGAGGCGGGCTTTGCCCGGCTGATGACCCAGCGTGCGGTGAAGATGGGCATGACCAACTCGACCTTCGCCAACTCGAACGGCTGGCCGCAGGCGGGTCATTTGATGTCGATGCGCGATCTGGCGTTGCTGGCCAACCACATCATCACCGATTTCCCGCAATATTACCCGCTGTTTGCCGAGAAAGAATATCTGTTCGATCCCACCGAGGCGTCGAACCGCTACAACCGCAACCCGCTGCTGGGCCTTGGCATCGGCGCGGATGGCCTGAAAACCGGCCACACCCAAGAGGCCGGTTACGGGCTGGTCGGCTCTGCCGTGCAGGGCGATCGTCGTATCATCTTTGTGCTGTCGGGCCTGGCCACCGCCGACGCCCGCGCCGAAGAGGCCGAGGCCATCGTGAACTGGGCCTTTCGCCAGTTTGCGCAACGCCCTTTGGGCAAAGCCGGCCAGCGCATCGCGCAGGCCGACGTCTGGATGGGCCAGTCCAAAAGCGTCGGCCTGACGCTCGAGGAGGACCTGACAGTGCTGCTGCCGGTGCTGGCCGGTGACGAGATCCCCGCCGAAGTGGTCTATACCGGCCCGATCAAGGCCCCGTTTGAAGCAGGCGACAAGCTGGCGGAACTGGTACTGAAACCCGAAGGCCTGCCGGAAACCCGCGTGCCGCTGGTGGCCGAGACCTCGGTCGCCCCTGCCGGCTTCATGGCCAAGGTCAGCACCGTGGCGCTGATCCTGCTGGAACGCCTGAACCGTGGCCCCGAAGAAGCACCCGAGGCTGCCAGTTGAGCCTGCCGCACAGCCAACGCGGCACGTTCATCACCTTCGAAGGCATCGACGGCTCGGGCAAATCCACGCAAGCCCGCCTGCTGGCCGATCACCTGCGCGCCCTTGGCCGCGACGTGGTGCTGACCCGCGAACCCGGCGGCTCGCCGGGGGCCGAGGAAATCCGCGCGCTGGTGTTGCAGGGCGATCCCGACCGCTGGTCTGCCGAAACCGAAATCCTGCTGTTCACCGCCGCGCGACGCGACCATCTGGAACGCACCATCAACCCCGCCCTCGCGGCGGGAAAAATCGTGATCTGCG
This sequence comes from Pseudosulfitobacter sp. DSM 107133, assembly GCF_022788695.1. Taxonomy (NCBI): domain Bacteria; kingdom Pseudomonadati; phylum Pseudomonadota; class Alphaproteobacteria; order Rhodobacterales; family Roseobacteraceae; genus Pseudosulfitobacter; species Pseudosulfitobacter sp. DSM 107133. Next base: position 2,652,095 of record NZ_CP085154.1, read on the forward strand.
ACCGCTTTGCCGACAGCACCCGCATGTATCAGGGCCTGTCGCGCGGCGACCTGCGCGCCACCGTCGACCAGTTGCACACGCTGATGATCGGGCGCGAACCCGACCTGACGGTGCTGATCGACATGGACCCCGACACCGGCCACGCCCGCGCCAAATCCCGCCAAACCGCCGAAGAACGCTTCGAGGATTTCGGCACCGAGCTGCAAGCCCGGATGCGCGCGGGCTTTCTGGCCCTCGCACAAGAATTCCCCGACCGCTTCCGCACCATCAACGGTGCCGGGGCCATCGACACCGTCGCCGCCGAAGTTGCCCGGACCGTCACCCCGAACCTGTCTTCTTTTGGCTGAAAATATCCCGGGGGAACGTCGCGCAGCGGCGTGGGGGCAGCGCCCCCGATATTACATTTGGCAGCGCCCCCGATCTCATGTCGCCAAAGCCCCCATTCCAACCGCCGCAACACAGTGCTAGACCACCCCCAATGGCCACCACCGAACCCGATATCCAGCCTGCCGATCAGGTCCCCGGCGCCCCGCATCCCAGCGCGGCGACGCAGCTGATCGGACAAGACGCCGCGCAACAGGCTTTCCTTGATGCCTTTGCCAGCGCACGCCTGCACCATGCGTGGATGATCACCGGCCCGCGCGGTGTCGGCAAGGCGACGCTGGCGTGGTCCATCGCCCGCTTTTTGCTGGCCACCCCCGATCCGGCCGACGACGGCGGCATGTTCGGCGCGCCGCCTCCGCCCACGTCCTTGCACATCAACCCCGACCACCCCGTCGCCCACCGCATCGCGGCGCGGGCCGAACCGGGGCTGAAATCCATCACCCGCACCGTCAACGAAAAAACCGGACGGATGCGCGACCAGATCGTTGTGGATGACATCCGCCGTCTGGCCGGTTTCTTCCAGATGTCCGCGACCGACGGGGGCCGCCGCGTGGTGATCGTCGATACCGCCGACGACATGAACACGCAAGCCGCCAACGCCCTGCTCAAGATGCTGGAAGAGCCACCGGCCCGTGCCACCATCCTGCTGATCTCCCACCAGCCTTCGCGCCTGCTACCGACGATCCGGTCGCGCTGTCGCACCCTGCGGCTGGGCACGCTGGCACCCGAACAGATGGCGCAAGCGATGGCGCAGGCGGGCATCGACGCAGGCGACAACGCCGCCGCGCTGGCCGAACTGTCTGCCGGCTCGGTGGGAGAGGCCCTGCGCCTGTCGCTGTCGGGTGGCTTGCAGATCTACGCCGAAATCATCGGCCTGCTCGGATCGCTGCCCAACCTCGACCGTGCCCGCACCCTGAAACTGGCCGAGGCCGCGGCCCAGCGCGGTGCTGCGGACAAGCTGGACCTGCTGTTCGTATTGCTCGACATCGCCATGGGGCGGCTGGCGCGTACCGGTGCCACCGGCAGCCCCCCCGCCACGCAGGCTGCGCCGCATGAATCCACCGTGCTGGCCCGCCTTTCCCCCGACGCCCGCGCCGCACGCGGCTGGGCCACCACGCAACAGCATGTCAGCGCCCGCGCTGCCCACGGGCGGGCGGTCAACCTTGACCCTGCCGCGCTGGTGTTGGATACGTTTTTCAAGCTACAACAACAGGCGCTTGCCTGAAGGGCCCGATGCAGACACCTCCGCAGATCACCGACAGCCATTGCCACCTGGATTTCACCGACTTTGACGGCCAGCGCGACCAGATCGTCGCCGACGCCGCAGCGGCGGGCGTGACGCGCATGGTCACCATCTGCACGCGACTCAGGAACGAGCCGCAAGTGCGTGCGATTGCCGAGAAATACGCATCTGTCTTCTATGCTGCCGGCACCCACCCGATGAGCGCCGCAGACGAACCACTTGCCTCGGTCGATGAACTGGTGGCACTGGCCCAGCACCCGAAATTCGTGGGCATCGGCGAAACCGGTCTTGATTACCACTACACCGCCGACAGCGCCGGGGTGCAGCAGCAAAGCCTGCGTATCCACATAGCCGCCGCGCGCCAGACCGGCCTGCCGCTGATCATCCACGCGCGTGCCGCCGATGATGACATGGCCCGCATTCTGGCCGAAGAACACGCAAACGGCGCCTTTTCCTGCGTCATGCACTGCTTCTCCTCCTCGCCCGAACTGGCCTGCGCGGCACTGGACCTTGGTTTTTATCTCAGCATGTCGGGCATCGCCGCCTTTCCCAAAAGCCAGGAGATCCGCGACATCTTTGCCGCAGCACCCGTTGAACGCATTCTGGTCGAAACCGACGCCCCCTATCTGGCACCGCCCCCCCACCGGGGCCGACGCAATGAACCGGCCTATACCGCCCATACGGCCCGTGTCGGTGCCGAGGTCTTCGGGCTTGATTACGCCGACTTCGCCGCGCAAACCCAAACCAACTTTGACCGCCTGTTCACCAAGGCAGCCCAGTACAAGGCCGCCGCCTGATGGCAGACCTGCGCTTTACCATCCTCGGCTGCGGTTCCTCGGGCGGCGTGCCGCGTCTGGGCGGCCACTGGGGCGCGTGCGATCCGGCCAACCCGAAAAACAACCGCCGCCGCTGTTCCATTCTGGTGGAGCGCGTCGCCGATGCGGGCACCACCACCGTGCTGGTCGACACCTCGCCCGATCTGCGCAGCCAGCTGCTGGATGCCAAAGTCGGCCGGCTTGACGGGGTCATCTATACCCACAGCCACGCCGACCATGTGCACGGCATCGACGATCTGCGCATGATCGTGTTCAACATGCGCGCGCGCCTGCCCGTCTGGGCCGACGCTGAGACCCAGGCCGCCCTGATGGCGCGTTTCGACTATGCGTTCGTGCAACCCGAAGGCTCGATGTATCCGCCGATCCTGAACATGAACCTGCTTGAAGGCGACGTGACCGTGTCTGGAGCCGGCGGCGACATCACCTTTACCCCCTTCCCGGTCAACCACGGCGCCATCGACGCCCTGGGCTTTCGCATCCGCGACGTGGCCTACCTGCCCGATGTCGCCAGCATACCCGACACCTCATGGCCCTATATGGACAACCTTGACTGCTGGATCGTCGACGCCCTGCGCCGCGATCCGCACCCGACCCACAGCCATCTGGCGCAAACGCTGGACTGGATCACGCAGGTACAGCCCAAACAGGCGGTGCTGACCAACATGCACATCGACCTCGACTATCAGACATTGCTGGATGAAACCCCCGACCATATCCAGCCCGCCTATGACGGCATGACGCTGACCTTTCCCGACTGACCGCTTCTCTGGTTCTAAAAAATCCTCCCCGAAGGGCCGTTCTCTGACCCTCTCAAGGTTCTGAATATGCAAACCCTTCTTGACGTCATCCTGCCGGTTTTCCTTGTCATCGGCTTTGGCTATGTGGCGGTCTGGACCAAGGCCTTTCCGGTCTCGGGGATCGACGGGGTCATGCGCTTTACCCAGAACTTCGCGATCCCCTGCCTGCTGTTTCAGGCCATCGCGCGCATGGATCTGTCAGCCAATTTCGATCCCGGCATCCTGATTGCCTTTTACACCGGTGCTGCGGCCTGTTTCGCGCTTGGCACGCTGGTGTCCTTCTATGTGCTGAAACGCGATCTGGAAGACAGCATCGTCATCGGCTTTTGCTGCCTGTTCTCGAATTCGCTGCTGCTGGGGCTGGCGATCACCGAGCGCGCCTACGGCACGGATGCGCTGACCGGCAACTTTGTCATCGTCGCCATCCATTCGCCGTTCTGCTATGGTCTGGGCATCACGGTGATGGAGATTGCCCGCAACCGTGGTGGAAGCCCGTTGAAAATGGCCCGGTCCGTCGCCCGCGCAATGTTCCGCAACGCGCTGGTGATCGGGATCACACTGGGCTTTGCCGTCAACCTGCTGAACATCCCCATTCCGGGCGTGCTGAACGACGGTCTTGACCTGATCGTGCGTGCCGCCCTGCCCGCGGCCCTGTTTGCGCTGGGTGGCGTGCTGATCCAGTACAAACCCGAGGGGGACAAACTGCCCATCGCCATGGTCTGCCTGATGTCGCTGGTCGTGCATCCGGCAATCACCTGGACCGTCGGCAAAAGCCTGCACATCTCGCCCGAGTTCTTCCGCTCGGCGGTGCTGACAGCGGCCATGGCACCGGGGGTCAACGCCTATATCTTTGCCAACCTCTATGGCCGCGCGCGACGGGTCGCGGCATCATCGGTGCTTGTGGCCACAGGTGCGTCAGTCATCACCGCCTGGCTGTGGCTGGTCGCCTTGGGCGGGCATATCTAGACCGGATCCTGTGACCGCCGTTGCCAGCGTTCACGTTCAAAATGTGCGTTGATCGACCCGCCCAGCAGCACCAGAACCGCGCTGATAAACAGCCACATCAACAGGGCGATCACCGCCCCGATCGAGCCGTAGATTTCGTTGTAATTGCCAAAGTTCTGCAAATAGATCGAAAACCCCAGCGAGGCCGCCGTCCAGCCCAGCGTGGCGAACAGCGCACCGGGCGTAAACCACTTCATCCGTGCCTCTCGCCGTGCCGGTCCCATGCGGTACAGCACCGAAATCCCCGCATAAAGAACCAGCACCATCACCACCCAGCGCGACAGGTCGATGATCGTGCTGTTGGCAATGCCAAAGGGCACGAACCGCATGACGATGGGGGCCAGAACCACACAGGCCAACGCCACCAGCGCGACCCCGACCAGCGTGATCGTCAGCAAAAGCGCCCGAACATAATGTGACAGCCCGCTGCGGTTGGCCTGCCCGTAAATCGCATTCAGCCCGCGCATCACTGCCGACACACCGGCCCGCGATGTCCAGACAGCCACCGTCAGCGACAAGGCCGATGCCCATGTCAGCGTGGTTCGATCACCGTTGACCAGTTGCGAAATCTGCTGTGAAATCAGATCGTAAACCTCTTGCGGCAGAACCGCGTGAAATTTCTCGACTTCGATGGCCACGACTTCGGGGTCGGCAACAATGCCCCAGATGGCGATCACTGCGGCAATCGCGGGAAACACTGCCAGAATGCCATAAAACGCCACACCTGCCGCGATCAGGAACATGTTCTTATCGTCAATATCCGTATAGACCCGCCGCAGGATATGCCACCACTGGGCACGCTGCGAATAGGGGGCCAGCGGGCGTGTGTCGGTGTTGGATGTCTCGGACTGGGGCAAAGGGAAACCTATCACTGTTCTACGAGGGCACCACGGCGCGTCCATGCGCGCGGCGCCCCCTGCAAGGGCGGGCCGCAGTCTTTGCACGGCATGCAAACGCAGCATTGTCTGCGCAACAGGTATTGCGATGGGCGCAGTTTGCCAACCCGATGTACCCCTTTCCAAAAATCATTCTGCGCCGGTTGCCAAAGCCGCTCTTGCAAGAAACGCCTTCAGGCGCAGGCCACCCAGACCCAGGCCATGACCAGATAGGTCAGCTGGTGCAGCGCCTGATCGGCCCCCATGGCGCGCCAGTAGCCTCCGTCGGCCGGCGTGTGCGCGGTGTGGTCAGACCAGCGTCCCTTGGCCCAGTCGATGTGGTAATGCGCGACCCATTCTACCACAACGATGCCCAGAACCAGGGGCAGCGATGTCCCCACAATCACCAGCGCCAGCGCCGAGCCAAGCGCGTGAACACCGGCATGCTGTGCCCGACCCATATGCAGATAGCGCCCGCGGTCGCTGAGCATTCGGGGAGTCTGCATAAAAAAGTCTGCCAGCATATGCTTGATCTGGAACAGAAAAAGCAGGAACAGCAATGATGATATCGTGGCGGTCAACGGGCCGTCGTCTCCTGTGTTGATCAAAGCCTAATGGCTTGAACCCGCTTCGTCCATCATTCAGGCACGCGGGCGGTCAAATGCCTGTACCTGCCCGCACAATAGCCATTGCCGCACGCGCCTGTCGCTTGCTAGGTTACCCCGATTGGACAACATTACCGGCACCTTGCCGATGCCCCGAGACAACGTCTGGACAGCCCCATAGAACGCAGCATTTTCAGCTTTATTTTCAAACATTCAAAACGTGATCAAATCATCCTGTTGCTGGTCACGCTGACGCTGTTTCCAATGCTTTACCTGACGCTGGAACTGCCCAAGCGGATCATCAACGATGCCATCGCCGCGCAATCGGATGTGGTTGACGTTTTTGGCATGTCTTTTTCGCAAATCCACTTCTTGTTGCTGCTGTGCGGCCTGTTCCTGCTGTCGGTCATCGGGCACGGGCTGATGAAAATGCGCATCAACACCATGAAGGGCGTGCTGTCCGAGCGCCTGCTGCGCCGCTACCGCTACGGGTTGATCGCGCGCATCCTGCGGTTTCCGCAGCCCTATTTCGAACGCACTTCGCAGGGCGAACTGGTCAGCATGGTCACATCCGAAAGCGAGCCGATGGGCGGGCTGATGGGTGACGCGCTGGCGCAGCCGGTGTTGCAGGCGGGCCAGATGCTGACGATCCTTGGCTTTCTGTTCGCCCAATCCGTCACATTTGGCATTGCGGCCTGTGCGCTGATCCCCTTGCAGGCGTGGCTGATCCCCAAGTTGCAGCGGCGCATCAACCTGCTGAACAAGAAACGCGTGGTGCAGGTGCGTGCGCTGGCCGCCGAGATCGGCGAAAGCGCCTCGGGGGCGGCAACGCTGCGGGTGAACGGCGGCTGGCGCTACCGGATGGCGATGATCACCGACCGGCTGGGGCGGCTCTACGAGATCCGTTTCGACATCTACCAGAAGAAATTCTTCATGAAGTTCCTCAACAACTTCATCACCCAGCTCACACCTTTCTTCTTCTTCTCGATCGGCGGCTATCTGGTGATTCAGGGGCAGGTCAGCCTGGGCGCACTCGTCGCGGCCCTTGCGGCCTACAAGGACCTGTCGAGCCCGTGGAAGGAACTGCTGGCCTATTACAATCAGGCGCAGGACATGCAGCTGCGCTGGGAAACCATCGCCGAGCGGTTCGCGCCAAACGGCATGATCGACGAAGACAGGTTCTACGGCCAGCCCGACAGCCTGCCGCATCTGGACGGTGACGTGGTGCTGGACGGGGTGACCGTGCGCGATGCCGATGGCAACGCGGTGCTTGAGGACATCACCGCCACCCTGCCCGCAGGACGCAGCATCGCCATCACCGCGCCCAGCGACGAGGACCGCCGCGCGCTGGCGCAGGTGCTGACCCGCGAGACCATGCCCACCAGTGGCCGCATCCGCATTGGCGATCATGCGCTGAACGATCTGCATCAGGGGGTGATTGCCGCGCGCATCGGCCATGCCACATCGCGCCCCGTGATGTTTCAGGGCAGCTTTGGCGACAACATCATGATGGCGCTGAAACACCAGCCGCACGGCAAGGGGCAAGACGCGGACTTTGCCGCAGAGGCGCTGCGGGCAGGCAACACCGATGACATGCTGGACGCGCCGTGGCTGGATCACACGCGCGCCGGTGCTGCGGATGACGACGCACTGCTGGACTGGTGGCTGGCGCTGGTGGACGGTATGGGCAGCACCGCCGCCCTGTTCCGCCGCGCCACAGAACAGCGCATTGATGCGGCAACCCAGCCCGAACTGGCACAGCGGCTGGTAGACCTTCGCGCCGAAGTGGCCGCCGCACTGGATCAGGCCGATCTGACGCGCCATGCCTATCTGTTCAGCGAGGATGCCTATAACCCCGCCCTGCCGGTGGCCGAAAACCTGCTGTTCGCCACCGCGCGCCAGCCGGTGACGCCCGCGTTTATTGCGGGGCAAACCGGATTTCTGGATCTTCTGGCCGAACTGGACCTTGACCGCGACCTGCTGGCGCTGACCCGCGACGTGATCGACCTGCTGCGCCAGATTTTCGGCATCGACGGCACCGACCATCCGCTGTTTCGCAAACTGACGCTGGCCCCCGAAACCTACGAGGCAGCCGTCGCCATCCTGTCGCGCCAGCGCGAGGGGGCCGAGCCCAGCGCCGAAGACCGGGCATTGCTGCTGACGGTGCCCTTCCAGATCACATCGGACCAGATCGGCGCGGGCTTTCCCGACGACATCAAGGACCGCGTGCTGGACATGCGCCGCCAGCATTCCGCAGCGCTTCAGGCCAGCATGGGCACGGCCTTTGCCCCGATCCGCTCGGGCGGGATTGTCGCGGGTCTGACGGTTCTGGAAAATGCCCTGTTCGGCAAGATATCGGACGGCGCCGGCTCAAAGGGCGACGAGGTGCGCGCCAAGGTGGCCGAGGTCATCCAGAACAGCGGCATGGGCCGCGAGGTCATGCGCCTGATACTGGATGTGCCGATTGCGTTGGGGGGCGCCAACCTGCCGGTCTTCTACGCCGAACCCGCCGCCGTCAGCCGCGCCGCGATCAAGCGGCCAGATGTGCTGATCCTTGAGGCGGTGCTGGCCAGTTTCGACGCCGCCACGCAGGAAAAGATGTTCGAGAACCTGCGCGCCCTGCTGCCCGACACCACACTGGTGTGCATCGCTTCCGGCTTTGAAAACGCTGATGCCTTTGACATGCAGCTAGAACTGCAAGACGGGCGCATCGTGGGCGGCGGCGGCGCGCAAACCGCCCATGAAGACAGCGCCACCAGCGCCGATCTGGCGCGCAAGGTGCAGGCGCTAGGCTCGACCGATCTGTTTTCAGGCGTGTCGCGTAAACAGTTGAGATTGCTGTCTTTTGGCGCGCGCTGGTATACCTGCCCGGCGGGCGATTATGTCTTTTACAAAAACGATCCGCCCGCCGATGGCGCCTATATGATCCTCGAGGGCGAGGCCGACCTGTGGCTGCCGCGTGCCGGTCAGGACAAGCAGCTGATTACCACCGTCGGCCCCGGCGCGCTGGTGGGAGAACTGGGCCTGATCCGCAACGAACCGCGCGCGCTGGACATGCAGGCCAAGACCGAGCTGACCTGCCTGCGCATCGGGGTCGAGGAGTTTCTGGCCGTGGTCGAAAACGACGCAACGACGGCGTTCAAGCTGCTGCAAGTGGTGGCGGGGTACGTCAGCACTTAGGAGTCTGCGGCTGTCAGGCTTGAGGTGTCCTGAGCGAGACCGTCAAAAGACGGCTATGAGGCATGAGAACCCGGCCACACAGGGCAGCGCCCGACCGCGGGTGGGCATCATAACGTCTGTGGGTGCCACTTTATTTCTCGCCTTTGGCGTGGGGATCAAAAATCCCGATACGGTGAAAAAAGCGCCCACCCGTCCGGGCGGTCGGGCGCTGCCCGGCGGCTCTTCGAGCCTTGTTTCCGGGCTTTGGTGAATATTTGCCCCCTAAGGCATCAACACCGCCTTGCGCGCCACCGAAATCGTGTCAACACTCAGATCGTCATAGGTGATCCGCACATCCAGCTGCTGCACCGATCCCCCCGGAAAGGCGCGATAGGGCAACCCGTCGCCCTCGGTGATCGCCCCCGGCGTCGGGCTGTCCACATGACAATCCGGCATCGGCCAGACCTCGTACTCGCCCCCATTTACCGCCATTTCAATCTGCACCAACCCGCAGCGCCACGCCCACAGATGCGTGACATAGACCAGATCCTGCCCGTCATAATCGCGCACCGCCACCCAGTTGCCCTTGGTCGCGGTCAGGATCGGCTTGACCTCGAGCGCGGTCAGGAACTTGCCGGTGGCCACCTGTTCCTCGGCCACCAGCGCCGACGCGGGGGCCGCGACCATTGGCGCATCGCTGCCGCCGCCCGACCCCAGCGCAATCAACGCCACAAGAATATCCAACATCGCAAAACCCTTTCTTAAATCTCGCCTTTTGCCGTTGACACAACCGCTCTATAGTTGTCGCAAAAGACAACCGCAGGTATCGGGGCAGATACAAGTATGGCACGCAAACCGGCCAAAAAACAGGACTTCAACGTGGTTGTGGTCGGCCAATCCGGGCGGCTAGGTTACGAGGCGATCCTGTTTGCAGCGTCCTTGCGCCATCATTCCCCCGACTTTCAGGGCCGCCTGCTGGTCGCTGAACCCCAACCCGGCCCCCTGTGGCCCAACGATCCGCGTCTGAAACCGGACGTGCGCGCCACGCTGGAACAGTTGGGGGCCGAGATTGTGCCCTTTCACAACGCGCATTTCGGCGCGGCCTACCCCTATGGCAACAAGATCGAGATGCTGTCGGCCCTGCCCGAAGGCGAACCTTTCGTGTTCTTCGACACCGACACGCTGATCACCGGCGACCTGACAACCGTGCCGTTCGATTTCGACCGCCCCTCTGCATCGCTGCGGCGCGAAGGATCCTGGCCCAAGCCCGAGCTGTACGGCCCCGGCTACGCGGGCCTGTGGAAATCGCTTTATGACAAGTTCGGGCTGGATTTCGAAAGCAGCCTCGATCTGTCCGAGCCGGACGAATACTGGGCGCGCTACCTGTATTTCAACGCGGGCTATTTCTTTTACAAATGCCCCCGCGTCTTTGGCGACCGCTTCCGCGACTATGCGCTGGCGATCCGCGATGACACGCCGGTTGAACTGTGCTGTCAGGCGCTGGACCCCTGGCTGGACCAGATTGCGCTGCCGCTGGTGATCCACAGTCTTGGCGGCGGGCGTGATACGCTGCCACCCGGCCTGCTGGACGGGTCGGTCAGCTGTCACTACCGGCTGCTGCCGCTGCTTTATGCCCGCGAGGCCGCCCATGTGATTGCCACGCTGGAAGAGGTTGCCGCCCCCAACAAGATCAAGAAGGTGCTGAAAGGGTCCGAGGCGATCAAACGCATGATCTATCAGGGGCGCGGCGAAAAGGTGCGTGCGCTGTTCGATCAGAACAACCTGCCCCGCCGCGAACAGGCGATCCGCAACCGGATCAAATCCGAAGGGTTCTGGATGCGCTGAGCCACCGCGCGCTGTGCTCACGCGACCTTAACCCGTCGGCGGCATCCTTGGCCCCGTTGCAACACCCGCCGGTTCGGGCCATCAACCCGACCGGCATCCCATAGGACCAGAGGCGCGCAGGCCGCGTCATATCTGAACGGTTCAGACATGCAGGGATAAAATCCTGTCTCACACTCCGATCTGGCGGCGCCGCCTTTTTTAACGGGCTTTCCATGATCCATATGAACAGAGATGAAAAACTGCCCCGGAGGCTTCGGGCGCAGCCATTCCGCATGCGTGCATGTGACCCAGAGCAGCCTTTGGGCGCGGTGTGGGTCAAGGTTTGGTTGGCGGGACGAAGCGGACGTCCACCAAAGCCCGGAGTCAAGGTGCGTAGCACCGCCGGGCAGCGCCCGACCGCCCGTCGCACCAAAGGTGCGCCATCTACAGTCGGCACGCCTCTGGCGTGACGGGCGGGCGCTGCCCTCTGTGGCAAGGTCACTATGGCCTCGAAGCCGACCTTCGCCGCTTCTACACACAACATCGGCATAGGGGCCAGAGGTCATGGTCCGCTATGCGGACTTAGTTAGATTTTGCCGCATATGCTTGAACGTCCGTTCATCGTGATTCAAACGCTTCAGGAGATTTAATCGGTCTCACCAAAACGGCCATGCAAGAGCAGTCTCGATAAAGCCCATAATATGGCTAGAACACAAAAAAACTGCATAGCGAATTTGACTGTCAAGTGCGTCCAGAACACAAACGCGCTGACATTTACCCACTCCTCCTGTTGCTCCCGCAGCATTACTAGATGGAGAGTACCCTCGATTTTCGTGTTGACGACGACACCCCCAATCCAAAAATGGGCGATAATGCTGATGGCAAACAGCGTCCAGAAACCTATTGCCAAGCCACGTCCCACGGTTGGTCCTTCTATCGACAATGAGAGATCTTCTAAAAACCGATATTCGAACACAACGCGGCATCTGTCAATTTGGCCTCAAACCGGACCCTCGCTGCACTCTGCGCGAAGGTCCGGTTTTTCATTTCAAGCCAGCCAACATCCTGAAGGCCAACGTTGCCAGACGCGCACTGCCTCAGGCGGGTTTGTCCAGCAGCGTATAGGTCGAGATCAGGGCATCCTGCACTTGCGCACGGGCGATCTTGCCGCCCTCATTGCGCTTGCTGCGCGCGCCGACCGCTTTCTTGATCACGCGGCCAATCTGCTGGTTCAGCGACACGCGGGCGCGCGACGCGGCGCGGCTGCCTGCCTGTGCGCCGCCACTGCTGGCCAGCTCGTACTGCGCGGCGAAACCGTCATCCTTGGCGATGTCCTGCACGACCTTCAGGATGAAATGGTCCTCGAACTTGCCGGCGGCATCCATCGCCTTGGCGCGCGCGACGACTTCGCTGATGACATGGCGTTTGGCGGCCAGACGCTGGCCCAGCGCATCATCTGCCGGTGCGGACTGGATCACATGGGTTTCCACCATCTGCTGCATGTAGTGGGTCAGGTTCATGCCTGCCGACTTGGCCTGCGCATCCATGTACTGGCGCACGGCGGGTTCCAAGGTAAAGGTGACGGTGCTGGCCTTGGCCAGTTTCTCAAGCCGTCTGGCCCGGCGCGCAACACGGTCCGTCGCAGGTCCTGCGGTCTCTGTGTCGTCTGCTGCCGCAACCTTGGCTTTTGCATTCCGGGTGATTTTTTCAACTTTGCCCATTTCGGGTCTCCTGCGTGAAAACATACTTGTTATGTATGCTGGAATCAGCCTCATGTCAACATACATGTGATGTATGCGCCCAAATGGGAACCCTGAACAAACGCCCGTTGAGTGCACCCGAAATACAGCCTACACCTTCTCCTAGCATTTCCAGAGGAGGAGAGTTTCATGACAGACGCACCCGCACACGGCTTTGACACGCTGCAAATCCACGCAGGCGCCCGCCCCGATCCGGCCACCGGCGCGCGGCAGACGCCGATCTACCAGACCACGGCCTATGTGTTCCGCGATGCCGACCACGCGGCGGCGCTGTTCAACCTGCAAGAAGTCGGGTTCATCTATTCGCGTCTGACCAACCCCACCGTCGCGGTGCTGCAAGAACGCATCGCCACGCTTGAGGGCGGTGTCGGCGCGGTGTGCTGTTCGTCGGGTCACGCGGCACAAATCATGGCGCTGTTCCCGCTGATGATGCCGGGCAACAACGTGGTGGTGTCCACGCGCCTCTATGGCGGCACGGTCACCCAGTTCACCCACACCATCAAACGCTTCGGCTGGAACGCGAAATTCGTCGACTTTGACGATCTGGACGCGGTCAAGGCGGCCTGCGACGACCAGACCCGCGCCGTGTTCTGCGAGGCCATCGCCAACCCCGGCGGCTATATCACCGATCTGGACGCCATCAGCGCGATTGCCGACGAAGCAGGCGTGCCGCTGATCGTCGACAACACCTCGGCCACGCCCTACCTGTGCCGCCCCATCGAACATGGCGCCACGCTGGTGGTGCATTCCACCACCAAATACCTGACCGGCAACGGCACCGTCACCGGTGGCTGCATCGTCGACAGCGGCAAATTCGACTGGTCGGCCTCGGACAAGTTCCCCTCGCTCAGCGCGCCCGAGCCTGCCTATCACGGGCTGAAGTTCCACGAGACATTCGGCGCGCTGGCCTTCACCTTCCACGGCATCGCCATCGGCCTGCGCGATCTGGGCATGACCATGAACCCGCAAGCCGCGCACTATACGCTGATGGGCACCGAAACCCTGTCGCTGCGCATGGACCGCCACGTTGAAAACGCGATGAAAATCGCCGAATGGCTGGAGAACGATCCGCGCATTGATTACGTGACCTATGCGGGCCTGAAATCGTCGCCCTACAACAAACGGGTCGAAAAGATCTGCCCGCGCGGCGCGGGTGGCCTGTTCACCTTCGCGGTCAAGGGCGGCTACGAGGCTTGCGTGAAGCTGGTCAACAGCCTGGAGATTTTCAGCCATGTCGCCAACCTGGGCGACACGCGGTCGCTGATCATCCATTCGGCCTCGACCACCCACCGCCAGTTGACCGAGGAACAGCAGGTCGCAGCCGGGGCCGCGCCCGAAGTGGTGCGCGTGTCCATCGGCACCGAAAACGCCGAGGACCTGATTGCCGATCTGGATCAGGCGCTGGCCAAGGCCACCGCATAAAAAAACGGGCGGGGGTTTACGCCCCCGCCCGCCATCATCACATTGCGTTGAAATTACTGCGCAATATCGAAAATCACCGACACTTGCGCGTCTACCGTCACCTCGCCCGAGGCGACCGGTGCACCGCCGTCCATGCTGCGCGACATTTCCATCATCTTGGGGCGGCCACCGTTGTTATAGGCGGTGATGCGACGGACCGGGCCCAGCTCGACCCCCGCAGCGGCAGCCAGTTGCGCCGCCTGCTCCATCGCGTCCTGCACCGCACGCTCGCGCGCCTGCGCTTCCAGCGGCTCGGGGGACTGCACGTCAAAGCGCAGGCCGGACATCTGGTTCGCCCCGTCTTGCAGCACAAGATCAATCAAACCGCCCAAGGCGTCCAGATCACGCACCCGCACGTTCAGCATCGACGTGGCGACAAACTCGACCGGCTTGTCCGCAGCCTCGCCGTTGTTCATGTCGCGCGGTTGCATGTTCTGGTCGGCATAAACCGTCAGCTGGCTGGTCTGCACATCAGAGGATTCGATGCCCTGCTCGGTCAACCGCTGCAGGATGGCGTCCATGTTTTCGTTCACGGCCTTCACCGCATCCTGTGCCTGCGGTGCGCGGTGCATCACGCCCAAAGAGATCACGGCCATATCGGGAGCCACGGCAACTTCGCCCTGCCCTTGTACCTCGATCTGTGGGGGCATCATATTGCCCGCGTCCTGCGCCAGTGCGCCACCTGTCATTGCCGCCAGTGCCAGCGCGCTGGCCATCATCATATTGCGCATGTCTCGTGTTCCTCATTCGTTAACAACGGGGGCGTTGGATCGCCCTACAGCCCCAAGATGTGTGGTCCTCCGCGCATTGACCAGAGGCATCGGGTCTTTTCCTTTTCATGGGCCGCAGGCTGTTCTATTCTGCGTCAAACGTCCGGCAGTGTGTTCTGGTTCCGGTTTGAATGGTAAGGGCATGATATGAAGCCAAATTTTGCGCTAAGCCTGTCTTTTGACGGGATCCGCCTGCTGCACCGTGCAGCGGGAGGCTGGCGCGTGGTCGGCGAAGTCTCGCTTGCCGCCGAAGACATGGCCGCCGAACTGGCCGCGTTGCGCAAGACCGCCTCGGATCTTGAGCCGCGCGGCGTGCGCAGCAAGCTGGTCATTCCCAACGAGCAAATCCGCTATCTGACCGTCGACAGCGGTGATGTGGATGACGACGGGCGCTGGGCCGCCGCCTTTAGCGCGCTTGAGGGTGCAACCCCCTATGCGGTGGACGAGCTGAGTGTCGACATCTGCGCAGACGGTGCGCAAACCCATGTGGCTGCCGTGGCCCGCGAAACGCTGGACGAGGCCGAGGCTTTTGCAATGTTGCACAGGTTTCAGCCGGTCAGCTTTGTGGCCGCCCCCGAGGACGCCGGATTTTTGGGAGAGCCGTTTCTGGGCGTGACCAGTCATGCTGCCGACCTGCTGGAACCCGGCGACAGCGTCACACCCGACGGCATAGCCGTGGTGGTGATCGGTGACATCAAGACACCGGACGGGCCCGTTGTCACCGAGGTCCCTGCCGAGGCCGATGTGACTCCCACCGTTGCCGAAACCGAGGCCGCAGCGCAGGATCCCACCGGGAACGCACCGGCCGGGACTGTCAAAACGCCCGCGCCCGATGAAACCCCGGAGCCGGAACCGACGGAAGAGGTCCAAGCGTTTGAAAAGGCGAACATAACCGATCCCGCTCTGCCCGAAACATCCCAACCTGAACAGGCCGAGACTTCCCAATCGGATCGTCCCGAGACAACCAAATCTGATCGTCCCGATCAAGCCGCGACACCAGACGTTGCGGCCCCCGCAACCTTTGGCTTTGCCAGCCGCCGTACCGCGCCCGCCGCAGCCCCCGTGCTGGGTGGTGCCAACCGCGCAGACACGCCGCCGCCAACTGTCGCTGCCAAAACGCCGTTGGTCGCCCCCCGAAGCTCCGCGCCGTCCACACAAGAGACCGACGCCACCGCCCCAGTCGCCCCCGAAGCCAAAGGCGCGGTAGCGGCCCGCGTGCCGGACGAAATCGCGGCGACCACCACCAAGGCCGGCATCACCGGCTTTATGAGCCGTCGCCGCAAACCCAAGCGCAGCAATCCCGCAACAACGCCCGGCGTGGCCCCCCAAACCGCGCACCCCATCACCGATCCGCCTGCGGATGAAGAACAGCGCATGACGGTCTTTGGCGCGCGCAGCAAAACCCCTGCAAGGGCGGGTGGCAAGCCGCGCTATCTGGGGCTGGTCCTGACCGCTGCCTTGCTGGTGTTTCTGGCCGGCGTGGCGGCGTGGGCGTCGATCTTTGTCGACGAGGGGCTGGCCCGGTTTTTTGGCCGCAGCGAGGACCCCGTGGTCGTCGAGGCCCCGCCCGAGGCCGTGCCCGAGGTTGTACCCGAAGCCGACCCCGAACAGATCGAAGACAATGTCGAGGTGGCCAGCCTGGACCCCGCGCTGAGCGACGAAGACGCCGCCGTGCTGGACGCCATGCGCGACCGCCAACCCGAGACGGTTGCCGAAGAAGACCCCGAACGCGAACGTCAGGCCGCCGAGGCGCGCTATGCGGTCACCGGCATCTGGCCGCTGGCCCCCGATGTGCCCGAACCCGCCCAGATCGTTCCGCTGGAAGAACTCTATGTTGCCTCGATCGACCCGGTCAGCCCCGCGCGCGACGCTGTGGCACTGCCCGATCCTGCCGCGCTTGATACCGATATGGCTTTGGTCGCCCTGCCCTCCCCCGCCGCTGCGGGCACCAGCTTTGCGCTGGACGGCGAAGGCCGCGTGATCCCCACCGAAGACGGAGCCGTGACCCCGAACGGCGTGACCCTGTACAAGGGCCGCCCTGCGGTCGTGCCGCCGACCACGCCCACGCGCTTTGCCGAAGCGCCCGAAGTCAATCCCGCGCTTGAGCGCCTGGCCCGCATCCGCCCGCGCCCGCGCCCGGGCGATCTGATCGAAAACACCGAACGTGCCAATCTGGGCGGCC
Organism: Pseudosulfitobacter sp. DSM 107133; assembly: GCF_022788695.1. NCBI lineage: Bacteria > Pseudomonadati > Pseudomonadota > Alphaproteobacteria > Rhodobacterales > Roseobacteraceae > Pseudosulfitobacter > Pseudosulfitobacter sp. DSM 107133. The sequence continues at coordinate 2,668,996 of NZ_CP085154.1, forward strand.
TGACCCGCAACGAGCTGGGCGAGGTCCGCCCGAAACTGCGCCCCGCGGTCACCAAGATCGAAGAGGAAAAAGACGAGGTGCCGACGGCGCAAGCCGCCACCGTGTCGTTCCGCCCCACGGTGCGCCCGCGCAATTTCGACCGCATCGTCAGCACCGCCCGCACCGCCGATCCCGCGCCGACCCAGACCGCCGCCAGCGCCCCCGTGGCCCCTGTTACCGTGGCGCCCAGAATCCCGTCAAAAACCAGCGTCGCGCGCGAGGCGACGGTGAAAAACGCCATCAACCTGCGCAAGGTCAACCTGATCGGCGTCTACGGCAAGCCGTCATCGCGCCGCGCCTTGGTGCGCCTGTCGAACGGGCGCTATCAAAAGGTGCAGGTCGGTGACCGCATCGACGGCGGCCGCGTGTCCGCCATTGGCGACAGCGAATTGCGCTATCAAAAGGGCAGTCGCAGCATTGTGCTGAAGATGCCGTAGGAGTGCCATTTACCCCCTTGTTAACAGGCCGCATTATTGGCCGAAACGTCCGGCATGTCTGCCCCGGAACCGACCTTGGGCGCGGTATGGGTCATGGTCCGCAGGGCGGGGTCTTGCTGCCTGTCGCAACGGCCAAAGCCATCTGACGCCTGCCACAAGTCAAACGCAAAAAAAGGCGGCCCCGCAGGACCGCCCTTTCTCCTCCCCGAACCAAATCCTCAGTTCGCCTCGGCCCCATCCAGCTCGCCATTGGCGATCTGCTCGGCCTCGATGCTTTCGAACAGCGCCTTGAAGTTGCCCTCGCCAAAGCCGTCATCCCCCTTGCGCTGGATGAACTCGAAAAAGATCGGCCCGATCACGGTTTTCGAGAAGATCTGCAACAGGATGCGGGTTTCGCCTCCGTCTACGACACCTTCGCCGTCGATCAGGATGCCGTGTTTCTTCATGCGTTCAATCGGCTCGTCATGGTCGACCACACGGGTTTTGGACAGGTCGTAATAGGTGTCGGGCGGGCCGGGCATGAACTTTACGCCCTTCTCGGCAATCGCGTCGGTGCTGTCATAGATGTCGTCCGACCCGACGGCGATGTGCTGGATGCCCTCGCCCTTGTACTTCTTCAGATAGGCCACGATCTGCCCCGTCTCGCCCCGGTCTTCGTTGATCGGAATGCGGATGCGCCCACAGGGCGATGTCAGCGCGCGGCTCAGCAGGCCGGTGAACTTGCCCTCGATGTCAAAGAACCGGATTTCGCGGAAGTTGAACAGGTTGCCGTAGAAGTTGAACCACGTGTCCATATTGCCCTTGTGGACGTTGTGGGTCAGGTGATCGAGGTAAAAGAACCCGACGCCGCGCGGTTTGGACTGCTCCAGCCATTCGAATTCCGCGTTATAGGGCGAGGTTTCGTAATACTGGTCGACGAAATAGATCAGCGAATCGCCGATGCCGTAGATCGCAGGCACGTCCATGACCTTGCCGCCGCCCTCATAGGGTTTCGCGCCCTTGGACACCGCATGATCAAACGCCTTTTGCGCATCCACCACGCGCCAGCCCATCGACGGCGCGCAGGGGCCGTGCTCGGCGACGAACTTCGCCGCATAGCTGTCGGCGTCAGCGTTCAGCACATAGGTGATATCGCCCTGCTGCCACAACTCGACATCCTGCGTCTTGTGTTTGGCCACCTTCACATAGCCCATGCGCGCGAACAGATCGCGCAGCTCTTGCGGCTCGGGGCTGGCAAACTCGACAAATTCGAACCCGTCGGTGCCGGCGGGGTTCTCTGCGGTGATCTTGGATTTCGGTGCGTCATGCGGGAACGGACCCATGGGACAGCCTTCCTGAATATGTGGTGAACAACTCTTGGGATTGAGAATAGGCCGTTGCCCTTGCGTTTTCTGCGCATAATCGGTCATGGCACTGGTCAAATTCGCGCGTTTCACGCATCTTTGGTGAAATGGATACGGAAAACACGCACCATGCTGGATGATCTCGACACGCGCCTTCTGGAAGCCCTGCAAAAGAATGCCCAAGCCACCGCACAGGAACTGGCCGACACGCTGCACCTGTCCCCCAGCCAGATCGGCCGCCGCCGCCAGCGGCTCGAGGCGGCAGGCTATATCGAAGGGTACACCGCGCGGCTGAACCCCGCCAAGCTGGGGCTGAACGTGCAGGGGTTCGTGCAGGTGCATCTGGGCACCCACGGGCCGGACCATTCCGCGGCCTTTGCCCGCCTAGTGCGCAGTCGCCCCGAGATCACCAGCGCGTGGACCATGACGGGCGACGCCGACTACCTGCTGCGCGTGTTCTGCGCCGACCTGCCCGCGCTGAACGCGCTGATCCACGAGGTGCTGCTGCCGCATCCGGCGGTGGCGCGGGTCCACAGCCAGATCGTGATGGATCAACTGAAACGCGACGGCCCCCTGCCGACCTAGACCAACGTCGGAGCCGGAGCGGCCATTCAAAATGCCGACGCTGGTCAGCGTATGGCGGACGGAGCGGACGTCCACCAAAGCCCGGAAACAAGGCACGCAGTGCCGCCGGCAGCGCCCGACCGCCCCATGGGCGGGCGCTGCCTCACCGGCTAGCACCTCTTCACCCACACGCCAAAGATTAGAAATAAAGTGGCTCCCACAAACGTTCAGATGCCCACCCGCGGTCGGGCGCTGCCCTCAGTGGCAAGGTCACTCTGGCCTCAAAGCGGACTTTTGCCGCTCCCGCAAACATGATCGGTGCCGAACCTGACAGCCAACGGCAGCTATGCGGGACTTTGCTGCCGTTGGATGCTGCTCCATCAACGTCCGGTCTTGTTACGTGGCCGTGTCCCGAAGGTTGTGTCGAGTTCGACATTCAAACTGGCCGCCAAGCCAAAAAACCGTCGCCGCACGGTCTCGGCGTAGGGATTGGCCTTTTCAATCGCTTCGAAAACTTCCGGCGCATCATGCTGAACCATGGAAATCGCCTCGGATAGCAAATCAAAGCTCTTCGTTGTCATGCGTGTTGGCAGCGGCCCCATTCTCAGCAGCACTTTGGCGATAAGATGTGTAAGCCCTTGAACAACTGCTGCTTCCCGGTCGTGATCTTCCGGTGTCGTCATGATGACTGTCAGACCCAGAACTTTGCGCAAGAACGCAGCCACCCTCGCATGTCGCCCTCCCTGAATGGGGCACACCGCAATTTTCAGACCCTCAATACCTGTCGCCGCACTTTGAGGACCGAACAGGGGGTGAGACGCCACGATGTCCACATTGTCCGGTAGGACCCGCTGCATGATCTCCGAGGGGACAACTTTGACCGAGCCAACATCGACAATCAGTGCGCCCGGTTTGCAGGCAACAGCGATCTCGCTGACAACCTGCTCGAATGAAGACACTGGTGCGGCAATGAGGATCACGTCAGCCTGCGAGACCGAGTGCAATGGTGCCAGACGCACGCCGAACTGCTTTGCGATCTCTGCAACGTTCGGTGACGGATCGTAGGCCGATATTTCGAAATGCTGGCCGAGGTGAAGGGATGCAAGTTGTCCGAATGCACCAAACCCCACGATGCCGAGCGACGTGTTTTCACTTCTGCTGTTTTTGTTCATTTCTCGACCTTTGAATTTGCCGCCCGGCACAAGGTCGATTTCGTTTTGACCGCTGTCAGGGGCAGCGGAAAACCAATGATGATTTGCCCGCAGCTATGGAAGCTGGGGATAATAGTTTTGCGATGCGAAGAACGATTTCATCATGATGTCTGCGGTAAGGCACACAAGACAGCAGAGTCAACAATGTTTCTGCGTAGCGGTCATTGGTTATGGCGCCGCATTGCGTAGGGATGGCCTCAAACCCGACCTGCGCTGCAATCCCCACCAACCTGCGGTCTTCCACTTCGGCCCCGTTGATGACGTAAAGATCAAAACCATCTGACGTACACCAGAACCGCAGCCAATGCCGTTGTCCTTGGCCGCAATCCCCGCCACTATGGGCGCAACCCAGCATCAGGAGCCCGCGCCCATGGAAGGCTTTCTTTACCAAGCCTCGATCTATCTGCTTGCCGCCGTCATCGCCGTGCCGATTGCCGCCCGACTGGGGCTGGGCTCGGTGCTGGGCTATCTGACGGCAGGCATATTGATCGGCCCCGTGCTGGGCCTTGTGGGATCGGAAACCGAAAGCCTGCAACACTTTGCCGAGTTTGGCGTGGTGATGATGCTGTTCCTGATCGGTCTGGAACTGGAACCGCGCGCGCTGTGGGACATGCGGCACAAGCTGCTGGGGCTGGGCGGCTTGCAGGTCACCCTGTCCACGCTGGTGCTGATGGGCGTGGCGATGGCCTATGACCAGCCGTGGGGCGTCGCACTGGCCATCGGCCTGACCCTGTCGCTGTCCTCCACCGCCATCGTGCTGCAAACCCTGTCGGAAAAGGGGCTGATGCAAACCAACGGCGGGCGCTCGGTGTTTTCGGTGCTGCTGACGCAGGATATCGCGGTGATCCCGATCCTGGCGTTTTTGCCGTTGATTGCCGTCACCCTGCCGATGAAGCTGTCCGAGAACGGCGCAATTGTGATGACCGCCGACGACCACCATACCATGAGCCTGGTCGAAGGCCTGCCCGCCTGGGGCGTCACATTGGTGACCATCGCCGCCATCGCAGCGGTGATCTTTGCGGGCATCTTCCTTACCCGTCCGGTGTTCCGCTTTATCCATTCGGCCCGCCTGCGTGAAATGTACACGGCGCTGGCCCTGCTGATCGTGGTGGGCATTTCGTTCCTGATGATGCTGGTGGGCCTGTCGCCCGCGCTGGGGGCCTTCCTTGCCGGTGTGGTTCTGGCCAGCTCGGAATTCCGTCACGAGCTGGAAACCGACCTTGAGCCGTTCAAGGGGCTGCTGCTGGGCCTGTTCTTCATCACCGTCGGCTCGGGCATCAACTTTCCGCTGCTGTTCGGAAACGCGCCCGCCATCCTGTCGATGGCGCTGCTGGTGATCCTGCTCAAGGGCGCGATCCTGATGGTGCTGGCCATTGTGTTCCGCATCAAGGGCCGCGACCGCTGGCTGTTTGCCCTGTCGCTGGCACAGGCGGGCGAATTCGGCTTTGTGCTGGTCAGCTTTTCCGTGGGCCAGGGCATCCTGCCCACCGGCATTGCGGAAATCCTGTTGCTGGTGATCGCGCTGTCGATGTTGATCACGCCGCTGCTGTTCATTCTGTACGAAGTCATCAGCCGCCGCATGTCCGATGGCAGCGTCCAGCACGAACCCGACGAGATCGACGAGGAAGGCCCGGTAATCATCGCAGGCATCGGCCGTTTCGGACAGATCGTCAACCGTCTGGTGCGGGGCTCGGGCTTTGCCACGGTGGTGCTGGATCACGACATGGAAACCATCCAGCTGATGCGCCGCTTTGGCGTCAAAGGGTTTCTGGGGGATCCGACCCGCCCCGACATTCTGACCGCCGCCGGGATCAAGAACGCCCGCGTGCTGGTTGTCGCGCTGGACGACCCCGAGGCCGCGATCAAGCTGACCACCTATGCCCGCAAAATCCGCCCCGACCTGCACATCGTCGCGCGCGCCTATGACCGCACACACACCTACCGACTGTATCAGGCGGGTGCCAATGACATCGTGCGTGAAATGTTCGACAGCTCGCTGCGCGCGGGCCGCTATGTGCTGGAAAACGTGGGGCTTTCGGAATACGAGGCCGCCGAAGCGGAACGCGTGTTCTACCACCACGACCGCGACACCGTGCGGCAACTGGCGGCGCTGTGGAAACCCGGCATGAAAATCGACCAGAACAAGGAATATGTCGAGCGCGCCAAGGAACTGCAACGCGACCTTGAAACCGCGCTGCTGTCCCGCGAGACCGAACAGAAACGCGCCTGACCTCCCGTTCTTTTGGCCCGATACATCCCCGCCGGAGGCACGCAGCCCCCGGCGGGGGCTGCAAACATCACGTGGCGCCTCAGCGCCGCCTGTCTGCAACAGCGCCTCGACCTGGGGCAACGGGGCACCCTTGCGCGCCCCCATAGCTCCTGGACCACCAGCAGGAGCAACTGCACCACCACCCCCCAGTGGCGCACCTTATCGCACTTTCGAAAAAACTGAATCAGTTAGGGTCTGGACCCTAACCTGCCGCCACGCCTGCTTCGGCAAAGGTTGCCATGCCGCTCAGGCAGCCCACCGCGCCTTGTAGCACACCAATCGCCAATGCCGCCCCCGAGCCTTCGCCCAGACGCAGGCCCAGCTGCAACAGCGGCTCTTTGCCCAGTTCGGCCAGCAGCCTGCCATGCGCTCCCTCGGCGCTTTGATGGCCTGCCACGGTATGATCCAGCGCGCCGGCCACTTCGGTTTCCAGACAGGCCGCCGCCGCGCAGCAGATGAACCCGTCAAGGATCAGCGGAATGCGTTCAAACCGCGCACGCATCATCGCACCGGCCATCGCCGCCATCTCGCGTCCGCCAAAAGCCGACAGCGCCGCAAGTCCGCGCAGATCGCCGTGGCGTTTCAGGCCCGCGTCGACCACATCGCGTTTGACCGCCAGCCCTGCGTCATCCACGCCGGTGCCACGTCCGACCCAAGGCGCTGCCCCGCCACCATACAGCGCGGCCGCAATCGCCGCCGCTGCGGTGGTGTTGCCAATGCCCATTTCACCCAGCACCAGCAGGTCCGCGTCAGGGTCCACAGCATCCCAGCCCGCGCGCAGGGCGGCAACGCAGTCGGCTTCGCCCAGGGCTTCGTTTTCGGTAAAGTCCGCCGTGGGCCGGTCCAGTTCCAGTGCAACCACCTGCATCTGTGCGCCGTAAGTGCGCGCCAGCTGGTTGATCGCAGCGCCGCCCGCCTGAAAATTGCCAACCATCTGCGCGGTCACTTCCGACGGAAAGGCCGACACGCCGCGCGCCGCGACGCCGTGGTTGCCGGCAAAGACCACAATCTGGGGCGCCTTCACCACCGGACGCGCCATGCCGCGCCATGCACCGTACCAGATCGCCAGATCTTCAAGCCGCCCCAAGGCACCGGGGGGTTTGGTCAGCTGGCTGTTGCGCTGGGTCGCCCCTGTCTGTGCTGCCATGTCCGGGCCGGGTGCGCTGCGCATCAGCCCGGCAAAGGCCGCCAATGTGTCGAATGTCGGTGCCATAGCGCAAAATCCTTTCGCTTGCCTCTGCGGTACGGCCTGTTTACCCGTTGGCGCGTATAGAACAAGGGCAGCAAAGGCACCGCGATGATCAAAGACGACAACAGCCCGGTCTGGGACGTGATCGTGGCACTGGTTTTGCTGACCCGCCTGCCCCTGCCCCAGGCGCCCAGGGTGGCGTTTGCGCGTCAGGCACAGGCGGTCTGGGCCTTTCCGCTGGCCGGGCTGGCGGTGGCGCTGGTTGCAGCGGTGGTCGGGTGGATTTGCATGGCCATGGGGTTGCCCGTGCCGGTAACTGCGGGGCTGATGCTGGCCACGCTGGTCGTCACCACGGGGGCGATGCACGAGGACGGTTTGGCCGATACCGCCGACGGGCTGTGGGGCGGCTTTGATGTCGCGCGGCGATTGGAGATCATGAAGGACAGCCACATTGGCACCTACGGGGTGTTGGCTCTGGGTCTGGGCGTGGGGCTGCGCTGGATGGCCCTGAGCGCCACGCTGGCGGTCGGGGTTGGCCCGATGGTCGCAGCCGCCGTGTTGTCGCGGGGGCTGTTGCCCGCGCTGATGGCGTGGATGCCGCACGCACGGCGCACGGGGTTGTCGCATCAGGTGGGGCGGCCATCGCAGGGCGTGGCGCTGGCCGCTCTGGGGATCGCGGTGTTGATGGCGCGGGTGGTTGCGGGCTGGGGCGCAATCTGGGCGCTGGTGCTGGCCATGCTGGCCGTCGGCGCGGTTGGCGCACTGGCGCGGGCAAAGATCGGCGGACAGACGGGCGATATTCTGGGGGCTGCACAGCAGGTAGCCGAACTGGTGATTTTGCTGGCGCTGGTTCCTTAGGGTGGGTTTGCAGACGTGCCAAAAAGACAGTGTTAAGAGTAACCTCAGTCGCCTTGCCAGCGTATTCCAGACTATGCAGCGACAGCCCCTACCGGAACGTCTGTCCCGAGTGTTGCTGGCCTGATTGTGTTTGTTCCTGCGTCCTGTACGTAAGCACCATCAACAGGGTGAAAGATGAAACCCTCGTAATCCAAATTATTGTTGATCACGTAGGGCACTAACGTGTCATAGGTTACCAGGTCTCCCTCTGGACCTACATAGTATGACCCGAAGCCCCCCAGATGGACACTGCCAATTTCCTGTGCGCCGGCAATCGCCAGTATTCCATCCAGCGAGGCTGTATCCCCCGGAGGAAAATAAAGATGAAAGTTGGACCTCTCAGGAAGCGCCTCGTTGGTTTGTGCAACCGTAATTGGAAATGGGGCATCATCAGGCAGGACAAAAAATCGCACGCTTCGGGATGCTTCCTCGCCATTTATGGTGTCGGCCTCGATCGCAATCACGCGCCCTTCAACCTCCGGATCGAGCACGACATCGATTACACCATCTTCAAAAGTAATGTCCGCATCTGCGGGGGTGATATCCGCATCTGCCACTGTCTCGACCGGAATCTCAAAGAAGGGTGTGCCATAGGCGAAGTTCGATGCCGAGGATGGCGTGATGCCTTCTCCATCCAGCTCCAATGCTGAAATCTGCTGATTGCTTTGGACGTTGTAACCAGCGCCGCGCGCATCCGTAATTATTTCCGGTTGGCTATTGGGTAGTGTCTGAAAGGTTGTGGTGCCCAGATCAACACTGCCGATCAGTTCTGCTCCTAAATTATCCAAATACACGTCATAGGGCAGACCAACAAATTCAGAATCGGTGCTGGTAGCAGTGGCTTGTTGTTCAGGTGACAGAGAGGCAAAGACTTCGTCTACGCTTGGCGGGAAGTCGGTGCCCTCCGGCACAAGGTAGAACCGAACTCCGTATTCTGTTGTTTTTTCGACAGCAGTTCCATCAGACGTGCCAATTCTATCGGCTGTATCAAGCTCGGTTCGGACCGCCACAACCGATCCGGTCTCGTCGTCGCCCACATCAATTGAGATGGTATCATCCACCACCGTAAACGAGGCACCGATATCAGGCTCTTCAAGTTGTTCTTGAGGAACATCATCGGGCAGATCGTCTGAAATGTCTTCTACATCCGCACTGTCATTATCAGCCGATCCGTCAGCCAAAAACATCGCGCCTATTCCGAACAGTCCCAATAATATCAAGGCCGTCATTCAATTACCCCGTTCAATGTGTACAGATATAGCTACCTATTAAAAATAAGCGTGGCTTTTCGTTGGTCTGTTAAAGTTAGGTTGCTGGTTCTGCGATCAGATCAAGAAAGAACTATTTCGTCAATAGTTGCGGGGTGTATCAGATTGATATGGTACTCTGGCTTTATAGAGAGTTTCGCCCGAAATAAGAGTACCGGCTAGGGTCAGGACCCTATCTATTTGTCGAATGCCTCTCCCAAGAGATCGTTTGTTGACCGAGCCAGAAAGCGGTCATTGACACAGGTGCGATCAACGGCAGCTTCACCCGCTCACCGGACCTTCGCAAGCCGTGCATTGAAAGTCTACTTCGGGTCCCCCCGCAACGAAAAAAACCGCGCCCCGGATCGGGACGCGGCTTTGCCACCCTGTTGGACGTGGCGTCGTTTATGCGGCGGCCGGAGGCGCGCGGCTGACCAGAACGTCGGTGATCTCTTTCGAGGCTGCCATTTCGTCGCCACCGCTGACGGCGGCCACTTCGCGCGTCAGACGCTCAAGCGCGGCTTCGTACAGCTGACGCTCGGAATAGCTTTGCTCGCGCTGGTCGTCGGTGCGGTGCAAATCGCGCACCACTTCGGCAATCGCGATCAGGTCGCCCGAGTTGATCTTTTGCTCGTATTCCTGCGCACGACGCGACCACATGGCGCGTTTCACCTTGGCCTTGCCCTTAAGCGTTTTCATCGCCAGATTGATGACATCGGGGCTGGACAGCGCGCGCATACCGATTTCGGTCGCTTTATGCGTTGGCACCCGCAGGGTCATCTTGTCTTTCTCGAAAGAGATAACGAACAGCTCCAACGAGATGCCCGCAACTTCCTGCTCTTCGATCGACACGATCTGCCCGACACCGTGGGCGGGGTAGACGACAAACTCGTTGGGGCGGAATTCAAGAGATTTGGCTTTTGACATTTTTATCCTCGCAAACAGGCTGCGGCATTTGGGGTTCAGACACAAAAAGCCAACTGTGGCGAGACCGTTCGTGGCCGCGTCGCAATCGGATTCGGGTCAGTGATTTACAGGTCCAGCCAGTGGTGGGCCATGAATGAATGCTGCATCTGTCGTTTCATACAAGACAGATCATAGCACAAAAACAGCCCCGATGATAGTTCACCGTGGGTCAAATCCGCGTTTCCCAAAGGCTTTCAGGGCGTTAAGTCGACCATTTAAGGCCAAATCCGACGCGATGACCGCCCCGCGGCGCGTAACTGATTCGCTCAGCCGCCCTCGCCGGGTGCTTCGGAGAAGTATTTCTCCAGCTTGCCCTCTTCGCCATCCCGTTCCTCTGCCTCGGGCAGTTGGTCTTTCTTGGTGATGATGACGGGCCACAGCTCGGCGTATTTGCGGTTGAACTCGACCCACTTTTCCATATCCGGCTCGGTGTCGGGACGGATCGCATCGGCGGGGCATTCGGGCTCGCAGACACCGCAATCGATGCATTCATCGGGATGAATCACCAACATGTTCTCGCCTTCGTAAAAGCAGTCCACGGGACAGACTTCGACGCAGTCGGTGTATTTGCAGGCGATGCAGGCATCGTTGACGATATAGGTCATGCGGGCGAACCTTAATTGCGAATTCGCAGCCTAGCTAAATCAGCGCGGGCGATCATTCAAGATGCCGCGCCCGGGAAAGATCGGCTTTGCGCCGATCACGCTTTGTCGGGCGTCCTTTTCCCTCATACGCCGGATTTTCAGGCGGTTTGTCCTCGGGTGGCGGGGCGGCAGGGGTCAGATCGTCGTACAGCGCCTGTGCCTCGGGGGCCGGACCGCGCCGTGTGCCGATGGCCACAACGCGAATGACGCGGACCGTGTCGCCCTGGGCAAAGGTCAGCGTGTCGCCGGCGGTGATAATGGTGGCGCGTTTGGTGACACGCTCGCCATTGACGCGGACATCACCGGCAGCCACCCGTGTGGCCGCCAGCGAACGTGTCTTGAAAAAGCGGGCGAACCACAGCCATTTGTCCAGCCGCAACTTGGCAGCGGGCGCGTCGGCTGTGCTCACTTACTTGTTGTCCTTCAGCCCCATCAGGGCTGCGGCAAAAGGATTGTCCGGGTCGATGGCCTTTTCCTTTTTCGGCGGACGTGCGCTGAAGCTCTGGCCGCCCTGGGGCTTGCCCCCCTTGCGCGGACCGCCGCCCTGTTTGCCACGCGGCTTGCCACCCTGCCCCTGTCCTTGGCCCTTGCCTGCTGGACGGCCGCCCTGACGGGGGTTGCCCCCCGTGCGTGCGGGACGGGCCCATGTGAAGGTATAAAAGGTCTCCATCTCGGGTGCGGCCACTTCGGCGTCGGCGGCTTTGCCCACCGGCACCTCGGTCTCGCTGACCTCGGGGATGTGATCGCTGACTTCGGGTGTTTCGGCGGCTTCCTCGGCGATCGGGGCGACGCCCGCGTCGTCGATGGCGGCCACTTCGGCAGGAACGTCAGCGGCGGCAGGTGTCTCTTCGGTGCCCGCAGCGGCTGTTGGCAGAACCTCTTGGGCTGCGTCCATTACGGGCACGTCCGCGCCGGTCTGGCCCGCATCCGTGGTCACGACCGCATCGGTTGCCTTAACCTTTGCGCGTTCGCCCATCTCGGCGTTATAGCCCAGACCCTTCATCAGGTCGGCGAACTGTTCCAGCGTCATGCCGGTGATCGACAGCATGTCGGCCTTGGCCTCGAACCCGCCACGGCTGTCTTCGGCGCGCAGCATGTCGGCAAGACGTTCCAGCATGTCGATGCGGATGGCCCGTGTGCCTGCCAGACGATAGCCCGACATCGTGTCGGCCCCGTCCGGTGCGCCCAGCGGCGCGGGGATGGTGACCAGACCCGGCGGCGGTGCCTCGGGGAAATCGTCCAGCCCGTTGGCCAGCGACCACAGAACCAGACGCAGACGTGTGGGCGCGGGTTTCAGCAGCAAGGGCATGAAAATGGTGAACTGGCCAAAGCGGATGCCGTGTTTGCGCAACATTCCGCGCGCATCCTGATCCAGCGATTTCACATCGTCAGCGACCTTGCCACGCGGCACCACGCCAAAGTTTTCGACCATCTGGAAGGCAAAGCCACGGGCCAGCCCGGTCAGCGCCTCGTCTTTCGACAGGTTCAGAAGGGGTTCGAACAGCGCGGCGATCTTGCGGTCGATGAAGTGTTGCAAGCGGCGCTTGACCTTGTCGATCACATCCTGACCGGCCACGTCGTCGACAAAGGCCTCGACCTGCGGCTTCAGCGGGTCGGACCCGGCCACAAGTTTGCCCACAGCGGTCGAGCCCCACATAAGGCCGCCCTGTTCGGTATAGTCGATCTCGGTGTCCGGTGCGTTATAGAACCGGTCCGCCCGCAGGTGGAAGTGGGGTGCAAGCGCCTGCAAGGCAGCCGTCTTGATGGTCTTTGTTTCGGCGGCACCCGCGCCCTTATCCTGAGTGAAGCGGAAGCCTTCCAGCTTGCCCACGAATTCACCTTCGACAGTCACCTCACCGGCGTCATTTACTTCGGCCACAATGGCCTCCTTCTGGCCCAGCCGGCGCAGCAGAACACTGGTGCGCCGATCTACAAATCGTTTCGTCAGCGCGCTGTGCAGCGCATCCGACAGCCTGTCTTCTACATGCCGCGTCGCATCGCGCCAATGGCTAAGATCACTTGTCCAACCCTGCCGCTGCGCCACGTAGGTCCACGTTCGAATGAACGCAAGACGTTTGGACAACGCATCAATGTCGCCATCGGTTCGATCTATACGCCGAATTTGTCGCGCAAGCCAGTCATCGGGGATGACGCCGTTTTGATGCAAATAGGTGAAAATCACCTCGCACTGGCTGGCATGTTCCTGATGGCTGATGCCCCGAAAGTCGGGTATCCTGCAGACATCCCACAACAATTTCACCGAAGCCGTGTCGCTGGCACGGGCAAAAACCTGATCCACTTGCGACAATGTGCGCAGCGTTTTCAAATCGTCCGCCTCGCGCGCGCGCACCAGAACATCGTGGTCTGGCGGGGCTTCGAGGCTGCCGATCAATGTGTCGATGGTGGCGAATTTCAGCGCGTGGTTGCGCCAGTTCAGTTTCGACAGGGGTGTAAAGCGGTGGTCCATAATCGCCTGCGCGACGCCCGGATCCAGCGGCGGGGCATCCCCCGTCACCCCGAAACTGCCGTTTTTCTGTCCGCGCCCGGCCCGTCCCGCGATCTGCGCCAGCTCGTTCGGGGCCAGCGGGCGCATCCGCCGTCCGTCGAATTTCGACAGGCTGGAAAAGGCCACATGGTCGACATCCAGATTCAGCCCCATGCCGATGGCGTCCGTCGCCACAAGGTAATCGACCTCGCCCGACTGATACATCGCAACCTGTGCGTTGCGGGTGCGCGGGGACAGCGCGCCCATGACAACGGCCGCCCCGCCCTTGGTGCGGCGGATCAGTTCGGCGATGGCATAGACGTTTTCAACCGAGAACCCGACGATGGCCGAGCGGGGTCGCATCCGGCTGATCTTTTTCTCGCCCGCATAGGTCAGGTCGGACATGCGCTCGCGGGTCATCCACTGGACATGGGGCACCAGCGCTGCAATGGGGCCGCGCATGGTGGACGCTCCCAGAAACAGGGTTTCGTGCAACCCACGCGCGCGCAGCAGCCGGTCGGTAAAGACGTGGCCGCGTTCGGGATCGGCACACAGCTGGATTTCGTCCACTGCCAGAAAATCGCAGCCCATGCCCTCGGGCATCGCCTCGACCGTGCAGATCCAGTATTGCGTGCGGGGCGGTACGATGCGTTCCTCACCCGTCACCAGCGCCACCACAGACGGGCCGCGCAGGGCGACAACGCGGTCGTAAACCTCGCGCGCGAGCAGACGCAGCGGCAGGCCGATCACGCCCGTGCGATAGGCCAGCATCCGTTCGATGGCATAGGTGGTTTTACCCGTGTTCGTCGGGCCCAATACGGCCACGACGCGACTGTCTTGTGCCACAGTTAAGATCCCCGATTTAACTTACAGCGTGCGGCCGATTCCGTCCGCCTCAAGACGCTTCAGCGCATCCTTTGCGCTTTCGTGTCCGGGATTCAACTCAAGAACGCGCAGGAATGCCTGTTCCGCGCCGATGTTGTCGCCAAATTCCAGCAGCATCATGCCCAGCCCGAACACCGCGTTGTAATTGTTCGGGTTCAGCGCCAGCGTATGCCACAGATCATCCAGCGCGGGGCCATAGCGGCCCGCCCGATAATAGGCCATGGCGCGGGCGTGATAGCCTTCGGCAAAGTCGGGGGCATGGTCGGTCAGGGCGGTGAAATGGTCGATTGCGGTGACGTAATCCTGCGCCTCCATCGCCTTGCGGCCCCGTTCCAGCAGCAGGTTCATCGCAACCGATCCCGATTGCGCCCACGTGCGTTCCAGCTCGCGTTCGATCTGTGCCGCCTGCCCCGGATCGGCGGTTTGCAGCCGCTCCATCAGCGCAGAAACGTCACCCTGCGCAACCGCAGGTAAGGAATTCCCGACTGTCAGCACGATTGCCGCAACGATAGGGTGGCGAAGGAATGTTTTGATGCCCATAGTATTGATGAATGTAACAGCTTGGCCGTGCAAATCCAGACATCGCCAACAGCAATCGACAAAAAGGGCATGACAGATGAGTGATGTGGTTCAAGAGGCCGTGAAAGTTCTGAACGAGAAGATGCAGGGTCAGGATTTTTCCGGCACTGCCAAGTTCGAGATCGAGGGCGAAGGCTCGGTTGTGATCGACAGTGACGGCGCGCACGCAGGTGACGAAGAGGCCGATGTGACGCTGAGCGCCGATGCCGACACGTTTCAGGGCATCATCAGCGGCGACACCAATCCGACATCCGCCTTCATGACCGGCAAGCTGAAGGTCGACGGCGACATGGGCATGGCGATGAAACTGGCGTCGGCACTGGCCTGATGCCATTTGAACCCGCACCTCTCTACACCGATCACCACCCCGGCCCGCCGGGGGGGCTGGCCCATTGGGCCACCACGTCGGACGGGTTGCGGGTTCGGATCGCCCATTGGAACGCCGATGCGCCAAAGGGCACTGTGCTGCTGTTCCCCGGGCGCACCGAATACGTTGAAAAATATGCCCCTGCGGCCAGTGAACTGGCGGCGCGGAGCCTGGCAACCGTGACGATCGACTGGCGTGGTCAGGGTCTGGCCGACAGGATGCTGGACGAGGTGCGCACCGGCCACGTTGTCGACTTTCTGGATTACCAGAAAGATGTGGCCTGTATGGTCGCACTGGCCACCGAAATGAAGCTGCCGCAACCGTGGTTCCTGCTGGGCCATTCGATGGGCGGCTGCATTGGCCTGCGGTCGTTGTACGAAGGTCTGCCGGTCAAGGCTGCGGCCTTCACCGGCCCGATGTGGGGTATCCGCATTGCGGGACATCTGCGCCCGATTGCGTGGACGCTGGCACAGGTCATGCCCAGGCTGGGACAGGGTCACCGCCTGCCCCCCGGCACAAAACTGTCATCCTATGTTCTCTCGGACCCGTTCGAGGACAACCTGCTGACCCGCGACCGCGAGATGTGGGACATGATGGTGGACCAGTTGAACGCGCATCCCGACCTGTCCCTTGGCGGCCCCAGCATCACATGGCTGCGCGAGGCGCTGTTTGAAACACAAGCCATGTCCAAACTGCCCGCGCCCGACCTGCCCTGCATTGTCTTCATGGGCACGAACGAGCGGATCGTTCACACCCAACGTGTGATTGAACGCATGGAAAGCTGGCCCAAGGGCACGCTGGTTATGGTCACAGACGGCGAGCACGAGGTCTTGATGGAAGGCCCCGCCAAGCGCGGCCCGATCTTTGACCAGATGGTGCAAAGCTTTCTGGCTGCGGCCTAGGAAATTTAGGCGCGCGTGCTAGGTTGGCCGTCATGGCCGACCCGCTTTTGACTTTCACCGAACGGGGCATTTATTGCCCACGGGGCGATTTTTACATCGACCCCTGGCGGCCTGTGGATCGCGCGCTGATCACCCACGGCCACGCCGACCATGCGCGCCCCGGCATGGGGCACTATCTGGCCTGCGATCTGGCCACGCCGGTGATGCGGCACCGGCTGGGCGATATTCCTCTTGAAACGATACGCTTCGGCGAGGTGCGCGACATCGGCGGCGTGTCGGTGTCCTTTCATCCCGCAGGCCATGTGCCCGGATCGGCGCAGATCCGGGTGGAACATGGCGGCGCGGTCTGGGTGGCCTCGGGCGATTACAAGGTGGTCGACGACGGGCTGTCCACACCATTCGAGCCGGTGCCCTGTCACCATTTCATCACCGAAAGCACATTCGGCCTGCCTGTGTTCCGCTGGAAGCCACAGGCCGAGGTCGCCGCCGATCTGAACGCGTGGTGGGCGGCCTGTGCGGACGCGGGGCAGACAGCGGTGCTGGGTGCCTATGCGTTGGGCAAGGCGCAGCGGCTGCTGTCGATGCTGGACCCCGCGATTGGCCCGATCCTGTGCCACACCGCCATCGAGAACACCAACGCCATCCTGCGCGATCAGGGGCTGCACCTGCCCGACACCGTGCACGCCACGGCGGATGTAGACCCCAAGACGCATCCGCGCGCCCTGTTGCTGTCACCGCCCTCGGCCACGGACAGCAAATGGGCCGCGCAGTTCGGCGCGCGTCAGACCGGCTTTGCCTCGGGCTGGATGGCGCTGCGCGGCATCCGGCGCCGGCGGGCGCAGGACCGCGGGTTTGTCATTTCCGATCACGCCGACTGGACCGGATTGCTGTGGGCCATCGAACAGACCGGCGCGGAAAACATATATGTCACCCACGGTTACACCGAGATTTTCACACGCTACCTGAATTCGGCAGGCTGGAACGCGCAAGTGATCCCCACCCAGTTCGGCAGCGAAGAGGAAGACGCGGCATGAACCGCTTTGCCGCCCTGTTCAACGCGCTGGACCAAAGCACAAAGACCACCGCGAAAGTCGCTGCTTTGGCTGAATATTTCGCGGATGCGCCCGAGCCGGACCGGGTCTGGACCATCGCCATGTTTTCGGGGCGGCGGCCCAAACGCGCGGTGACCACAACGCGCCTGCGCGAATGGGCGGCGGAACGGGCGGGCATCCCGCTGTGGCTGTTCGAGGAAAGCTACCCGATCGTGGGCGATCTGGCCGAGACGATCGCGCTGGTCCTGCCGCCGCCGAGCCTAGAGGCCGATCACAGTTTATCGCATTGGATCAATGCCCTGCGCGGCCTTTCTGAGACAGACGATGAAGCGCGCAAGGCCTTTGTTCTGGACGCATGGGACCAGTTGCCCGACACCCAGCGGTTTCTGTTCAACAAGCTGATCACCGGCGGGTTTCGCGTGGGCATCAGTCAAAAGCTGATGACCCGCGCGCTGGCCCGTGCCACGGACCGCGACGAGGCCGAACTGGCGCACCGTTTGATGGGCAACTGGCAGCCCGACAGCATCACATGGCACCAGCTGATCGAAGCCGACGACCCGCAGGCAGATGCCGCGCGGCCCTATCCGTTTTACCTGGCGTACGGGCTGGACGACACACCCGAAGATCTGGGCCCGCCAGAGGATTGGCAGGCGGAGTGGAAGTGGGACGGCATCCGCGGGCAGGTGATCCTGCGCGGCGGTCAGCATTTCGTCTGGTCGCGTGGCGAGGAACTGATGACCGACCGCTTTCCCGAACTGGCCCGCGCGGTGGATTTCCTGCCCGATGGCACCGTGCTGGACGGTGAACTGCTGGCTTGGGGCGAGAACGCGCCGCAATCGTTCAACGCGCTGCAAAAGCGGATCGGGCGCAAGACGGTGCCGAAAAAGCTGCTGACCGAGGCGCCGGTGCTCCTGTATGCCTATGACCTGCTGGAGGACGGTCGTGCGGACATCCGCGCCCTGCCCCTGTCCGAACGCCGCGCGCGGCTGGAACGGCTGACCGCCAACCTGCCGCCCGAAGCCCCCGTAAAGCTGTCGCCGCGCATCGCCTTTGACGATTGGGCGCAATTGCATGCCATCCGCGCCACCGCCCGTGACGCGCAGGCCGAAGGGCTGATGCTGAAACGCAAGGACAGCCCCTATCTGGCAGGGCGCAAAAAGGGCGATTGGTGGAAATGGAAGCTGGACCCGCTGACCATCGACGCGGTGATGATCTATGCCCAGTCGGGCGCGGGGCGGCGCGCGAACCTGTTCACGGACTTCACCTTTGCCGTCTGGAACGGCAACGATCTGGTGCCGTTCACCAAGGCCTATTCCGGCCTGACCGACGCCGAGTTCCGCAAGATCACCGCATGGGTCAAGAAGAACACCCTGCAACGGTTCGGCCCCGTGCGACAGGTCACGCCGCACCATGTCTTCGAGATCGCGTTCGAGGGCATCCAGTCCAGCCCCCGCCACAAATTCGGCGTCGCCCTGCGGTTTCCGCGCATGTCGCGCTGGCGGCAGGACAAACCGGTGCAAGAGGCGAACACGCTGGACGATTTGAACGAAATGCTGCGCGTCTACGGCTAGGCTTGCCCTCGTCCATCTGCACACATACCTATGAACCAACACAAATCAGAGGTTTCCCGATGTTCCAGCTTCCCTTTCCTGTCCAAGACGCCAACGCAGCCGGTGGTGACAAGCATTTGGGCAACCTGCCCGAGTGGAATTTGGATGATCTGTATACAGGCGAGGACGCCCCCGAGCTGAAACGCGATCTGGACTGGCTGGAAGAGGCCTGTGCCAGCTTTGCCCATGATTTCGAGAACAATCTGGCCGGTCTAGACGCCGAAGGATTGCTGGATTGCATCCTGCGTCAGGAAAAGATCAACCAGATCGCGGGGCGCATCATGTCCTATGCTGGGCTGCGCTATTACCAGCAGACCACCGACGGCGGCCGCGCCAAGTTCATGTCGGACGTGCAGGAAAAGATCACCAATTTCACCACGCCGCTGGTGTTCTTCACGCTGGAACTGAACCGGCTGGACGACGACCACCTGTCGAAACTGATGCACCAGAACGCCGATCTGGCGCGGTATGAACCCGTGTTCGACCGCATCCGCGCGATGAAACCCTATCAGCTGTCCGACGAGATGGAGAAATTCCTGCACGATCTGGGGGTGGTCGGGGACGCATGGGAACGGCTGTTCGATGAAACCATCGCCGGTCTGGAATTCAACGTGCAAGGCGATGACCTGACCATCGAGGGCACGCTGAACCTGCTGACCGACCCCGACCGTGACACGCGCCAGGCCGCCGCCGAAGAACTGGCGGATGTGTTCGGCAAGAACGTCAAGACCTTTGCCCGCGTGCACAACACGCAAGCCAAGGAAAAGGAAATCATGGACCGCTGGCGCGCGATGCCCACGGCCCAGACCGCCCGCCACCTGAGCAACCATGTGGAGCCCGAAGTGGTCGAGGCGCTGCGCACCGCCGTGGTCAACGCCTATCCCAAGCTCAGCCACCGCTATTACGAGCTGAAACGCAAATGGCTGGGGCTGGACCGGATGCAGGTCTGGGACCGCAACGCGCCGCTGCCGCTGGAAGACCCCAAGCTGGTGCCTTGGGATGCCGCCGAGAAAACGGTGATGGATGCCTATAACGCATTCGATCCGCGCATGGGCGAGATTGCGGCGCCCTTCTTTACCAAGGGCTGGATCGACGCGCCGGAGAAACCCGGCAAGGCGCCCGGTGCATTCGCCCACCCCACCGTGACGGATGTGCACCCTTACGTGATGCTGAACTATCTGGGCAAACCGCGCGACGTGATGACATTGGCACACGAACTGGGCCACGGCGTGCATCAGGTTCTGGCCGCGGGTCAGGGCGAAATGCTGTCATCCACGCCCCTGACGCTGGCCGAAACCGCCTCGGTCTTTGGCGAGATGCTGACCTTCCGCAAGATGCTGGACGGGGCCAAGACCAACGCCCAGCGCAAGGTGCTGCTGGCGGGCAAGGTCGAGGACATGATCAACACGGTCGTCCGCCAGATTGCCTTTTATGACTTTGAATGCAAACTGCACGCAGCGCGGCGCGGCGGCGAGCTGACGCCCGAGGACATTGGCGAGTTGTGGATGAGCGTACAGGGCGAAAGCCTGGGGCCGGCCTTTGATTTCATGGACGGCTATGAGCACTTCTGGGCCTATATCCCGCATTTCGTCCATTCGCCCTTCTACGTCTATGCCTATGCGTTCGGCGACGGCTTGGTGAACGCGCTCTATTCCGTCTATGAGGAAGGCGCGGAAGGGTTCGAGGACAAATACTTCGACATGCTGCGCGCTGGCGGGTCGAAGCATCACAAGGAACTGCTGGCACCCTTCGGCCTTGATGCCTCGGACCCGGCGTTCTGGGACAAGGGCCTGTCGATGATTTCGGGCTTTATCGACGAGCTGGAAGCGATGGAAGACTGATCCAAAAGGACCGGCGCGGGCAATGATCCGCGCCGGTGCTGCTGTTACGGCCTCAGCCGAGGGGCCGGCCTGCCCCACACACCAAGTTCAAGTTACCCATGATCACATTCCTCCCGCTCAGCCCCGACGACCTGCCGCGCGTGGCGCATATCGCCGTGCGCCCCGAACAGGTTGTATTCTCGGGCACAATCCAAGAGGCCTTTGACACCCCGACGCCGGACATGGACGCCTATGCGATCCAGCAGGACGGCGATGTGGTCGGCTTTTTCCGGATCGACCGCGCCTACAGCCAGATTCACAGCTTTGCCCCGCCCACCGGCCTTGGCCTGCGCACGGTGATGGTGGACGCAGGCCGTCAGGGCATGGGTATTGGCGGTTCCTTTTGCAAAATGCTGCCCGCGTATTTGCAGGACCACTACCCCGAAGCGTGCAGCCTGTGGCTGACGGTGAACCTGCGCAACCCCGGTGCGGTGCGTGCCTATGTCAAAGGCGGCTTCATCGACACGGGCGAACACTGGCTGGGCGGCGATGCCGGACCGCAGCACATCATGAAGATGCCGCTGCGCGTTACTTCAACTGCGAATCCTTTGACCCACGCCGGTTGAACCCGCCACGGTCCTGCGGGCGGCCGTCGCGTTCGGCGGCACAATCGACGCACAGTTTCACGCCGGGCAATGCCACGCGCCGCCGTTCGGGAATTTCCTCTTCGCATTCCGCGCAATACATCAGGCTGTCACCCACGGGCGCCTTGCGCGCCTGCATCCGCGCCAGTTCGTCGTTGATCGACGCTTCGATCTGTTCCGACACTGCGCCGTCTTTTGCCCATCCACCGGCCATCATGCACCTCTCTGCTTGATGTATATGTAGGACGTGCGCGCCCTCACGTCACCCTTTGGAAACCTCAGGTTGTGTGCTTACCCTGCGCCAACGGAAGACAAAGGACCAGATCATGCGCACCGCCCTGAAAATCATCGCTGCCCTTATCCTGCTTGGCATCGGGGGCTTTTTCATCTTCGGCCCCGGCTATGTCGAAAGCACCCGCAACACAGTTGCCCCGCATGACCCCTATCCGGTCTCCGACGCCGCCCGCGCGCTGCACGCCGACATGATCGTGGGCGACTGGCACGCCGACAGCCTTCTGTGGAACCGTGACATCACCGAACGCGGCGACCGTGGGCAGGTGGACGTGCCGCGCCTGATCGAAGGCGGCGTGGCGATCCAGATTTTCACCGCCGTGACCAAATCCCCCGCCGGCCAGAATTACGAGGAAAACTCGGCCGATGCCTTTGACAACATCACGCCGCTGGCCATCGGCCAGCTGTGGCCGGTGCGCACATGGACCAGCATTCTGGAACGCGCACTGTATCAGGCCGAAAAGCTGCACAGGGCCGCCGCCAAGGATCCCGAGCACCTGACCATAATCGAATCCCGCGCCGATCTTGACGCGCATCTGGCGGCCCGCGCTGCGGGCAGCAAGACGGTTGGTGGTATCCTGGGCATCGAAGGGGCGCACCCGCTTGAGGGCGACATTGCCAATCTGGACAAGATCGAGGCCGCAGGGCACCGCATCATCGGGTTGCAACATTTCTTTGACAACGCTTTGGGCGGGTCGCTGCATGGCGAGGGCAATCTTGGTCTGACCCCGTTTGGCCGCGCCGTCGTCACCGAGATCGAAGCGCGCGGCATGGTGCTGGATCTGGCGCATTCGTCGCCCCAAGTGGCACGCGATGTGCTGGCCATGACCGATATGCCGGTGATCGTCAGCCATTCGGGCATTCACGGCAACTGCCCTGTAAAGCGGAACTTTCCCGACGATCTGATGCGCGGGATCGCGGCAACGGGCGGGGTGATCGGCATGGGCTACTGGGCCGAGGTCGCTTGCGGCGACATCACGCCATCGGGCATCGCCAGGATGATCAAGGCCGGCATTGCCACCGTGGGCGCCGATCACGTCTCGCTTGGGTCGGACTTTGACGGCTCGGTCGGCACGGCCTTTGACACCTCGGAACTGCCCGCGCTGACCAGCGCCATGCTGGACGCCGGGATTTCCGAGGCCGACATTCGCAAGGTGGCCGGTGAAAACATGCTGCGGGTGCTGCGCGCGCGGCTTAAATGACGAACCCTGTGGCGCGCACGCGGTCCAGAAACCGTGTGGCAAGCTGCGGCTCGGTCGTGCTGAGACACTGGTGGGCAAAATACCACCAGATGTATTTGTCATAGGCCCGCCGCGCCGGTTCTGCCCGCAGATGCGTTACCAGTTCCGCAGTGTCGTGCGCCTGATCCGCGATATGGGCGAAATCGGCCTGCCCGCACAGGATCACCGGCTTGCGGTGCAGATAGGCCTCGATCCCCACGGCCGAATTGATGGTGACCACGCGGTCGCTGGCGGCGATAATGTCGTGGATGTTGCCATCACTGACCGTCACCCCTGCCATTTTTCGCAGACGTGCGCGTGTCTTGGGATCGGTGTCGCGCGGGTGGGGTTTGACCACCACGGGGCCGCGATTGGCGTCGATCACCCCTTGCAGCATTTCCCAGCGGTCCAGCCACATGGTTTCGCCCACGGTGCGATGCGCTTCGGACTGGAAGAACACCGCCGTGCCGCCGTCGGGCACCTCTGTTTCGTCCTGCGGCTGCTCATAGCGCGAGGTGCGCCCCCCCACCAACCGTGCCTTGAGCTTGCGAAAGAACGCGCGCGCCTCTTCCGCTTCGATCTGTGCGGGATTGAACGCCTGGCTGCCGATGGACGAAAATGCGCGGATGCCGGTCGGGTCCAGGTTCCAGAACGGATAAATATAGGCCACGCCTGCGTTCAGAATGCGCGGATGGGTGAACCGGCCGTGATTGATGACATGAAACGCTTCATCCGCTTCAACCTCGGCCATCACTGTGTCGCGGTCCAGCGTGACCAGATCGAACGGAATATTCTGGGCGGCAAGCCCTTCGGTCAGCCGCACATAGAACGGCATCAGCCCGCCACCCAGCGGCCCCAACCACGATCGTGGCACATGAAAGACAATCCGGCTCATTCAGGCCCCATCTGTTGTTGAGTGGCAGCGGTTCTGCCGCTGGCCGCACCCTATGCCTTTTGCGTTGCAAACACCATGCATTGCGCCAGCTTTGACATATTTAACACCGCTTGGGATATAGAAAAAATGCCCCACCCCTTGCGGGGCAGAGCATTGCGATTTCGTTCGGTAGAAAAGGATCAGGCGGAGGCCATCAGGCCCTTTTCCCTGGCAAGATCGCGCATCCGCTTTTGCAGCTTTTCAAAGGCGCGCACCTCGATCTGGCGGATGCGTTCGCGGCTGACATCATACTGGCTGGACAGGTCTTCCAGCGTCACGGTCTGGTCGGACAGGCGGCGTTGCGTCAGGATGTCCTTTTCGCGGTCATTCAGCACATCCAGCGCCTCGGCCAGCATTTCGCGCCGCACGGTCAGCTCGTCGCGTTCCTCGTAATCGGCGGCCTGGTCGGCGTCTTCGTCTTCCAGCCAGTCCTGCCATTGCATCGTGCCTTCGCCTTCGGAGCCGACGGTGGCGTTCAACGACGCATCCCCGCCCGACATCCGCCGGTTCATGCTGACAACTTCGTCCTCGGTCACACCCAGATCGGTGGCGATCCGTTTGACGTTTTCAGGGCGCAAATCGCCCTCTTCCAGCGCGCCGATGCGGGCCTTGGCCTTGCGCAGGTTAAAGAACAGCTTCTTTTGCGCCGAGGTGGTCCCCAGTTTCACCAGACTCCACGAGCGCAGGATATATTCCTGGATCGAAGCGCGAATCCACCACATCGCATAGGTCGCCAGACGGAACCCGCGTTCGGGGTCGAACCGTTTGACCGCCTGCATCAGGCCCACGTTGGCTTCGGAAATCACCTCGGCCTGCGGCAGACCATAGCCGCGATAGCCCATGGCGATCTTGGCGGCCAGACGCAGGTGGCTGGTCACCATCTTGTGCGCGGCCTCTGTGTCCTGCTCTTCGACCCAGCGTTTGGCCAGCATGTATTCCTCTTCAGGCTCCAGCAAAGGGAACTTGCGGATTTCCTGCATATAGCGGTTCAGGCCGCCTTCCGGCGTCGGGGCCGGCAGATTTGCATAATTTGCCATCTCTGTCCTCTCTGCCCCATGTTTAGGGGCTTAACATCGATATGGGGAGTCGCTGGGGCCATCGCAAGAGGCCACTTCCCCGTTTTTCGCCGACCAGCATACACGAACCCAACGGCAATGTTAGCGTGTGTACAGTGCATTCACGCACACGTGTGCGGTCTGTTACAAACGCATATGCACGCCGGTGTGAACATGACCTTAACGTGCGGGGCGCGGGTTTCCGTCGGTATTAATGATACGGTCTCAGGCCAGCGCGTCCAGCAGATCGGACATATCTGCGGGCATATCGGCCTCGAAGCGCATGTTTTCGCCGGTCACGGGGTGCACAAAGCCCAAAACCGCAGCATGCAACGCCTGCCGGTCAAAGCCGTTCAGCGCCGCCAGCGCCGTGTCGTTCAGCGCGCCCTTGGGCAGTTTGCGTTTGCCGCCGTAAACCGGATCGCCCACCAGCCCGTGACCGGCGTGGGCCATATGGACGCGAATCTGGTGCGTGCGGCCGGTTTCCAGCCAGCATTCCATCAGCGCCAGCACCTCGGGCGCGCCGAACCGCTGGACCGTGCGCGCCCGTGTCACCGCGTGGCGCCCGCCCTGAAACAACACCGCCTGCCGCTGGCGGTCGGTCTTGTGGCGGGCCAGTTGGGTGGTCAGTTTCAGGATATTGCCCGGCTCGAAAGAGGCACCGCGAATCCCGCGCAGGCGCGGGTCGTTGGCATCGGGCACACCGTAGACCAGCGCACGGTAATACCGCTCGACCGTGTGGGCGGCGAACTGGTCGGCCAGCCCGTGATGCGCGACGTCCGATTTGGCGACCACCAGCAGGCCGCTGGTTTCCTTGTCGATGCGGTGCACGATGCCGGGGCGTTTGACCCCGCCCACGCCCGACAGATTGTCACCGCAATGGTGCATCAGCGCGTTCACCAGCGTGCCCGACGGCGTGCCGGGGGCCGGATGCACCACCATGCCCGCAGGTTTGTTCACAACCACCAGATCGTCGTCCTCGTAGACCACGACCAGCGGGATGTCTTCAGCCCCGATATGGCTTTCGGTGGCAACGGCCACCGTGATGATCACATCGGCCCCCTCTTCGACCTTTGCCTTGGGGTCGCGCACAACCGTGCCGTCCACCTGCACCGCGCCATCCTCGATCAATCGGCCCAGCCGCGTGCGCGACAGGGATGCATCCACTGGCACATCGCGCGCCAAGGCCCTATCAAGACGTGCAGGCGGCGCTTCGCCCACCCGAAACCGAACGAGTTGATCCGACATGTCCAATCCTCACGACGCGCCCGATGTCCCCGAACCGCCTTATCTCAAAACCCTGCGCCGTCTGGTGACGCTTCTCACTGCCACGATGATCGCAGGCATGGCCGCGATCTTTGTGCTGATGGCAATACGCCTCAATAGCCCGTCAGCGCCGCCGCTGCCAGAGCGCATCACCCTGCCCGACGGCACAACCCCCACGGCCTTTGCCCAGACCCCCCAGTATATCGCCATCACGACACCGACACAGGTGCTGATCTACAGCCCCGACGGCACAGAGCTGAGACGAACCATCACGCTCGACTGATTTCTTTTGGCCAAAAATATCCTGGGGTCCGGGGCAAAGCCCCGAAAAAAGCCGATGGTCAAAGCCCCGAATTGTGCTCGGTCAGCAAGAGTTGGGAAGGATGGTACCACCTCCTGGTCTCGAACCAGGGACCTCTTGATCCACAATCAAGCGCTCTAACCAACTGAGCTAAGGCGGCACTGCGCGGTGATGTAACCAAGACGTCGGGGTTTGGCAAGGCCGTTCAAAAGCGAATTTTCCATTCCTGTTCGACCAGATCCTGCCCGAAAGCGCGCACCGGCTTGCAGTGGACCAGTTGCCAGCCATTGCGACGGTACAATGCACAGGCCGCTTTGTGGCTTTCGTGGGTCCACAAGGCCATGCCAGTATAGCCTTTGTCGCGCGCAAAATCCATGCAGGTCTGTAACAGCCGAAAGCCCACCCCGCTGCCGCGCGCGGCTTGGGTTACCAGAAACATCCGCAGCTTCGCGGTCTCGTCATTCAGGGCCATACAAAAGATGCACCCCGCCGGCGCGCCCCTGTCGTCCATCGCGATCCACCCCGCCGCACGCGCCGGATCATGGCCCGCGTCGAAATCGCGCAGAATCGATGCGACCAGCACGCCAAAGCTGTCGTCAAAGCCGTCCACGTCGCGGTAATGCCGGGCGTGGGCGGTGTGGACCCACGCGGCATCATCCGGCGTATAGGCACGGATCTGAAAGTCTGTCATGCTGCGACAGTGCCCTCGCCACGCTTGCCAATCAAGCCTGTCTTCGCTAGCACACTCGCCTGACACAGCCGGAGGCCATCATGGGCATCAACAGCGAACGCGACATCGAAGCCAATCTGCAAATCGGCCCGACAGACAAGGGCATGGTCCGTCTGTTTGTTGAAGGTGGTGGCGCCGAGATTCCCATGGACTTTGAACCCGACGAAGCCCGCGAGATTGCCGAAGAGCTGCTGGCTGCTGCCAAGGCCGCCGAGTCGATCAGACGCTGATTGCGGGTGGGCCATCAGGCCCGCGCAACAAAGACCCCGTCAAAGAACGCAGAAATCGCATCTGTGTCGCCTATCGGCAGCACATCCGCGACGTATTGGTCAGGGCGCACGATCACCGCGCAGCCCGTTTCACGGATGACGCCGCGCATGTCGAAAATGTCATGGGCGGGATCGGCGCAGAACACCTTTTCATAATCGATCAGCCCATAGCGCCCCTTCGCGGGGCGCAGAATGGGCGGCATGTGCATCAGATCCAGATCGCGGTGACCTTGTTGCATCACCGCCCGCAGGTCCAGCACCGCATCCATATCGCCCGCGCCCCAGGACCGCGCAGCCTCCTGCACCCATGCGCAAAGCCCGTGCAGCGCCCCGCCCGCGGCCCCTGTGTCATTCGCATCTGCAAAGGCAAACAGCCGCCAGCGTCCGTCCGCCTGTATCACATGGCCCAGCTCCATGGGCCGTGCATCGCCCAGCCGCACCACAGGCGCGGAATGAAAGCGCTGCCCGACAGGCAGGCCCGCAGCCAGCGCCTGATGCGCCCCCGCGCCGCAGATCATCGAAGGGCGATACTGCACGCCCATGCCTGCGGTGAACCGCCCCGCCTTGACAAAAATCTCTTGCAGCATCGACGCCTGCGCCGCATTGCCCGCCTGTGGCGGGGCCGAAAAGATGCGGGCAAAGTCGCGGTCGAAGTCGATCAGGTCCTGCGCCACCTGCTGACGTTCGTCCGAATAGGTGCGCAACAGGCGGGCGTCGCTTTGCCCGCGGAGCACCGCCGCCAGCTTCCAGCCCAGATTGAACGTGTCGCCCATGGACACGTTCATGCCCTGCCCCGCCTTGGGGCTGTGGGTGTGGCAGGCGTCTCCGGCGATGAAGATGTGGCCGCTGTCATCCTCGAACCGGTCACACAGACGCTGCCCGATGTCATAGACCGACCACCACGCCACGTCTTTCACCTCCAGCGTATAGGGATGCAAAATCCGCCCTGCTGCTGCGCTCAACTGTTCGACGGTGATGTTGCGCCCCGCGGCCCGCTCGTCCGCGCCCAGCTTGTCCAGCTCGATATACATGCGCACCATGTAGCCGCCTTCGCGGGGGATGATCAGCACACTGCCCGCATCCGCCGACTGGATCACCGATTTCAACCGCACGTCGGGGAAATCGGTCACTGCAAGCACATCCATCACGCCCCAGGCCTGATTGGCGGCCGCGCCCTCCAGCGTGCGCCCGATCTGGCGGCGCACGGTGCTGCGCGCGCCGTCGCAGCCCACGACATAGCGGGCCTGCACCACCTCGGGGCCGTTCGGGCCCTGAAAGCGGGCCGTGACCGGGTGCGTGCCATCGCCCGTTGTCAGGCTGTCCAGCGTCCGTGCGTAATGCGGCTGCAAGCGCCGCGCGCCGTTGGCCATGCAGCGCAGGTAGAAATCGTGCACCCGCGCCTGATTGAGAATCACATGCGGGAATTCCGACAGGCCCGGTTCGACATCCTCGATCTTTTGCGTGCGGGTGATATGGGCGGGCTGGTCGGGATCGGGTTTCCAGAAGGTTGTCTCATTGACCCAATAGCCCTCGCGCAGCACGTCCTCGGCAAAGCCGAAGGTGTTGAACATCTCGATGCTGCGGCAGGAAATTCCGTCCGCCTGCCCGACCTGCAACGGCCCCTCCTTTTGATCGGCAATCGCCACCGAAATATCGGGAAACTGCGTCATCTGCGCGGCAAGTGTCAGCCCCGCAGGGCCACAGCCGACGATCAGCACATCGACCTGCGCAGGCATCTGCGCGGGATCGTGGGTGGCGATGACCTTGGCCACATGCGGATCACCGCTGGTATAGCCGTTCAGATGATATTGCATTGTATGGCCTCCCGTGTTCCCCCGTGGACCACGCTAAAGCCTTTGAAGCGGGATCAGCCAGCGCAATCACATTTGTATGCACTGGACTGCACCAGATTATAGGGTCACCCGAATCCCGCAAAGGCAGCCGGATCGCGCAGGGCCTGCAACCGTCGCGCAGCGTGGGTGGCGAATTTCTGCACCATCACCTTGCGGCGCGCGGCGGGCAGCTTGTCCTTGGGCGCCATGCGGATCACCTCGGCGTCATAGGCATCCGCGATGATCAGGCCGGTGCCCTCGGGCAGCAGGTCGGTGGGGAAATCCGCATCCACCGCCCAGAAGAAGCGGTCGCACCATTCAAGGTAGCCCTGCCATTTGCTGTCGGTCATATAGTCGGCGCGGCTGGATTTGCATTCGACCACCCAGATCTCGCCCTTGGGGCCCAGTGCCATCACATCGACCCGCAGGCCGCGCGTGGGCACCAGTTCCTCGACCGTGACCATGCCCAGCGCCGCCAGATGCCGCGCCACGCCGCGCGCCAGCAGTTGCCCCGGTGCAAGGGCGGTGATGTCAGAGACCAGACTCATGGGGCAAAAATATGAACAATCCGTGAACATTTGCAAGCCCCGTGCCGAAAACCTTGGAAGGTTGCGCGGGCGCATCTATGTTAAGGTCCGACACAAGCACGCCGGAAAGGCCCGCATGACATCTGATCGCCCCCTGACCGACGCCCAGGCGCGCGGCGTCCGACACGCCCGCGAACTGGAAACCCACCTGACATGGCTCGACACGTTTTCCGGCACCGCGCTTGGCGTGCTGTCGGTGGCCTCGGGGATTTATACCTACCTTGGTGTGTCCTCATTGCTGGATGACACGGGGGCGATGTCGGTGTTTGCGGCGATTGCCTATTCGGTGGCGGTATCCGTCGGCATCTTCGTGTTCTGGTCCTATATGATGCGCCTGTTTCCGGCGGTGCGCACCGCGCAGGCGCGCATCGGGTTGCTGGGCGCTATGGCCTTGGGATCGCTGGCCATTGTGGCGATGTCGTCGTGGCTGAACGCCGCCGCACTGGCCGGATCGGCAGCGGTGGAACAACATCTGGCAACCACGGTGCAGGAATACCAAACCGCGCTGGAAGAAACCCACGAGATCGCCCTGAGCGCGCAGGGGCTGGAACGCGATGTCGCCCGCGTGCGCCAGTCGTTCGAAGACCTGTCGGAACAGGAAGCCGCCGGCGCGCTGTCGGGGCTGGCCGGTCGCGGCGCGGTGTTTCGCGTCCTGCGCCAGAAATCTGCGGAACTGGCGGGGCTTGAGGCGCAGATTGCCACCCAGACACCATTGGTCAGCGCCGCCTTTGCCGAGGGCAATGCCATCCTCAGCCGGATGCGCGCCCTGACAGTCGAAGCAGGTCCCGTCGAGGCCCGCTCGGTCGAATTTTCCGAAGCCACGGTGCGTCTGGCCGGTCTGATCGCGCAATTGCGCCAGCTGTCTGTTGCGCCATTGGTCGAACGCGCCGCCCAGGATCTTGCCGCCTCGGTCGTGCTGCCCGACCTTGATGGCAGCACCAGCCAGATCCGCACCGATCAGGCCTCGACCATCACCAGCGTGCTGGATGTGCTGGCCCAGCGCGCGGCGACCCTGCAACGTGCCGCCGCTGCGGTTATTGCGCAAACTCCGCCGCCCGATGTGACCTATACACCGATTTCCTCGGCGGATGCTGTGATCCTGTATGCACGCAACTTTGTGCCATCATGGGCCGGTGCCATCGCCATCGACCTGCTGCCCGCCGTTCTGGTGTTCATTCTGGCCATCACCCAATCTGCGATCCGGCAGGGGCGCGAAGGCACCGCTGTGGACGACACCATGACACTGGCCGAACTGCGCGCCGCCCTTGGCGCGATCCGCGACGTCGAACTGGCGATGAACGCCATGCCGGAGACCGAGAGCCGGGACCCACCCGACGCCACCCTGCGCGCCCTGCCAGAGCGCGCCAAATGACAACGCCCGCGCCTTCGGGCTGGCCTTCGGTCAGCCGCATCCTTGCGGGGGTTCTGGTGTTCCAGTTGGGGTTGGGCCTGTTGCTGGTGATTGGCGACATGGCGGGCGCCGGCCTGTCGCTGCCGTCCTTCGGCCCGCACCAGCCGCAGCTGACCGAACCCGTGGCCCCTGGCGACCAGCGCCGCACCTATGACCCCGACCGCCCGCGCCCCTCGGGGCCGAGCAATCCGCTGCCGGGGCGCCTGACACTGACGCAGATGGACGGCACCACCTACCGGCTGGAAGGCACCATTGCCGCCAACGATGCGGCCCGCATCTCGGACCAGATCGCGAAAGCCGACCCCGCCCCCGAACGGCTTGTCCTGCAATCCCCCGGCGGCTCGGTCGCCGACGCTCTGGAGCTGGGCCGCTTTATCCGCGCGCGCGGCATCGCCACCGAAATGCGCAGCGATGAGGTCTGCTATTCCGCCTGCCCCTACCTGCTCGCCGCCGGCATCCCCCGCACCATCGCGGATACCGCGAGCGTTGGCGTCCACCAGCATTATTTCGGGCAAAGCACGATCCTGCCCGCCGCCTTTGCCGTCGAAGACATCCAGCGCGGCCAGGGCGAGGTCATGATGTACCTCAACGACATGGGCATCGACCCGCTGGTAATGCAGCACGCGCTGACCACGCCGCCCGATGAAATCTATGTCCTGCTGCCCGAGGAGCTGGAACGCTATCACTTCATCGCGGACGAATAGGCTTCATCTTGCCCAATAAACTCCGGGGGAGGCCAAAGGCCGGGGGCAGAGCCCCAAATACGACTCGCGGCGCCCCCAATCCCCCTTGCCAAGTGCCCGCACGCACCCTACCTAGATCAGTGGCGGGTTCTGCCCTTCTCGATACGGTTACGTTCCAGTGGCCTTAAGCAATTCCGAGGGAGCTGGCTCTGTTTGGACCCTGGTCCACTTACCTGGTGCCCACCTGTACATACAGGTCCTCGGGAACAAAGAACCAACGGTTGCGGTGGTTCCCGCCACTTTCCGCAAATCTGCACAGCAACGGCGCATAAACGCCGATTGCAACGCACCTCCGCACGATTAGATTGTTGTTCAACAGCAGCATTCAAAGGAGATATTCCATGTCCCTGCGCCCTACCCTCGAGACACGCCGCGCCCTGCCCACGCTGGAAGGTGCCGGCGTCAAACTGCACCGCGCTTTCGGCTTTCAGGACCCGTCCGAGCTGGACCCGTTCCTGCTGTTCGACGATTTCCGCAACGAACGGCCCGAGGATTTCGAAAAGGGGTTCCCCTGGCATCCGCACCGCGGGATCGAGACGATCACCTATGTGCTGTCGGGCACGGTTGATCACGCCGACAGCCTGGGCAACACCGGATCGCTTGGCGCGGGCGACGTGCAGTGGATGACCGCCGGGCGCGGCATCCTGCATCAGGAAATGCCGCACGGGAACCAGCGCGGCCAGATGCACGGATTCCAGCTGTGGGGCAACCTGCCCTCGGCGCAAAAGATGACCGCACCGCGCTATCAGGACGTGACCGCCGCCGACATCCCCGAGGTCACCGATGACGACGGCACCATCGTGCGCGTGATCACCGGTGAATTCTGGGGCAAGACAGGCCCCGTGGACGGCATTGCCGCCGATCCGCAATATCTGGACGTGACCATGCCCGCGGGCGTCAAAAAGACGTTCCACATCGACACTTACCGGCGCGCCTTTGCCTATATCTTTGACGGAAGTGCTGCCTTTGTCGACGCAGCGACGCCTACGGGTGTGCTGCTGGAGAAGGAAGTGGCGGGGCAAGAGGTCAACATACGCGACATGTCCGGCGACCGCACGCTTGTCCGCTTTGGGTCAGGTGACGAGATCACCGTGCAGGCGGGCGAACAGGGTGTGCGGTTCCTGCTGATCTCGGGCGCGCCGATCAATGAACCTGTGGCATGGCACGGGCCCATCGTGATGAACACACAAGAAGAGTTGCAGCAGGCCATGCGCGATCTGCGCAACGGGACGTTTATCCGGCCTGCGCATTAAATCCGAAGGGTAAGCAAGGGTCGGCGGGTGGGCGCATTGCCCCGCTAGGGGGCAACAGTGCCGCCCACCGACCGGCGCACCATGTCCCAGTAAATGTCTTGCACCTCGTCCAGCCGCAGACGCCCGCCGGCGCGAAACCATGTGTTCACACCTGTCAGCATGGCGATCACCGCAAGCGTTGCGATCTTGGGGTCGGGCACGTCAAACACACCCGCCTCGGCGCCCCGGCGCAGGATTTTTTCCAGATAATCCTCATAGCGCCGCCGTAAGGCTTCGATTTCGGCAAAGTTATCAGGGTCCAGATTGCGCAATTCCATATAGGCGATGAAAACCGCATCGGGGCGGTCATGGTGGAACGCGATGTGAAAGCGCACGAAGCGTTCAAGCGCCACGGTCGCATCGCCGGTGTCCTGCGGTATTGCCGCCAGCAATTCGATCATATGGTCGCGCATCAGATCGAACAGCAATGTCTGCTTGTCCGGCGTGTAATTGTACAACGCCCCGGCCTGCACCCCGACCTCGCCCGCGATCCGGCGCATCGACACGGCGGCATAACCGTCGCGCGCAAACAACCGCAGGGCGGCGTCGCGCACCCGTGGGCCTGTGATGTCTGAATGTGATCCTGCTGTGCGTGCCATGGATCCGATTTATCTGAACATACGTTCAAAACCAAGTGCCTTGCGCCACGCGCACCGCTGGTGCATCAAGCATGCAACAGAAAGGTACAGGCAGGTTCATGCGCCCCAGCTTACTCTACGCCCTGATCGTCGCCCCGCTGTTGCTGGCGGCCTGCACCCAGTTCCCCGAGCTGGACGCGGCGGTGTCCGACAGCGCACGAGCGGCGGATTATCCTGCGCTGGTCAATGTCGAGCCGATCCTTGCGCGCACCAAAGACAGCGGCCCCGCACCCGAAGAGACCCGAAGCGATCTGGAAAGCCGTGTGGCCGCCCTGCGCAACCGCGCGGCACGGCTGAAGCGCACCAGCGTGATCGACGCCCCCGCCCGCACGCGTCTGGATCAGGAACCCGGCACAAACGGCTGATCTGCGCTGCCCCGCAAACGGGCAATGCATGGTCTGATCGCGGCTTTCTTGCCGCAGGCACCGACACGCCATGTTGCGTGCCCTGCGGGAACGGGTTAGATGCGCAAAAACCACCACGCATCTACGAGGAACCCCACAATGTCGCAGCCCCTTCGCCTTGGTATCGCCGGTCTGGGCACGGTCGGCATGGGTGTCGTCAAGATCGTGCGCCAACAGGCCGCCCTGCTGTCGGCCCGCACCGGTCGCGAGATCACCATTTCCGGCGTCTCGGCCCGCTCCAGGGACAAGGATCGCGGCATCAGCCTGTCGGACTATGCGTGGGAAAGTGATCCCGTGGCACTGGCCAAACGCGATGACGTGGACGTGTTCGTGGAACTGATGGGCGGGGAAGACGGCCCTGCCAAAGACGCGACCGAAGCCGCCATTGCCGCAGGCAAACATGTGATCACCGCCAACAAGGCGATGCTGGCGATGCACGGTCAGGCGCTGGCGGAACAAGCCGAAGCCGCGCGGCTGTCCCTGCGGTTCGAAGCGGCGGTGGCAGGTGGCATTCCTGTGATCAAGGCGCTGACCGAAGGGCTTGCGGGCAACCGGATCACCCGCGTGATGGGTGTGATGAACGGTTCGTGCAATTACATCCTGACCCGCATGGAGACCGCGGGCCTGAGCTATCAGGAGGTCTTTGCCGAAGCTGACGGTCTGGGCTATCTCGAAGCCGATCCGCAGCTGGACGTGGGCGGCATTGATGCGGCCCACAAGCTGGCCATCCTGTCGTCGATCGCCTTTGGCACCCGTGTTGATTTTGCCGGGATCGAGCTGGAAGGCATCGAACGCATCAGCATCGAAGACATCCGTGCCGCCGCCGACATGGGCTTCAAGATCAAGCTTTTGGGCGTCGCGCAAAAGACCGGCCGCGGGCTGGAACAGCGGATGCAGCCGTGCCTGGTGCCCGACACCTCGCCGCTGGGTCAGTTGCAGGGCGGCACCAACATGATCGTGCTGGAAGGCGACGCAGTCGAACAGATCGTGCTGCGCGGCCCCGGTGCCGGTGCCGGCCCGACCGCCAGCGCGGTGA
This sequence comes from Pseudosulfitobacter sp. DSM 107133, assembly GCF_022788695.1. Lineage (NCBI taxonomy): Bacteria > Pseudomonadati > Pseudomonadota > Alphaproteobacteria > Rhodobacterales > Roseobacteraceae > Pseudosulfitobacter > Pseudosulfitobacter sp. DSM 107133. Next base: position 2,704,155 of record NZ_CP085154.1, read on the forward strand.
TGTCCGATGTCTGCGACATCGCGCGCGGCTTCTCGCTGCCGGTCTTTGGTCAGCCTGCCACCACGCTTGAGGCGGCCACGCCTGCCCTGTCGGTGTTGCCTGCGCCCTATTACCTGCGCATGGGTCTGGTCGACAAACCGGGGGCGCTGGCCAAGATCGCCACCGCCCTTGGCGAAGCGGGTGTCAGCATCGAGCGGATGCGCCAGTATGCCCATGCCGATGCCGAAGCGGCGCAGGTGCTGATCGTCACCCACAAGACAACCCGCGCCAGCCTGGACGTGGCTGTCGAGGCAATGGAAGGCACCGGCGTTCTGGCCTCGGCCCCTGTCGCGCTGCGGATTGAACACCTGTAAAGTTGCGCACAAGCGTCACCCCCGCTACATATTTTCAAACAGTGATTGATAAGGACCACACTATGCCCGAAGCCGCAAAATTTCACGACCGCATGTTGTCACTTGGCCTTGCGCGGGTCTCGGAAGCTGCCGCGCTGGCCTCGGCCAAGCTGATCGGCCACGGCGACGAGAAAGCCGCTGACCAGGCGGCGGTGAACGCCATGCGCGAGCAGTTGAACCTGCTGGACATCGCGGGTGTGGTGGTGATCGGTGAAGGCGAGCGCGACGAGGCCCCGATGCTGTTCATCGGTGAAGAGGTCGGCACCGGCAACGGCCCCGGCGTGGACATTGCGCTGGACCCGCTGGAAGGCACCACGCTGACCGCCAAGGACATGCCCAACGCGCTGACCGTGATCGCCATGGGTCCGCGCGGTTCGATGCTGCACGCACCTGACGTCTATATGGAAAAGCTGGCCATCGGTCCGGGCTTTGCCCCCGATACGGTGACGCTGGCCATGACCCCCGGCGAGCGGGTCGCGGCACTGGCCAAGGCCAAGGGCTGTGACACATCCGACATCACGGTCTGTATCCTTGAACGCCCCCGCCACGCTGACATGATTGCCGACGTGCGCGCCACAGGTGCGGCGATCCGTCTGATCACCGACGGCGATGTTGCCGGCGTCATGCATTGCGCCGATCCCGAAACAGGTATCGACATGTACATGGGTGACGGTGGCGCGCCCGAGGGCGTGCTGGCAGCTGCCGCGCTGAAATGCATGGGCGGGCAGATTTACGGCCGCCTGCTGTTCCGCAACGACGACGAAAAGGGACGCGCGGCCAAGGCGGGCATCACCGATCTGGACCGCATTTATACCCGTGACGAGATGGTCACCGAGGATGTGATCTTTGCCGCCACGGGCGTGACTTCGGGATCATTGCTGCAAGCCGTGCAGCGCGAACCCGGCTGGCTGACCTGCGAAACCCTGCTGATGCGGTCGAAAACCGGATCAGTGCGGCGGATGCAGTATCGCACGCCGGTTTGAATAGCCTTGCCCCCCGGAGCATGAGGCCGGCCGGCCCTCCGGGGGGAGTTTGTTTTGCAAGATGAAGCGGGGGATGTGGCCATGTATCTGGGCGTAGAGACATCCCTGACGGGCCGCCGTTGGGTTGGACCGGCCGTGGAAGTGCAGCGGGCCGCGGACCTGATCGTGCAGCAACGGGGGCTGCCTGCCCCGGTCGCGCAGGTGCTGGCGCGGCGCGGTGTGGCGGTTGAGGAGGCGGAGGCGTTTCTGGCCCCTGCCCTGCGGGATTTGCTGCCCGATCCGCGCCGATTGAAAGACATGGAAAAGGCGGCCGCCCGTGTGCTGGATGCGGTCACGCGGCGTGAACGGATTGCGATTTTTGCCGATTATGATGTGGATGGCGGCAGCTCGGCGGCGCTGTTGCTGGACTGGCTGCGCCAGCTGGGGCTGCGCGCGACATTGTATGTGCCCGACAGGATCGACGAGGGCTATGGCCCCAATGACGCAGCGATGGCCGCGCTGGCGGCGAAACATGACCTGATCATTTGCGTGGATTGCGGAACGCTGTCGCACGGGCCGATCGCGGCGGCCGCGGGCGCGGATGTGGTTGTGCTGGATCACCACCTGGGCGGCGAGACCTTGCCCAAGGCGGTGGCGGTGGTGAACCCCAACCGGCAGGACGAAGACGGCGACCTGGGGCACCTGTGCGCGGCTGGCGTGGTGTTTCTGATGCTGGTCGAATGCGGGCGGCAGATGCGCAGTGCGGGCCAGACCGGGCCGGACCTGATGCGGATGCTGGATCTGGTGGCGCTGGCGACGGTTGCGGATGTGGCACCGCTGATCGGGGTGAACCGTGCCTTTGTGCGCCAGGGCCTGCGGGTGATGGCAGCGCGCGACCGTCCCGGCCTTGCAGCACTGGCCGATGTGGCGCGGCTGGACACAGCACCTGCGGCCTATCATCTGGGCTATTTGCTGGGGCCACGCATCAATGCGGGCGGACGGATCGGTCAGGCCGATCTGGGCGCGCGCCTGCTGGCCACCACGGACCCGCACGAGGCCGCTGCGATGGCGGAACGGCTGGACCTGCTGAACACCGAACGCCGCGATATCGAATCAGCCGTGCGTGCCGCCGCCATGGCGCAGGCAGAAGAGCGCGGTTATGACGGGCCGCTGGCATGGGCCGCGGGCGACGGCTGGCACCCTGGTGTCGTAGGCATCGTGGCAGCGCGGCTGAAAGAGGCCGCAAACCGCCCCTCGGTCGTGATTGGCATCGAGGATGGCATCGGCAAAGGCTCTGGCCGCTCGGTCACGGGCATTGATCTGGGTGCGGCGATTCAACGGCTGGCCGCCGAGGGGCTGCTGCTGAAGGGCGGCGGGCACAAGATGGCCGCGGGCCTGAGCGTGCGCGCAGAGCTGATTCCGCAAGCGATGGAGCGGCTGGGCGAATTGCTGGCCAAACAGGGCGCAGACCGCATTGGCGTGGCCGACCTGCGGCTGGACGGCACCCTGATGCCCGGAGCGGCACAGGTCGAGCTGGCCGAGATGATCGAACAGGCAGGCCCATTCGGCGCCGCCGCCCCCGGCCCGCGCTATGCCTTTGCCGACATGCAGATATTCCACGCCAAACGGGTGGGCGAAAACCATCTGAAACTGAGCTTTGGCGACATTGGCGGGCCGCGCATGGACGCGATCTGCTTTGGCGCTTACGACAGCCCGCTGGGGCCAGGTCTGGAACAACACGGTGGTGCACGCTTTCATCTGGCAGGCCGTCTGGACATCAATACCTTTCGCGGACGGCAGAGCGTGCAGCTGCGTCTGGAGGATGCAGCACCCGCCGGATAAATTTTTTGTCGAAGAACTGCAATTTTGGTCTTGCGCCCTGCCGCGTGATTGCCTAATCAGCGGCTCACAAGACAGTGGCCCGTTCGTCTATCGGTTAGGACGTCAGGTTTTCAACCTGAAAAGAGGGGTTCGACTCCCCTACGGGCTGCCACTTGAATTCTTGTTTCCGAAAAATCAGAGCGATAAGTAACTTTTTCCACCGTGTCGAACGGGGGCAAAAAGTGGGGCACTTTTGTTCTAACTCTGTCCGGCGCGCATCTTCTTAAAGGCAGCCTGAGCGCGCGCTTTTCGGCTGGCCGCTTTCGCGTATTGCATGACCTCTTTCGAGGTCTGGTGGCCGGTGATCGCCATGATTTCGAACCCGGTGGATCCCAACTCGGCAAAGCGCGTGGCGGCTGCCTTGGGCGGACCGTGGACCGAACAATGCTTCAAGCCAGCCTCGTCGCACCACTTGCGAAACCGATTACCGAAGCCGGTATTCGTGAAGGGCCGCCCATTGCTTCGCGGTGGGGCCAGGGGACGCAGGAAAATGGTTTCTTATGCCTGATCTGTGCCTCCCGCTTGATTACCGCGAGACGAACGCCGAACCGCCATCAGCAGTGTTGCAACAAGGCCGCGCAAGATGTTTGCGGCTGTTTCAGCCTGCTGCCGACTAACGTCGCGCTGACAGGATTCCGCGATACTTGTGTAGTGCGTGAAGATGAAATTGTCTCGGCTGTTCATGGCGTGTCTCCAGGTTTTTGGGGTTGGGTTGACATGACCCAAGGTGCCACACCTGCGCCCATGCCGCTTTCAGCCGACGTCCAGAAGCCGTCCAGATCACATCTATTTCGCTTGAGAAACAAACTGACCCGTGGTCCACTTGGACATGGGAAGCACGGCTATCATTTCGTTTGAGGAGTTCCAGATAAACGCCGCGAGGGGCGAGCTGACGCGGAACGGACGCGTCGTCGCCGTCGAGCCACAAGTATTCGACCTGATTTCCTACCTCGTTTCGCACCCCGGAACGGTGATCTCCCGCGATGAATTGATCGCGCATGTCTGGGCCGGACGGATCGTGTCCGACAGCGCTATCTCGACCCGCATAAATGCGGCCCGTACCGCCTTGGGCGACGATGGTCAGGCGCAAAAACTGATCAGGACTATTCCGCGCAGGGGCTTCCGTTTCGAAGGGACGATCCGCGACGCGGCGACCAGTTCGACTCTGGCCATGGCGGAGAAACCAGCCGTGGCGGTCCTGCCATTCGAAAACATTTCCGGGGACCCGGAGCAGACCTATTTTTCGGACGGCATGACGGATGACGTTATCACCGAACTGTCGCGCTACGACGAGCTTTTCGTGATTGCCCGTCATTCGAGCTTCGCGTTTCGCGCGTCAACCCTGACCGCCGGAGATCTGGCTCGGAAACTGGGTGTCCGGTACATCGTTGAAGGCTCGGTGCGGCGCTCCGGCAAGCGCATCCGCGTCACCGCACACCTGATCGATGCAATCGGAGGCAACGATATCTGGTCGGAGCGGTTCGACCGCGACATCCGGGATATCTTTGAAGTGCAGGACGAGATCACCTCGGTCATTGTGAACACCCTGGTAGGCGCGATAGAACGTCAGCATCGCAGGACTTCGCTCCTGAAAAGCGGTGAGGCGGTGAATGCCTACGACCATTTTCTGCGCGCACTGGACCTCAACTACCGCATGGAGCCTGACAAGGCACGGGCCGCGCGAACCGAGGCCGAGAAGGCGCTGGAATGCGACCCACGGTTCGCCAGGGCCCATGCGCTCGTGGCCTGGACGCATATTTCCGAAGCGTCCAACGCCTGGGCAGAGGATACGCGCGAAGCATTGGATCGCGCCAAGATCTCGGGACTGGCGGGCGTTTCCACGAACGCGCGCGAGCCTTTTGCGCATGCGGTGCTTGGCTGGGTCTATATGTGGAGCGACAAGGCATTCGAGCGCGGGCTCGAAGAACAACGCCGCGCCGTGGAAGCCAATCCCGGAAACGCCCAGTTCCGAAGTATGCTTGCATTTTCGATGACATACGCGGGACGGTCGGCCGAAGCCCTGACGGCGCTTGACGAGGCCATGCAGCTGAATCCCTACTACCCGGAGCTGTTCCATGTGTTCTACGGACGGGCTCTGTTCAATCTGCGGCGATACGACGAGGCGATGCCGCGACTGGAACGGATTCGCTCGTCTCAGCCATTTCACGCGAACGCTCTCGCACATGTTGCCGCCTGCTACGCAGCGCTGGGACGCCTGGAGGAGGCCCGCGAGACCGTCGCCGAGGTCAGACGGGCGAGCGCTGGCTACACGCTTTCTCATGCGCGCAAGTATGTTGCCTATGCAGATCCGGCCGAAAAGGACCACTTCCTGAAAAATCTTGCGCGGGCGGGATTGGCTGGGTGAGGTAGCAGAGAAGGCAGAGGCCGCGGTCCGAGATGAATATTTCGCGCTCGCAGCGGCATTGAGGCGGTGCAGGGATGAAAGAGGCGTCTTGAGCACCTGACTGTCCACTGATCGCGCAGCGGTCCCACTGGCGCACGCGCATCGCCGACTGAAAAGACGACCAGTTTCAAATCCGTCTCAACGTAGGTGCGGGGCGGATGGAAAGAGACGCGGGACGTTCGCAGACCGATTTCGAGCCAGAGGCCAGTCTCCGAAAATCGGATGGCTTCGCCAAACCCCTTTGAAAAAAAGGCCCCGCTGGGGCCTCGTCTCGGGTTCGCGAATGGTAGGTGGCGGAGACGAAGGGATTCGAACCCTCGAGACCCTTCCGGGCCTACTCCCTTAGCAGGGGAGCGCCTTCGACCACTCGGCCACGTCTCCGTCGCCCCGTTTAGAGAGGGTCGGCGCTGGAAACAAGCCGAAAATCGCGCTTTTTGTATTGCTTGTGAAAAATCTCGGAACACGAAGCATGTGCTTTTGCGTCAGTGCGGCTCAGCAGTGTCATCTGGGGAAATCCGGCTTGGTTTCCAGCCTTCCGCTCGCCGGTTTCCGTGTCGAGGGCCAGACGGCCAGCCCTTCAGGGCTTGCATGGTGGTCAGGCCCACCGTTCCAACCAAAGGGCCGATCGTTTGATACGACGCTGTGCGCGCACCGGCTGCTGACCCGCAACCAGGCGATGCGTCAGCAAGACCTGCCTGCGCTCAACGGGGGGCAGACCCGAAGCAGCCGTTCCTGCGCCGTCTTGGTCCCGTCGCTGCATGGATGACATGTCCGGGCGGCGCCATCACCGCCTGCGACCGTCTCGCCACCGGCTTCGACAGACACAGGGCGGGAAAACCCGAGGGTCTGGACCCTAGGTGTTGAAAAGAAAGTGCAGCACGTCGCCGTCCTTGACCACATAGGACTTGCCCTCGGCGCGCATCTTGCCTGCCTCTTTCGCGGGCTGTTCGCCGCCAAGTGCAACAAAATCGTCAAAGGCGATGGTTTCGGCGCGGATGAAACCTTTTTCAAAGTCTCCGTGAATCACCCCTGCGGCCTTGGGCGCGGACGTGCCCTGGCGGATGGTCCAGGCGCGGGCCTCTTTCGGGCCGACGGTGAAATAGGTTTCGAGGTGCAGCAGTTCGTAGCCTGCGCGGATCAGACGGTCGAGGCCCGCTTCGCTCAGGCCCATTTCGTCCAGGAACATCTGTGCCTCTTCCGGCTCAAGCTGGCTGATCTCTTCCTCGATCTGGGCCGAGATGATGACGTGCATGTTGCCCTGGGCGGCAGCCATTTCGCCTACGCGGGCGGACAGGGCGTTGCCTTCGGCAGCTTCCGCTTCACCGACGTTGCAGACATACAGAACCGGCTTGGTGGTTAGCAGTTGCAGCATTTTCCAGGCGCGCAGGTCGTCGTCGTCCACATCCACGACGCGGGCGGGTTTGCCCTCTTCCAGCACGGCCAGTGCCGCGCGCATCAGGCGTTCCTGTTGCACCGCTTCCTTGTCGCCGCCGCGCACCTTGCGCACGATGTTTTGCAGGCGTTTTTCGATGCTTTCGATGTCGGCCAGCATCAATTCGGTTTCGATGGTTTCGGCGTCGGCCACCGGGTCTACGCGGCCCTCGACGTGGGTGACATCGCCATCCTCGAAACAACGCAGCACATGGGCGATGGCATCAACCTCGCGGATGTTGGCCAGAAACTGGTTGCCCAGCCCTTCGCCCTTGGACGCACCTTTGACCAGGCCGGCGATGTCGACAAATGTCATGCGCGTGGGGATGATGGATTTCGACTGTGCAATTTCGGCCAGCTTGTCCAGACGCGCATCGGGCACGGCCACTTCACCGACGTTCGGCTCGATCGTGCAAAACGGAAAATTTGCGGCCTGTGCGGCGGCGGTGCGTGTCAGCGCGTTGAACAGGGTCGATTTGCCCACGTTCGGCAGCCCGACGATACCCATCTTGAAACCCATGTTCATTCTCCGAAATCCACGACAGGCTGCTTCTAGTGGCGGGCAGCGCTGCGTGCAAGGCGGTGAATCGGCGCGCGCGCCAGATATCCTGCCAGATATGTCGGGGAAAAGACGTGCCGCCCCCGGCAAATTGCCCCGCCCCCTGCCCGCGATGCATTGATTTCCTGCGCCAGTTTCGGCATTGCGGTGCTGACACATGAAAAGGCCACCCCATGACCCGCATCGACGCAAAATTCGCTGAGCTTAAAGCCGCCGGTATGAAAGCATTCGTTTCCTATGTGATGGCGGGCGACCCCGACTTCGACACCTCGCTTGAGATCGTCAAGGGATTGCCTGACGCGGGCGTGGACATCATCGAGCTGGGCCTGCCCTTTACCGATCCGATGGCCGACGGCCCCACGATCCAGCTGGCAGGCCAGCGCAGCCTTGAGGGTGGCATGACCCTGCAACGCACCTTGGATCTGGCGCGCGCGTTCCGCGAAACCGATGACACCACGCCGATCGTGCTGATGGGCTATTACAACCCGATCTATTCGCGCGGCGTGGACAAGTTTTTGGTGGACGCCAAAGAAGCAGGCATTGACGGCCTGATCGTGGTCGACCTGCCCCCCGAAGAAGACAGCGAGCTGTGCATTCCGGCGCAGGCGGCGGGGCTGAACTTTATTCGCCTGGCGACACCGACCACCGACGACAAACGCCTGCCGCGCGTTCTGCAAAACACGTCGGGCTTTGTCTATTATGTCTCGATCACCGGCATCACCGGCGCGGCCGAGGCCGAAGCAACCGACGTCGGCCCCGAGGTTGCGCGGATCAAATCGCAGACCGATCTGCCGATTATCGTGGGCTTTGGCATCAACACCCCCGAAAAAAGCCGCGCGATTGCATCCGTGGCGGACGGGGCGGTTGTGGGGTCGGCCATCGTGTCACGGATTGCGGCGGGCGACAGTGTGGCCGACATTCTGGCGTTTGTGAAATCGCTGGCCGACGGCGCGCACAGCGCCTGAAATTAGGGTCCAGACCCTTCTGTATCTCCGATCTGTTATTGTTCCCCCGTCAGCGACCTTGGCCGAGGTCACTGACGGGACGTTGTATGGCGTCAGAGCCTTGTGGCCCAAGTTGAACTGGGACCACGTTTGCTAGCGAGCCAGCACTGTCTCTCTTCATCCATCTCGAACAGTTGCTTGTGGCCAGCTTGGACCACGGATCAGAAGGAAGAGAACATGAACAGGATAACACGAGACGCAATCCTTGGCATAGATGTCAGCCGCGATTGGCTGGACATTCATTGCCTGCCAAGCAATCAGAGACTTCGATTGCCCAATTCCGAGGACGGGCATGCGCGCGTGGGCGCCCTGGCAAAGTCAGCCTGTGCGCTGGTTTGTTTTGAGGCCACAGGGGGGCAGGAATGGCGTCTGTGGTCGGCCCTCGACGTTGCAGGGGTCGCGACCAGGCAACTGCCGCCCGCGCAAATCAAAGCCTTTGCCGCCAGCCGGGGCACGCGGGCGAAAACGGATAGGATCGACGCGGAGCTTATCGCGCGGTTCATGGCCTTTCGGCCTGATGCAGGGCGGACCTTGCCGCATGAAAAGATACGTCTTCTCAGGGCTTTGGTGTCCAAGCGTGGTCAGCTCGTCGAAACACGCAAACGGCTTTTGGCGCAAATCAAGGCGCATGCGAAACTGGGTTCGGATGATCTGTTCGACGTCATGGATGGTGACCTGAAAGACCTACTGGATCGCCAGATTGCAGGACTTGAGGTCCGGATCGAACAGATCATCGCCTCAGAGGAAGGCCTTGCCACGACTGCTGCCATCTTGCGTTCAGTTCCCGGCATTGGCCCGGTCGCCAGCACGATGTTGATCGCTGAAATGCCGGAACTCGGCCAGATCACGGGCGAACAAGCCGCCGCGCTGACAGGCCTTGCGCCCATTGCCCATGACAGCGGCGCGATGCGGGGCAAGCGCGCTATCGGAGGCGGCCGGCGCCCGCTGCGACACGTTATGTTCCAGGCGGCGCTCGTCGCCAGTCACCACAATCCCGTCCTGAAGCCGTTCGCAGACCGCCTTCGCGAAGCCGGAAAACCACACAAAGTGATAATCACCGCCGTCGCAAGAAAGCTTGTGACAATCGTGAACGCCCTTTGCAAAAGTCGACAGAAATGGACTACTCAACTCGCTTGAGAAATACAGTTGCTAGTCGCGCGCGGCGTCCATATAGGCGCGCAACGCGCTCAGCACCGGCTGGATCTCAAGCAGCCGCACGGTGTCGAACCCTGCGGAGAGTTTGGCAAGCTCTGGTGCAAGCCGCGCGATGGTCTGGTCGCGCAGCGCCCGCCCTTGCGGCGTCAGCCACACCCGCTTTGACCTGCCGTCGTCGGGGTTTGCCCGCAACTCCACCAGCCCATGTGCCGCCAGCCCGCGCAACGTATGTGTCATGGATGTTTTGGGCAGCTGAAAAGCGCGTGCCATGTCGATCGGCACCGCCCCGTCGCCGCGTCGCATCAAATGGTTCAGCACAGCGAAATGCGGGGCAATCAACCCTGACGGCAGCTGCGCCTCAAGCAAGGCGCGGCTGAGCTGTTCGATAATCCCGATCTCGTTGAAAATCTCGAACAGCAAGAGCGGATCGTCAGGTTCGGTCAATGAGTTTGGTCTCCAGTGGCCAGCGCGGGCTGGGTGCGCGTGACGGACCATAGCCCAGCCGTCCCAGCATTTGAACTGTATGTCCCTGCGGAGCCAGAAGATTGTGGGCGGTGGCGTAGTGATCGGCCATTTCGGGATACTCCTGCAAGGCCTGGCTGACCGGATGCAGCGACAGCCCCAGCCCGGTGACCGCAAGGTTCAGACGCAGCCAGCGGCGGCCCGCGTCGATCTGATCGGTGCGGGTGTTGGTGGGAGAGGTCAGAACCGCATAGGCCGGCGTTGCCTGCAACATTGCCCGATAGAGTTCTATCCCCTGCTTGAATCCGGTGCTGGCGGGATCGGCCTGCACCTTGCGGCTGACGACCCCCAGCAACATCAGCGATTCCAGAAACGGTCCACCCAGGTCGATGCCATCGGGGTTTGCGTTGATCTCGGCCTTGCCAAAACGCATCAGGTCCACGCTTTCCTGCATGGTGCGCGGGGTCATCGCTTCGACCAGCCAGGCGTCCCACGTCAGCGATGTCAGCGCCTGAACGCTGGGTGCGTCGGTGTAAATGTCCGCATATGCTTCAAGTTGGCGGGCCAGAGGAGCGGGCACGGCCTTGTCCTCAAAGGGCTCCTTGCAGGACCGGCGCGCAAGGATATGGGCGGCCAACGGGTCGGCGGCGCCGCCCGCGCCAAAGACGGCATGGGCAACCGGTCCGTCCGGGCCCTGCGGGAACAGGGTCAGGTCAACGGCATATCCTGCCGCCCCTGCCGCCAACACCATCTGTTCCAAAAAACAGCCCAGCCCGATGGTGATCTGCCGGTCAAAGGGATCGGTTTCCGGCAGGTGGCGTGTCGGATCGCGGTGCAAAAGCAGCGCATCATCGCCCTCCAGCGCCACCTGCCACGGTTGCAGGTTGTGCGGGTTCGGAGCCAGCAGCGCGAAGCTGAGCGCGTTCAGGCGCACATCATCATAGCGCCCCGCCTGTTGCCAGGGTTGCAAGGCCCGCGTCGGGGTGCGGGTGCTGACAAAACCGGCACCGGCAGCTGTTGCGGCCAATATGGTGCCGCCCCCGATCAGGGAAAGGGTTTGTCTTCGGGTCAGTGACATGATCGCATCCTCATATAGTTCGATATCGCACCATATATAGCGCGATATCGAACCAATCAAGCGATTCCATTTTTGCAATTGATCTGAAATTCAAAAATTGGTAACCAAAAATGACCAATTCAGGGGAAACTCATGCCTGTCATCACCGAAATTGCCGATCTCAAACGTATTTACGAACGCCGCGTGCCGCGCATGTTCTATGATTATTGCGAAAGCGGGTCGTGGACCGAGCAGACGTTTCGCGACAATTCGTCCGATTTCGATGACATCCGCCTGCGCCAGCGCGTGGCTGTGGACATGTCGGGGCGCAGCACCAAAAGCCAGATGATCGGGCAGGATGTGGCGATGCCAGTGGCCCTTGCCCCCGTCGGGCTGACGGGAATGCAGCATGCCGATGGCGAGATCAAAGCCGCCCGTGCCGCCGAAGCTTTTGGCGTGCCGTTCACCCTCTCGACCATGTCGATCAACTCGATCGAGGACGTCGCCGAGGCGACAACCGCCCCCTTCTGGTTCCAGCTGTATACGATGCGCGACACAGATTACGTCAGCCGCCTGATCCAGCGCGCCAAGGATGCGAAGTGTTCGGCGCTGGTAATCACACTGGATTTGCAAATTCTGGGCCAGCGCCACAAGGACCTGAAAAACGGCCTGTCCGCCCCGCCCAAACTGACGCTCAAGACCATGGCCAACCTGGCAACCAAATGGGCCTGGGGCATCGAGATGCTGGGGGCCAAACGGCGCGAGTTCGGCAATATCGTGGGCCACGTCAAAGGCATCAGCGATACGTCCCAACTCAGTTCATGGACTGCAGAGCAGTTCGACCCCTCGCTGGACTGGAACAAGATTGCCAAGCTCAAGGAAGAATGGGGCGGCAAGGTGATTCTCAAGGGCATTCTGGACGCCGAAGACGCCAGGATGGCACTGAAAGTCGGGGCAGATGCGATTGTGGTCAGCAACCACGGCGGGCGACAGCTGGACGGGGCGCTGTCCTCGATCCGCGCCCTGCCCGCGATCCTGGACGCAGTGGGCGATCAGGTCGAGGTGCATCTCGACAGCGGTATCCGTTCGGGTCAGGACGTGCTGAAGGCGCTGGCGATGGGGGCCACCGGCACCTTTATTGGCCGGGCCTTTGTCTACGGGTTGGGCGCGATGGGGCAGAAAGGTGTTACCAAATCGCTTGAGGTCATTCACCGCGAGCTGGACGTCACCATGGCCCTGTGCGGCGAGACAAATGTTGCAAATCTGGGACGCCACAACCTGCTGATCCCCGAAGATTTTCAGGGCCGCTGGCAAGACGGGCACTGACAGGCTAAGGCTGGGTCATGCTGGTTTTTTCAGAACAGAAGCTTGCCTTTCTTGCCGTCCCCAAAACCGGCACGACCGCCTTTGAAATGGCGCTGCGTTCGCGCGCCGACATGATTCTGTCGAAGCGGCGCAAACATCTGACCGCCGCGCGCTTTCACAACAAGGTCGCGCCGTTTCTGGCCGATACCTTTAACCTGAGCGTGGAAACGATGGCGGTCATGCGCGACCCCGTCGAGCAAATCCGCAGCTGGTATCGGTATCGCAGCGGGCCACGGCAAAAAGGCACGCCTGCCAGCACCAACGGATGCAGCTTTGATGATTTCGTTCTGGCGGTAATTTCGGACGATCCGCCGCCCTTTGCCGGCATTGGCAGCCAGTTCAACTTTGTCACCTCGGGCAAGGGCGCGGTTCTGGTCACCCATCTGTTCGCCTATGAACGCCAGCCGGTGTTCCGCGCCTTTCTGACAAACGCCTTTGGCGAAGAGGTCACGCTGAAGCAGAAAAACGTCTCGCCCCCTGCGGCGGCACCGCTGTCAGCAGAAGTCGAAGCCAAGCTGCGCGCAGCAAGGGCTGACGAATTTGCGCTGTACGAGCGCATAATAGAGTCTGGCGGCCATCTGGTGACGCCCGTCGACTGACTGCGCGGCAATGATCGGCATCAACATCGCTGATGCCCAAACAAGCAGCGCGCCGATCATGTACAACGACACCCGCAGCCCCCGGCCCTGGCTGACCAGACCATTGCAGTCACCGCGCCCAAAGCCGCTTGCATCAGCTCCGTCGCAGGCCCATGATCGGTGCGCTGCCGCGCGCCACGCAGCGGTGCAAGGCACTGCGGGACGAAGTCGCGCAAATACCCCCTTTTCACGGCACCCGATCCGGTCTATACGCGCGACTTCACGCGGGGTGGCAGCCTTGGAGGCACCCTGCTCTTATATATTGGAGAATGACTATGGCTGGAGAGATTCCTGATCTCGAAGCTCTGGAACGGACGGGGACAGGCAAGGGCGCCGCTCGTCAGGCACGCCGCGACGGCATGGTTCCGGGCATTGTTTTTGGTGGCGACGTTGACCCGCTGCCCATCAACATCCCTTTCAACAAACTGCTGAAAATGCTGAAAGCGGGCCGCTTCAAGGCGACGCTGTTCAACATGAAGGTCGAAGGCCATGACGACGTGCGCGTTATCTGCCGCGACGTTCAGCGCCATGTTGTCAAAGACCTGCCGACTCACGTCGATTTCATGCGTCTGCGCCGCACCACCAAGATCAACCTGTTCATTCCGGTTGAAGTGGTTGGCGAAGAAACATCGCCCGGCCTGAAGCACGGCGGCGTTCTGAGCATGATCCGCCCCGAAGTCGAACTGGTTGTGACCGCAGGCGACATTCCCGATCACATCACCATCGACGTGTCGGAAATCGAAATCGGCGACAGCATCACCATTTCTTCGGTGAAACTGCCCGAAGGTTCGAAGCCCACGATTGACCGTGATTTTGTCATCGCACAAATCTCGGCGCCTTCCGGTCTGGCCTCGCAGTCGGATGACGAAGATGACGTGGCCGCTGACGAAGTGCCCGCAACCGAAGTGGACGCCGACGCATAAGTCGCGGCCACCTCAGTGTTTTGAAACGGGGTCCTTCGGGGCCCCGTTTTGCGTTTGGGCCTTCGGTGCAGTTTCGTCTCTCCCCCGGTCCACACCCTGACTGGACCCGCCCGCGCCCTGCCCTTATGCTGCGCCGCAACATCCAAAGGAGCCGTTGATGAAACTGATCGTCGGTCTGGGCAATCCGGGCGCCAAATACGCAGGTCACCGCCACAACATCGGCTTCATGTGTCTGGACCGGATCGCGGCGGATCACAGCTTTGGCCCGTGGAAATCAAAGTTTCAGGGGCAGGTGATCGAAGGCCGCTTTGGCAGCGACCGCGTCGTGCTGCTGAAACCCGAGACGTTCATGAACAATTCGGGCCAGTCGGTGATTGCCGCTGCGCAGTTCTACAAACTGGAACCTGAGGACGTGATCGTGCTGCACGACGAAATCGACCTGGCCCCCGGCAAGGTGCGTTTCAAGCAAGGCGGCGGTCATGCAGGCCACAACGGTCTGCGCTCGATCCATGCGCATCTGGGGGCAGACTATGGCCGCGTGCGGCTGGGCGTCGGCCATCCGGGGCACAAGGACCGTGTTCCGGGCTTTGTGCTGCACGACTTTGCCAAGGCCGATCAGGACTGGCTGGACGACGTGCTGCGCGGCGTGTCGGACGGGGCGCAGTATCTGGCACAGAGCGATCCGGCCAAGTTCATGAACGCCGTCGCCCTGCGTGTTTCGCCGCCGCGTTCAGGCACCGGCGACAAAAGCCAGCATAGCAAGCCAGAGGCGCGCAAGCCCACGTCGAAAACCGCGCCAGAGCCAGAACCCGAAGCGCCACTTTCGGCCCTGCAAAAACTGATGGAACGCTTCAGATGACCCTTTCAGACGCCTTTCGCAATCAGGCTGAATCCTGCGGCCGGATCGATTCGCCATTCATGCAACGCCTGCTGACCCTTCTGGCGACAGACTGGCCCGCCGACAGCGCGTTGGGGCGTAAACTTGCGGGCTTTACCGGCGATATCGGCCCCTCGGGCCACTCCCTGCCGCTGCGGGTTGCAGGTGGATTGCATGCGTTGGTTTTGTCGGGGCGCAGCCCGCAGCTGGCTGCCAGCTATCCGCCCAACACCGCCGACGACACCACCCTGCGCGCGGCTGTTCTGGCGGCCCTGTCCGAACACGAAACCTTTCTTCTGAACTGGGTCGACAGTCCGCCGCAAACCAACGAAGTCCGCCGCTCTGGCGCGCTGATTGCAGGGGCCTGCGTGGCGTGCCAGCATTTCGACCCGCCGGTGATGCTCAGCGAGTTGGGCGCGTCCGGCGGGCTGAACCTGATGTGGGATCGCTTTGCCCTGCACATCGACGGCACCACCTTTGGCCCTGCCGATCCCGCCCTGACCCTGTCGCCCGACTGGACCGGCCCGCTGCCCCCCGCGAACGTGCCGCAAATCGCCAGCCGCGCCGGTGTTGATCTGAACCCGCTGAACCCACGCGATGCAGACGATCTGCTGCGCCTGACCGCATATCTGTGGGCCGACCAGCCCGAGCGTCTGGCCCGCACCCGCGCGGCCGCTGCTGTCTTTGACGCAGAGATCGCACGCGGCGATGCTATCGACTGGCTTGAACAACGCCTGACGGACCAACCCGAGGGCCAGATGCACCTGATCCAGCACACAGTTGCCTGGCAGTATTTCCCCGCCGCTGTTCAGGCGCGCGGCACCGCCCTGATCGAAGCCGCGGGCGCACGGGCAACATCGACGCGCCCGCTGGCCTGGCTGTCGATGGAAACCGATGGCGATGTCACCGGCGCGGTCGGGGCCGCGCTGACCCTGCGCCTGTGGCCGGGGGATCTGCGCCTGACGCTGGGGCGCGCCGATTTTCACGGACGCTGGGTCAACTGGACCGGCCCCACATAGGGTTTGCCCCGCCCCTTGCACCGTGCTTCACTGCTGGCCAACACCAAGGGGGACATTCATGCGCACGATCCTGAAATGGACACTTCGTATCCTGCTTGTGGCCGTGCTGGCCGCAGCCGTCACAGGCTTTTGGAAACGCGAAGAAATCACCCGTCTGCTGGCGGTGAACAGCCTGTTCGCCGAAGACAGGATCGTGAACAACTTCAGCCATATGAACGACGCCTTTCTGTGGCGCGAAATCCCGCGCGGCGACGGGCCGGTCTCGCCCCTGCCCTACGGCGTGCCCATGACCCTGCCCGCCGGCGCTGACACCTGGATCAAAGACCGCGCGCTGACCTCGCTGCTGATCCTCAAGGACGGGAAAATCGTCTACGAGGATTACTACCTTGGCACCACCCGGAACGATCTGCGCATCAGCTGGTCGGTCGCCAAAAGCTTTCTGTCCGCGCTGATGGGCATTCTGGTCGCAGACGGCACCATCGCCTCGCTTGACGATCCGGTCACCCGATATGCGCCGCTTTTGGCGGGCAGCGCCTATGACGGGGCCAGCATTCGCAACGTGCTGCAAATGTCCTCGGGCGTGACCTTTGACGAAGATTATCTGGACTACGACAGCGACATCAACCGTATGGGCCGAGTGCTGGCGCTTGGTGGCAAGATGGACGACTTTGCCGCCAGCCTGACCGAGACCTTCACCGCCCCTGGCACCCAGATGCAATACACGTCGATCGACACCCATGTGCTGGGCATGGTGATCCGCGGAGCCACGGGCCGCGACATTCCATCGCTAATGTCGGAAAAGATCATTGCGCCGCTGGGCTTCGAGGCGACCCCTTACTATTTGACCGACGGCGTCGGCGTCGCCTTTGTGTTGGGCGGCTTGAACATACGCACCCGCGACTATGCCCGATTTGGCCAGATGATTGAACAAGACGGCCAATGGCAAGGCAAACAAATCGTGCCCGCTGACTGGATCGACACCGCAATCCGCCCCACGGCCAACACCGCCCCCGGCAAGATCGGCTATGGCTACCAGTGGTGGGTGCCTGTGGGGGCGGTTCCGGGGCAGGAAGTGACCGGCCTTGGCGTCTACGGCCAATATCTCTACATCGACATGGCTGCCGATGTGGTGATTGTCGTCACTGCCGCCGACCGGAAATTCAAAGACGACGGTATAAACACCTCGAACATCGACATGCTGCGCATCCTGACACAGGCAACGGAGACAACTGATGGAACCTGACGACCCGATCAACGTGCTGGGCCAGCCACTTAGCCCTTGCAGCACAACGCCGCTGACAGGCTTTTTCCGAGACGGCCATTGCAACACCTGTGCCGCCGATCACGGAAGCCACACGGTGTGTGCGGTCATGACAGCCGAATTCCTTGCCTATTCCAAATACGTCGGCAACGACCTTAGCACCCCGCGCCCGGAATACGGCTTTGACGGGCTGAAACCCGGTGACAGCTGGTGCCTGTGCGCCGCGCGCTTCCTGCAAGCGCACGACGAAGGCTGCGCGCCTGATGTGGCACTCAACTCCACCCACCAGCGCGCCCTCGACATCGTGCCGCTGGACGTATTAAAGGCCCACGCTTCCTAAAGCGCGGGCCTTCAACTTCATCTTGCCGAATAAACTCCGGGGGAGGCGCACAGCGCCGGGGGCAGCGCCCCCAACCCGCTGTCAGTTCAGCCGAAATTCCCCATCTCGAATCCCAGCGCCTTGGCCACGGTAAAGATGTCCTTATCGCCGCGCCCGCACATGTTCATGCAGATGATGTGATCGGCAGGCAAGGTCGGTGCCAGCTTCATCACATGGGCCAGCGCGTGGCTGGGTTCCAGCGCGGGAATGATCCCTTCCAGCGTGCAACACAGCTGGAAGGCTTCCAGCGCCTCGACATCGGTGATGCTGACGTATTTTGCCCGCCCGATCTCGTGCAGCCATGCGTGTTCAGGGCCGATGCCGGGATAATCCAGGCCCGCCGAGATCGAGAACCCTTCCAGAATCTGGCCATCGTCATCCTGCAACAGATAGGTGCGGTTGCCGTGCAGCACGCCGGGGCGGCCGCCCGTCAGCGACGCGCAGTGCTCCATCTTGGCGTTCACGCCCTTGCCACCGGCTTCGACGCCGATGATGTTCACATCCGTGTCGTCAAGGAAGGGAAAGAACAGCCCCATGGCGTTCGAACCACCACCGATGGCCGCAACCAGCGTGTCGGGCAAACGCCCTTCGGCAGCATCCATCTGTTCGCGCACTTCCTTGCCGATGATGGCCTGAAAATCACGCACCATCGCGGGATACGGGTGCGGACCCGCCACGGTGCCGATGCAGTAGAACGTATCGCGCACGTTGGTCACCCAGTCGCGCAGCGCGTCGTTCATTGCATCCTTCAACGTGCCTCGGCCCGAGGTCACCGGCACCACTTCAGCACCCAGCAGACGCATACGGAACACGTTGGGCGCCTGACGTTCAACATCGTGCGCCCCCATGTAGACCACGCATTTCAAACCGAACTTGGCACAGACCGTGGCCGTGGCCACACCGTGCTGGCCCGCACCGGTTTCCGCGATGATCCGCGTCTTGCCCATGCGGCGCGCCAGAATGATCTGGCCCAACACGTTGTTGATCTTGTGCGCGCCGGTGTGGTTCAGCTCGTCACGCTTCATGTACACTTTGGCACCGCCCAGATGATCGGTCAGCCGTTCTGCAAAATACAGCGGCGACGGGCGGCCAACGTAATGGGTCCACAGGTCGTTCATCTCGGCCCAGAAACTTTCGTCGGTCTTGGCCTTCTCGTATTCTTCCTCAAGGCTCAGAATCAGCGGCATCAGCGTTTCCGAGACAAACCGCCCGCCGAAATCGCCAAAGCGGCCCTGTTCGTCGGGGCCGGTCATAAAGGAATTGAAGAGATCATTCGCCATCGGGGCTGCTCCTGTCTGATGTTGCCTTGGACCTAGCTTTCAGCGCCCTGCGTGTAAAGGACTAGCCGTTCCTGCAAGGCCGCTTCAGGCCTGTACTGACGCGGATCAGGCCGGATTCAACGCGCCATGGGCCGTCTGGCAAAAGGCTGCAATCTTTGCCGCGTCCTTGACTCCCGGCGCGGATTCGACACCGGATGACACATCGACCTGACGTGCGCCGGTGACGCGGATAGCTTCGGCCACATTGTCCGGTGTCAGCCCGCCCGCCAGCATCCATGGCACCGGCCAGCGACGGCCCGCAATCAGCCGCCAGTCAAAGGACAGTCCGTTGCCGCCGGGCAGTTCGGCGGTGCGTGGCGGTTTGGCGTCGACCAGAATTTGATCGGCCACCGTCAGATAACTGTCGAGCACCGCCAGATCACCGGCATCGGCCACGCCCACCGCCTTCATCACCGGCAGACCATAGCGCGCCTGAACCTCGGCCACCCGCGCGGGGGGTTCGCTGCCGTGCAGTTGCAACATGTCCAACGGCACCTGCGCCACCAAGGCATCCAGAAACGCGTCATCGGCGTTGACCGTCAGCGCCACCTTGGCCAGCCCAACCGGCGCATCAACCGCCAGTGCAGCCGCCGTTTCAAAGGAAATATTGCGAGGGGATTTGGCAAAGAACACAAAGCCGCAATACACGGCCCCCGCCGCCGCCGCAGCGGCGATATCGGCCGGTTTGGCCAGTCCGCAGACTTTTACAGCTATGTCACCTGACATAAGCGCGCGTCAGCCCGCTTCGTCCAGCAGGGCCAGAACCTCGTCCTTGCCTTCGTGCTTTTCGCCTTTCAGGCGTTTGACTTCGCGTTCCAGCTTGCGCACTTCGCGTCCCTTGCGCGACGCCTCGGCGCGCACAGCGTGTTCGCGCATCCATTCCCAGACAAAGCCGACCAGCAGGCCCACAATAATCCCCAGAAAGATCACCAGAAACAGCGGCAGTTGAATGGACGGGTTCACCGCAAAATAGCCTGCCACTTCATCTGGCAACACCTTCAGCGTCACAATCCCGCGGTTCGCAAGGGCAACAGCAACCAGGGCGATCGCAAAGACCGCAATACAGGCATAGCGAATATAGCGCATTTAGTCGTTTCCGTTCAGTCGGTCGCGAAGCAGTTTGCCGGTTTTGAAGAACGGCACATGCTTTTCTTCTACATGAACGGTTTCACCCGTCCGCGGGTTCCGTCCCACACGCGCATCGCGCTGTTTGACCGAGAATGCGCCAAAGCCGCGCAGCTCGACCCTGTCACCGTTTGCCATGGCGCCGGTGATTTCTTCGAAAATTGTATTCACAATCCGTTCGACGTCACGCTGATAGAGGTGCGGATTTTCGTCAGCGATTTTCTGAATAAGTTCAGACCGGATCATATGTGTCCCCCCCGGGCGTTATTCGCGCGTGTCACAAGTCGTGACTATAGGAACAAAAATCGGTTGCGGAAACAGGTAGCGCAAGCAGCAGGCAAGATTTTGCAGGGCGAAGACGCTGTTTCGGGTGAGAAATTTGCGTTTTGGCCCCCGCGCCCACCAGTTAGGCACGGCAAGGTTCAAAACAGCGCCGTCTTGTGACGCATTGATTCGGTCAGCAAAAAGGCCCCGCATCCGAAGATGCGAGGCCCTATGTCAGATGATATAGCTCTTGCCCGAAGGCAGGGCCGGATCAGTGATCAGTCGTCGCCTTTCAGCGCGGCGCCCAGAATGTCGCCCAGCGATGCGCCCGAGTCGGAGGAACCATACTGTTCGACGGCCTCTTTCTCTTCTGCGATTTCGCGTGCCTTGATCGACACACCCAGACGACGCGATTTGTTGTCGACGTTGGTGATGCGCACATCAACCTTGTCGCCAACGCTAAAGCGCTCGGGGCGTTGCTCGGCACGGTCACGCGACAGGTCGGAGCGGCGGATGAAGGATTTCATGCCCTCATATTCCACTTCGATGCCGCCTTCT
Organism: Pseudosulfitobacter sp. DSM 107133; assembly: GCF_022788695.1. Classification (NCBI taxonomy): domain Bacteria; kingdom Pseudomonadati; phylum Pseudomonadota; class Alphaproteobacteria; order Rhodobacterales; family Roseobacteraceae; genus Pseudosulfitobacter; species Pseudosulfitobacter sp. DSM 107133. Next base: position 2,725,190 of record NZ_CP085154.1, read on the forward strand.
TCGATCGCGGTCACGTTCACGGTCACGATCGAGCCGCGCTTCACGCCGCCAACCGCTTCGGCGAACTTGTCGCCACCGACGCCTTTGATCGAGAGCGAGATGCGCTCTTTCTCGACGTCAACTTCCGAAACAACGGCCTGAACCATGTCGCCCTTGCGGTAGTTCTGGATGGCGTCTTCGCCGCGCTCGTCCCAGGACAGGTCGGACAGGTGAACCATGCCGTCGATGTCGCCGGGCAGCCCCACGAACAGACCGAATTCGGTGATGTTCTTGACTTCGCCTTCGACTTCGGTGCCCTCGGGGTGTGTTTCTGCAAACACTTCCCACGGGTTGCGCATGGTCTGTTTCAGACCCAGCGAAACGCGACGCTTGGCGCTGTCGATTTCCAGAACCATGACCTCAACCTCTTGCGAGGTGGACACGATTTTACCGGGGTGCACGTTCTTCTTGGTCCAGGACATTTCCGAAACGTGAACCAGACCTTCAACACCGGGCTCCAGCTCAACAAATGCACCGTAGTCGGTGATGTTGGTCACGCGGCCGGTGTGCGCCGATTCCAGCGGGTACTTGGCAGCCACCAGATCCCACGGATCTTCCTGCAGTTGCTTCATGCCCAGCGAAATGCGGTGGGTTTCTTTGTTGATCTTGATGACCTGAACGTTGATCGCTTCACCGATCGACAGGATTTCCGACGGGTGGTTGACCCGGCGCCATGCCATGTCTGTGACGTGCAGCAGGCCGTCAACACCGCCCAGATCAACGAACGCACCGTATTCGGTGATGTTCTTGACCACGCCCTCGACGGTCTGACCTTCGGTCAGGTTGCCGATGACTTCGGCGCGCTGTTCGGCACGCGATTCTTCCAGGATGGCGCGACGCGATACAACGATGTTGCCACGACGACGGTCCATTTTCAGGATCTGGAAGGGTTGCTTCAGACCCATCAGCGGGCCTGCGTCACGCACGGGGCGCACGTCAACCTGCGAACCGGGCAGGAACGCAACGGCGCCGCCCAGATCAACGGTAAAGCCGCCTTTGACACGACCAAAGATCGCACCTTCGACGCGGGCGTCGTCGGCGTAAGCTTTTTCCAGACGATCCCATGCTTCTTCACGACGGGCCATTTCGCGGCTGATGACGGCTTCGCCACGCGCGTTTTCGACCTGACGCAGGAACACTTCGACCTCATCGCCGGGGGCGATTTTGGGCTGTTCACCGGGATCTGCAAATTCTTTGATGTCAACGCGGCCTTCCATCTTGTAGCCGACGTCGATGATGGCTTGGCCCGCTTCAATTGCGATGACTTTGCCTTTTACGACAGACCCTTCTTCGGGCGTGTCCATTTCGAAGCTTTCGTTCAGGAGGGCTTCGAATTCCTCCATAGATGTTGATTGAGCCATGTGGTCTCTGGTTTCCTAATCTACGTTTTGTTTTCGGGCCGTGCGGTTGTCTCCGCCGGTCTTGCGGGTTTCGTTGGTCAGGTGAACTCAAAACAAAGAGGGCCGGATGGTTCCGACCCTGCTCATCTCGATGCCTTGCGGTGTATTCACCTTGCTGACAGGCGCGCGTATAGCGGGCTTGGCCCTTGTGCGCAAGCTCCAAGCGCTAGCAATAGCGCTCGGGCCCTTCCCATTGTTCCGCGTTATAGCGGTCGCCGTGGCACCAGCCCACGGGCAACACTGCGTTGATGCGGGCC